>CALXVN010000091.1 GCA_944392085.1 uncultured Clostridia bacterium | reverse complement strand
GGGACAGGGCCAGGGCGTGCTTCATCATTTCGGCCAGCTCTTCGTCGTTGTTGGCGAAGCCGCCGCCGGTGCCGCCCAGGGTGAAGGCCGGGCGCAGAATCACCGGGTAGCCGATTTCGTGGGCGGCCTTCAGGGCCTCCTCCACGCTGAAGGTGATTTCAGAGGGCACTACCGGCTCGCCAATGCGCAGGCACAGCTCCTTGAACAAATCCCGGTCCTCGGCCTCCTCAATGCTCTTGGCGTCGGAGCCCAGCAGCTCGATGCCGCACTCCTCCAGCACGCCTTTTTTGGCCAGCTGCATGGCCAGGTTCAGGCCCGTCTGGCCCCCCAGGCTGGGGACAATGGCGTCGGGGCGCTCGTGGCGGCAGATGCGGGCCAGGTATTCCAGGGTCAGGGGCTCCATATACACCTTGTCGGCAATGGTGGTGTCCGTCATAATGGTGGCGGGGTTGGAGTTCACCAGCACCACCTCATAGCCTTCTTCCCGCAGGGCCAGGCAGGCCTGGGTGCCGGCATAGTCGAATTCCGCAGCCTGTCCGATGACAATGGGCCCGGAGCCGATGACCATAATCTTGTGCAAATCAGTTCTCTTTGGCATGGGCGGCCTCCTCCATCAGATTGATAAACGTGTCGAACAAATACCGGCTGTCCTGGGGGCCGGGGCGGCTCTCCGGGTGGTACTGGACGCTGAAAGCCCGGTCCTCCACGCAGCGCACCCCTTCCACGGTGTTGTCCAGCAGGTTCACATGGGTCAGCTCCAAGCCGGTGCCGGCCAGGCTGTCCCGGTCCACCGCATAGCCGTGGTTCTGGGAGGTAATCTCGATTTTGTCCGTGAGCAGGTTTTTCACCGGGTGGTTGCCGCCCCGGTGGCCGAACTTCAGCTTATAGGTCTTGGCGCCATAGGCCAGGGAGAGGATCTGGTGGCCCAGGCAGATGCCGAAAATGGGGTATTTGCCCCGGAGCCGGCGCACCAGCTCGATGACCTCCGGCACATTTTCCGGGTCGCCGGGGCCGTTGGACAGGAACACGCCGTCGGGCTTCATAAAGTCGATTTCCTCGGCGGTGATGGAGTAGGGCACAATGGTCACGTTGCAGCCGTGGCGGTTCAGCTCCTTGACAATGCCGGACTTCATGCCGCAGTCCAGTGCGGCCACGTTGAACCGGTGGTTGGAGGTGCGGGCATACCACTGCTTTTTGCAGCTCACCGAGGCCACCTGGCGGGTGCTCAGAGGCGTTTCCCGCACCAGGGCCAGGGCTTCTTCCAGGGGGGTGTTGATGTCGGTAATCACGGCCTTTTGGTTGCCGCCGTCCCGGATGCGCTTGGCCAGGGCCCGGGTGTCCACCCCGGAGATGCCGGGAATCTTGCCCTCGGCCAGGGTTTCCGAGAGGGTCTTGGTATAGCGGAAGTTAGAGGGCATATCGTTGTAATCCCGGACCACCAGGCCCCCCAGGGCCAGCAGGCGGCTTTCATAGTCCTCGTCGGTGATGCCGTAGTTGCCGATGAGGGGGTAGGTCATCACGATGATCTGCCCGGCGTAGGAGGGGTCGGAGATGATTTCCTGATACCCCACCATGGAGGTGTTGAACACCAGCTCACACACCCGGTGGCCGTCGCCGCCAAAGCCGTAGCCCGGCCACTGGCTGCCGTCCTCCAAAATCAGTTTGCGGTCAAATTGCCTCATGAGATTCCTCCTTATGATGCAGCGCGGTTTCCACTAAGCTGCGGAACAGGGGATGGGCCCGGTTGGGCCGGCTCTTGAATTCCGGGTGGAACTGCACGCCGATGAAAAAGTCGTTTTCAGGGATTTCTACCGTCTCTACAATATAGCCGTCCGGGGAGGTGCCGCTGATGCACAGGCCGGCTGTTTCCAGGGCCTCCCGGAACTCGTTGTTGAATTCATAGCGGTGGCGGTGGCGCTCGGAGATGCGCTCCGCGCCATAGGCCCGGTGCATCTGGGTGCCGGGCTGAATCTGGCAGGGGAAGGCGCCCAGGCGCAGGGTGCCGCCCTTTTCGATGCCTGCATACTGGTCGGGAAGGAAGTCGATGACCTTGTGCTTGGAGACCTCGTCAAATTCCCCGGAGTTGGCGTCCTCCATGCCGCAGACGTGGCGGGCAAACTCCATCACGGCAATCTGCATTCCCAGGCAGATGCCCAGATAGGGCAGATTGTTCTCCCGGCAGTAGCGGGCGGCCTCCACCATGCCCTCAATGCCCCGGCTGCCAAACCCGCCGGGCACCACAATGCCGTCGCAGCCTTCCAGGGTTTGGGCCACATTGTCCGGGGTAATGGCCTCGGAGTCAATCCAGCGGATGGTAACGCTGGCCCCCAGGCCATAGCCGGCGTGGCGCAGGGCCTCGGCTACGGAGAGATACGCGTCGTGAAGCTGCATGTATTTCCCCACCAGCCCAATGGTGACCTGGGTTTTGGGGTTCTTCATCCGGGAGAGCATGTCCTCCCATTCTGTCAGGTCCGGCGCCGGGGCGTCAATGTGGAGCTCCCGGCACACAATATCCGAGAAGTGATGGCCTTCCAGCATCATGGGCGCTTCATAGAGCACAGGCAGGGTCAGGTTTTCGATGACGCAGTCGGGCTTTACGTTGCAGAACAGGGCAATCTTCCGGAAGATGGATTCCTCCAGAGGCTCGTCGCAGCGCAGCACGATGATGCTCGGGTGGATGCCCATGCCCTGAAGCTCCTTGACGGAGTGCTGGGTGGGTTTGGTCTTGTGCTCGTCGGAGCCCCGCAGGAAGGGCACCAGGGTCACATGGATATACAGGGCGTTTTCCCGGCCCACTTCCAGGCCCACCTGACGGATGGCTTCCAGGAAGGGCTGGCTCTCAATGTCGCCGGTGGTGCCGCCGATTTCCGTAATGACCACATCGGCATGGGTTTTCTTGCCCACGCTGTAGATAAAGGATTTGATTTCGTTGGTGATGTGGGGAATGACCTGCACGGTTTCTCCCAGATATTCGCCCCGGCGCTCCTTGTTCAGCACGTTCCAATAGACCTTGCCCGTGGTCAGGTTGGAAAATTGGTTCAGGTCCTCGTCGATGAAGCGCTCATAGTGGCCCAGGTCCAGGTCGGTTTCCGCGCCGTCCTCGGTCACATACACTTCCCCGTGCTGATAGGGGCTCATGGTGCCGGGGTCCACGTTGATATAGGGGTCCAGCTTCTGGGCGGCCACTTTCAGGCCCCGGGCCTTGAGCAGCCGGCCCAAAGAAGCAGCGGTAATCCCCTTTCCCAATCCGGAGACCACGCCTCCCGTGACAAAAATATACTTGGTCATTTTTTGCTCCCTCCGTTTTCCAGGCGCGGAAAACCAGCGCCCTCCAAATGCTTCGGTTGTTCCTGTCTTCTCACACGCTCCTTTGCTGCGGGCAGGAGATTTTTGCCAAAAATGCCCTCCAAAAAACGGCATCCATGTCCTGCCCCGCAAAAAAGGGGGCACACCCCCTGAGACATCATGAACGCCGTTGCCCATTTGGATTCAAATTTTTCTTAGGTATTATACAACCGGCCAAGGGCCTTTGTCAAGAAAAAAGCGGCTGCCCGGCCCCATGGGCGCTGAGAATTCCTGGGGATGGTGTCCGCCGCAGAAGTATTGAAAAAAGAGGGGGAATCTGATATGATAATTTTTAAGCAAAATACAGAAAAAAGCAGGATTTCATAAACACACGAAGGAGTGAAGCCCATGCCCAGAGAGCATTTGTTTCTCGACGGAGAAGAGGATACCATCCATGCCAACGAGATCGTTCCGAAAACCCCAAAAGAAAAACGCGCCAACTGGTGGTTCTACCATAAGGTACATGTGATTGTAGGGGTGCTGCTGGTGGCCCTGGCGGGCGGCCTGATTTATTCCCTTTTATCCAAGACTGCGCCGGATTATACCATTGCGGTGGTGGGCGGACTGTATTCTGAGGATATGGCCAATGCCCTGGAAGCGGAATTGGCGCCCTACGGGGAGGATCGGAACGGCGACGGACAGGTGGAAGTACAAGTGGTCACCTATCCTATCGGGGATTCCAGCGCGGATCCCCAAGTGCAGGAAGCCAACAGCGTGCGTTTGATGGGGGACGCCAGCGAATTTACCAGCGTGATTTATCTCATCAATGGGGATAGCTTTGAATGGATGCAAAATCAGGGCGGTTTCTTTGCGTATACCGACGGTTCCACCCCCCCGGAGGATGCTTCCGATTATGAGAATATGCGGGTAGCCTGGAGCGACTGCAAGGGCTTGACCGCCATGGACCTTTCCGTCAATTCCCTTTCCAAAGAAGAAGTGCAGGACTATATGAGCTCTTTTTACATGGCGCTGCGAATGATCGACGGAACCAACTTCGAGAATAACGCAGGCGATGTGGACTACTACAAGGACTGCCAGGCCATGTTCCAGCGGCTCATTGACGGCACGCCGGTAGAGGCGGATTCCTGAGCGCCTTAAAAAACCTGAGAAATGCAGAGGGCCCGGATTTCCGGGCCCTTTTTACAGGCGTTCATAAATTGCCGGCAATCGTAGATTGCTCGCAGTCACAGATACGCTCTGCTTTCCTGATTTCCAATATTATCAAAAGAAAAGCGGCTCTTGAAAACAGAGCCGCTTTTTATAATGGAGGATAACAGAAAATCCCCGGGGCTTTCGGGCTCCGGGGATTTTTGCGTTGTATGACGGGAGGAATCTTACTGGATCAGGCTCTTGCCGTCCATTTCCTCCGGCTGGGGCAGGCCCAGGATCTGCAGCATGGTGGGGGCGATGTCCGCCAGACGGCCGCCTTCCCGCAGCTGGCAGGAATAGCCCGCCACGCAGAAGGGCACCG
>CALXVN010000090.1 GCA_944392085.1 uncultured Clostridia bacterium | reverse complement strand
TATGGAAAAGGGGAGCGCCTGCCTGCAGGCGTGTTGCGGAATCGTTTATGCCGGCGGGTTTTATGTGCTCCTGAACCCGGAGCTGCCTCCCGCCAGGCTCCGGCAGATCCAGGACATCCTCCAGGCCCCATACATCCTGACCGATGAAGAGCACCGGGCGGCTGCACAGGAAATTTTCCCTTCCGCCGCCGTCCTGCTGGCGGAAGAACTGGGGGAGGGCCCCATCCGGGAAGACGCCCTGGCCGGCGTGCGCAGCCGCATGGTGGATACGGACCCCCTCTATGGGATGTTCACCTCCGGTTCAACCGGCGTCCCCAAAGGGGTGGTGGTCAGCCACGGCTCGGTGATAGATTTTATCAATACCTTTACGGCGCTTTTCCAGATTCGGGAGGACGACGTCATCGGCAACCAGGCGCCCTTTGATTTTGACGTGTCCGTCAAAGACATTTATTCTGCCCTGAAAACCGGCGCCACCCTGTCCATTATCCCCAAGCCGCTTTTTTCCCGGCCCAAGGACTTGCTGGACTGGCTGTGCGACCGGGAAATTACCACCATGATCTGGGCGGTTTCCGCCCTCTGCCTTATCAGCACCTTCCACGGGCTGGATTACAGGCGGCCGCAGGCGGTGCGCAAGATCCTTTTCAGCGGCGAGGTCATGCCGCTGAAGCATCTGCGGGTATGGATGGAGCATCTGCCGGAGGCCCAGTTTGTCAACCTGTACGGCCCTACGGAAATTACCTGCAACTGCACCTATCACGTGCTGGAAAGAGGGCGCGGCTATCAGGAGGGGATCCCCATTGGACGGCCCTTCCCCAATAAGGATGTGTTCCTGCTGGGCCCAGGCAGCGAGAGGGTCTCCCAGCCCGGGACCGAGGGGGAGATCTGCGTCCGGGGAAAGGCCCTGGCCCTGGGCTATTACCGGGCCCCGGAGCAGACGGCGGCGGCCTTTGTGCAGAACCCCCTGAACCCCTGGTATCCGGAGCGCATATACCGCACCGGGGACATGGGGAAGTACACCGGGGACGGCGAGCTGGTTTTCTGCGGCCGGAAGGACTTCCAAATCAAACATATGGGGCACCGCATTGAGCTGGAAGAAATCGAGAGGGCCGTTTCCAACCTGCCCGGCGTCCAGCGCTGCTGCTGTGTGTTTGACGGGCAAAAACAAAAGCTGTACGGTTTCTATACCGGCGGCCTGGACAAAAAGGAGCTTCACAGGCAGCTGAGAACCCAGCTTCCCGTTTATATGGTGCCGGGCGCGCTGTACCATCTGACAGAATTCCCGCTGACCAAAAACGGGAAAATAGACAGGAAAAGCCTGCTGGAAAGGAGGAGCCAAAAATGAATGACAGACAGCTGAAAGAATTGCTGGAAAAGAAGGGCACGCCCCTGTATCTCTTCGACGCCGGCCAGCTGCGGCGTCGGGTCCAGACGCTGCGGCAGGCCCTTCCCAGCCGGGTCCGCCTCTGTTATGCCGTTAAGGCCAACACGTTTATTTTAAAGGAAATGGGCGGGCTGGTGGACCGCTTTGAAATCTGTTCCCCCGGGGAACTGGAGATCTGCCGGAAACTGCGGCTCCCTTGGGAAAAGTTTGTGATTTCCGGGGTGTATAAGGAGCCGTCCCTGATGCGCCGGCTGATTTCCCAGGGGGAGGACGGGGGGGTCTATACGGTGGAATCCATGACCCAGTTTTCCATCCTGCATGAGGCGGCGGCCAAAGCCAAAAAGAAACTGCCCGTCCTGCTGCGGCTCACCAGCGGAAACCAGTTCGGCCTGGACGAAGCCGAGATCCGGGGCATCCTCGCAGCGCATGGGGATTCCGCGTATTTGGATATCCGGGGGATCCAGTACTTTTCCGGGACCCAGAAATCCTCCATCAAGCGGTTAAAGCGGGAGCTGGCTGCGGTAGACCTCTTTTTGGAAACGCTGTATGACCAATACGGCTATCAGGCCAAGGAGCTGGAATTCGGCCCGGGCTTCCCGGTGTCCTATTTCCAGGGGGAGCCCTTTGCGGAGGCGTCCTTCCTGGAGCAGTTTTCCCAGCTTTTAGAGGGGATGAAGTTCTCCGGGGCCATTACCCTGGAGCTTGGCCGGAGCATTGCGGCCAGCTGCGGCAAGTATTTCACCAAGGTTGTGGACCAAAAGCGCAACCACTCTGAAAACTACGCCATCGTAGACGGGGGCATGCACCAGCTGGTCTATTTTGGCCAGTTTATGGCCATGAAGCACCCCTACGTCCGGCACATCCCCTCTCACACGGCGGCGGAAGCCCGGGAGGGGGAGGAAGAGTGGAATATCTGCGGCTCCCTGTGTACCGTGAACGATATTCTGGTAAAGAAGATCCCCCTGAAAAACCTGCAAATCGGAGACATTTTGCAGTTTGAGAATACCGGGGCCTACTGCATCACAGAAGGGATTTCGCTGTTTTTAAGCCGCGACCTCCCGGAAGTGGTGCTGATAACGGAAGACGGCGCCGCCCTCACCCTGCGGGAGCGGGTGCAGACGGAGGTTTTGAACACCCCGTCCTATGAATGAAAGAAAAAATAAAAAAAGAATTGAAAAAAGGAGCAGAACATCATGGAAAGATTGATTGAGATCCTGGAAGAAATTCAGCCGGAAGTGGATTACGCCACCTGCACAGACCTGATCGACGGGCATCATTTGGATTCCCTCTCCATTATCTCCCTGGTTGCGGAGATAGAGGATGAATTTGACGTCACCATCCCTACGGTGGAGATCATTCCGGAAAACTTTAATTCTGCAAAAAATCTGTGGGCAATGATCGTGCGCTTGCAGGAGGAAGAGTAAGATGTTCTCCCTCACCTCCTACTTTTCAGTTGAATATTTGGTGGTGCTTTTGCCGCTGTCCGTAGGGCTGTATGCCGTACTGCCGCAAAAGCTCCGCCGGGTGAGCCTTCTGCTTTCAAGTTATGTTTTCTTTTGGGCGGTCAGCGGAAAGCTGATCGCCTATTTGCTGTTTTCCACCCTTTCCATCCATCACATCGGCCTGTGGCTGTCCAGCATACAGCGGGACTGCGACAGCCTGGTGGCAGCGTCCCCCAAGGAGAAGCGGAAGGAGATCAAAGCCCAGTATTTAAAAAAGCAGCGCTTTGTGGTTGCCTTTGCCGTGATGGTCCATATCGGGATCCTGCTGGTGTTAAAGTATACGCCCTTTTTCGCCGGCAATCTCAACACCCTTTTCCAGGTGTTCCGTATCCCCGTGACCCTGGCCATCCCCTCTTTTGTATTGCCCATCGGCATCTCTTTCTATACCATGCAGGCCGTGGCCTATATTTTTGACGTGTACCGGAGAAAAATCCCCGCCGACCGCAACCTTTTGCGGCTGGCGCTGTTTATGGGCTTTTTCCCGCAAATCATGGAAGGCCCCATCTGCCGCTATTCGGAAACAGCGGAGCAGCTCTGGGAAGCGCCGAAGCTGCGCTATCAGAACGTGACCTTCGGTGTGCAGAGAATCCTTTTTGGCATGATGAAAAAGATTATTATTGCAGACCGGCTGAACCTGTTCATCAAGAATGTCTTTTCCGGATACGAAAGCTACGATGGCTTTGTCATCGCAGTGTCCGCCGTATGCTATACCATCCAGCTGTATATGGATTTTTCCGGCACCATGGATTTGGTCATCGGCAGCGGGCAGATTTTTGGGATGAAGCTGCCGGAAAACTTCCAGCGGCCCTTTTTCTCCAAAACCATATCGGAATTCTGGAAGCGGTGGCACATTACCCTGGGCGCGTGGTTTAAGGATTACATCTTTTATCCCCTTTCCATGTCAAAGCCCCTAAAGAAGCTGACCAGCCGCGCCAGAAAGCGCCTGGGCAACCACTTTGGCCCCCTGCTGGCCGGCGCCATCGCGCTGTTCTGCGTCTGGCTGTGCAACGGCCTCTGGCATGGGTCGGGCTGGAACTATATCTTTTTCGGGATGTACCATTTCGGGCTGATCCTGGCGGGCAGCATGGTGGAGCCCCTGGTGGTTTGGGTTACCAGGAAGCTGCATATTGAGAGAAGCAGCTTTCCCTACCGCTGCTTCCAGATCGTCCGCACCGGCATTTTGGTGTGCATTGGCGAACTGTTTTTCCGCGCCCCGGGGCTCCGGGCCGGGCTCTCCATGTTCAAGAGGATTTTTACGGACTTTTCCCTGGCTTCGGTCCAGGACCAGTCTATTTTTACCCTTGGCATGGACAAGCACGACTGCCTCATTGTGCTGCTGATGCTGATTTTCATTTTCATCATCGGCGTTTTGAAGGAACGCAATATCCAGATCCGGGAGCGGATTGCCGCCAAAAATGTAGTGGTTCGGTTTGCAGTGTACTATGCGCTGATTCTATCCATTGTTATTTTTGGCGCTTATGGGTCGGGTTACGTCCCGGTTGACCCCATTTACGCGGGATTTTAAGGAGCAGAATTATGATTTATGCAAAAAGAATACTGGCCTTTTTCCTGTTCGCCGTTTTTCTTATGGCGATCCTTTTGGCGGCCTCCTTTGTTTTTATGCCCAAGAACAATATGTCCGAATTCGGCATGGAGGAAGCCCAGGCCAACGGGATCCTCGGGGAAAAGGAAAACACCATCGACGTCCTGGTGCTGGGGGACAGCGAATCCTACTCCGCCATAACCCCCATGCAGATTTGGAAGGACGCCGGCTATACGGCCTATGTGTGCGGGACCAGCGCCCAGTCCCTGAATTATACTTCGGTCCTGCTGCACCGCGCCTTTGAAAAGCAGCAGCCGAAAGTCGTGATTTTGGAAACCAACGCCATTTATCGGAAGATCTCCTCCAACCAGGCGGTGGGGACGGAGCTGGCCAATTATTTCTCTGTTTTCCAATACCATAACCGGTGGAAGTCCCTGGGGCTGCACGATTTTACCGGGAAAGCCAAGTTCACCTGGACAGACGACTATAAGGGCTACCGGTACCGCACCAAGGTTGACCCGGCGAGGCAAAAAGAATACATGAAGCCAACGGATAAAGCCGCCGATATCCCCAATTTGAATATCCAGTATGTCCGTGAGATGAAGCAATTCTGCGATGAAAACGGCAGCCGGCTGGTGCTGGTGAGCACGCCCAGCACTGTCAACTGGAATTTCCAGCGCCACAACGGTATTCAAAAGCTGGCCAATGACATTGGCTGCGAGTATATGGACCTGAATTTGATGAACGACCGCATCCAGATCGACTGGAGCAAGGATACCCGGGATAAAGGCGACCATTTAAACCACTTTGGCGCCGTAAAAGTGAGCCGCTTCCTTTCCGAGTATCTCAAAGAGACGGGTTTATTGACGGACCATCGGGAAGACCCGGCCTATGCCAAGTGGAATGATTCCCTGAAGAAATATGAGACGGCAGTTGAGAAAGCGTAAGTATCATATAAGACCTTATATCTGTTTTGCTATCAAGTAATATCTTCTTCATAAAATAGCCTCTTTATGAAAATCCCGCTCTGGAATGACATTCCGGAGCGGGATTTTCATATTATTTCAATCATACCCTTGTGGATGTTGGGGAGCCGCAATTTTACGCCTTTCCCAGAACGATCAGGCGGTTACCAGCTCCACGGCTTTTAAAAATTCCCGCACTGTGGGGGAGGGGTCAGGGGAGTGAAGGAGGCCAAAGGGGATGGAGTAGTTCCAGTCCACTGGGAGGATTTTCAGCAGGGGATGGACATACCGCCAGTTTTCGATGGCCATGAGCACACAGTTGTTGTTTTCGCACTGGTTGAAGGCCCCTACATCGTAGAAATCAAAATCCGCAATATGGATTTGGGGATGGTTTTTCCACAGGTCGTCCCGGAGGAGGTCCACATAGTGGCTCCAGTCCCGGCGCATGAGCATCAGGTTTTCCCCATACAAATCCTGGATGGTCAGCTTGTCCTTTTGGGCCAAATGGTGATGGACGGACACGGCACAGCAGATAGGCTCCCGGGAAATTTCCAGCCCCGCGCACTGGCGCAGGCGCAGCATGGTCTCATCGAAAATCCCGGCCACTACGTCAATGTGCTGTCCCAGGTTCGCTAAAATTTCCCGGGCGTTCTCCGGAGTGTTGTCAAAGGGCACCAGTTGGAATTTGATGTTGGGGCAGTGTTCCTGGACCTTGGGCCACAAATCCACCAGCACCTGGGCCGGGGTCATAGGGGAGGCGCCGATGCGGATGACGTTCTCACTTTCCTGCATGGCGTTCCT
>CALXVN010000089.1 GCA_944392085.1 uncultured Clostridia bacterium | reverse complement strand
TTAAACCTACTTTAATTATATTTTTTTGTTCCTCATCTGTTAAATCTCCTAATCTATCTAAAAATTTATCTGCTTCGTCTATTAAGTCTTCTGCTACAGGCAAAAGCTTTTTACTTAATTCCCCTGTAAGATTTTTAAATTTTGCTGTTAATTTTTGAATGTCTGAAGCAGTATTTTTATTTACTTCTTTTCCATATTTCTTTGTTGTTTGCTCTAATATTGCAAATAAACGTATTTGTTGCTGTGTTTGAAAATCTAATTGTTTCCAACTTTTATCTCCGGCAAATTTCTTAAATGAGTCTGTCGATTCAATCATAGCAACATTTACATTTACACCTAAGTCTTCAATAGCTTCCGTATTTCCAAGTAAACCGCTTCTAATTCTGTCCATTACATCTTCCATTGTTCTTCCTGTTGCGGAAGCTATAATAGAAGATGCCTGTAATAGTTGTTGTGTATACAATGCATTTTCTTCTTCATCATCTGTAATAGATTGTATTAGATTTCCATAAACCTGAGCATATTTATAAGCTTCTGTTGTAGACATGTTAAAAGAAATAGCTGTATTCTCAGCAAAGTTTTTTATAGTACCTGCAGCATCACCATAAATTTTATCGACTTGTTGCATTGCTGCTTCTTGCTTGGCTGCTGATTGAACTCCTACCACTCCCAATGCTATAAGTGGAGCTGTCACTCTAGTTGTTAATTTATTTCCCAAACTATCTACTTTAGATCCTACATTTTCTATTTTAGTCCCAACATCTTCTATTGCTTTTCCTGCAGTTGTCCATTTTGAGGCCTGCACTTGCAAGTCTTTCAATTTGTTCTCTGTATTTATAATTTCTCTTTGTAGATTTCTATAATTCTCATCTGATATTTTAGTTCCACTTGCTATTGCATCATCTGCCCTTTGTTGTGTTTCTTTTAATATTTTTAGTTTTTCACTAGTTTCTTCAATGCTCTTTTTTAATATTTCTTGTTTTTGAGAAGCAAGCTCAGTTCCTGAAGTATCTAGCTTAAGTAAAGAGTTTACACCTCTAAGCTCCTTGCTTAAACTAGAGGTGGCAGAATTAACTTTACTTAATGCTTTTTGAAGGCCACTTGTATCTCCGCCTATTTCTACAATTATTCCTTTAATATTTCCTGCCATTTTTTCCTCCTACATTAATAATTTATCAATATCTGCTTGTGTTGCTTTTCTTATTCCTATATTTTCTTTTTTTGTTTCTATTGATAAAAATATTTTCATAACATCAACATAAGTTAAAGCTTTTAAATCTTGAATTGATAATCCTAGTCTTAAACATGCTAGTAAAAAATGATGCTCTGGAAATAGTGGCTCTTCACTATCTCCTTGCATCTTTTCTAATTCTTTAGATACTTCTTTATTAACAAAAGCAATCTACGGCAAATTCCGTTACCTCAACAATCCAATCGTCATCTATTTTAAAATTTTTAATACCTCTTAAAAATTCTTCATAACTTTTTATTTTATCATTAGCTGTATACATAAGTGTATAAGCTATTCTTGTTATTGCCTCAATAAAATCATCTATATAATTATTCATAAAATTAGAAACACTATTATCTACTTCTGATTCTGACATATTCGGAAATTTTTCTTTCACTTCATTAGCTTTTAAAGTTTGAATTATTAAATAATTTTGCAAAATATGAATATCTTGCATAATACCTTTATTAAAAAGTCTTTTATGCAAAATAAGTGTTAGTGCATTGCATTCTATATCATAACTATTGCCTTCAATTACTATTTGTTTCATAAGTTACCTCCTACACACCTGCTACAGCATTTTTCTCATATACTTTAGTAAAGAATGTGTTATATACTTCTTGATTTTCTTCACTAGGTTCTATAACTGCTTTTATTACTTTGTCTGAACTTCTTGGAGCCATTGTAATTGATATAGTATCTGTTTGTGGCTCTTTTGATTCTTCAACAGTATTCATTTCTGCACTTGGTCTTGTTGCTGTACAGTCATAGTAAATAAATCTTCTCTTTTTAGCGTCTCCTTCTATTTCTCCCATTAATGCAAATCTAGCATTTACGTCATCAGAACTTTCGAATAGAGCTCCATTAGTATCTTTTTCTTGCCCTAAAATCTGTGTTAAAAATTCTTCTGGTGTCATTGCAATTTCTAAATCTCCTGTATAACCATTATTTGCAACTGCTATATAATATTTTATGTTATCTGCATAAAATGGAGTTGTATCCCCCTCTGGCTCAGCTGTTAGTCCAACTGCTCCAGGCATTGGAAATGGTGTTCCATAAGTAATTTCTCCATCTGCTTCTGTAATTTTAGCAATATGTACATTGCTTAATCCAAATTTAACTTTATTATTTGTTTCTGCCATTTGTCTCTTCCTTTCTTTTTCTAAATTTCAAAAAAATAACTTACTTGCCAGACATCTTCATCTTGCAAATAAGTTTCATCTGTTTTATTCCAAGGGATATCCCCTAGAATTTCTTTTTCTATTTTGTTTTGTTCTTCTAAGTTTTTATCTATGTATGTATAATCTAATTGAATAGGTGTATTACTGTAAAAGACTTTATTATCGGCCATAAAATTATCAGTATCAACTGTTATAGCAACCAAATGTGGAGGTTCTGTTGGCTTTTTAAATTTACCATAGGC
>CALXVN010000088.1 GCA_944392085.1 uncultured Clostridia bacterium | reverse complement strand
CTACATTGAAATTATATATTAGGGGGTATTTTGTTGTCAAAGTTCATTTCTCATTTATTACAGGATGCTTTTATTTAATTTTTTTTATTAAAATTTTTGTAAAAATAATACCTACTATTGCAGCACTTATTGTTGCTATCCATACAGGTAAAATTATATTTGTCGGATTATTTGAGTTTAAAGAGGTTCTTATTGCAATTACATTAGTTGGTATTAATTGAAGTGATGCTGTATTTAACACTATAAACATCATCATTGAATTTGAAAGTGTGTCCTTTTTTTTATTTTCTTTTTGCATTGTTTTCATTGCCTTTAGACCTAGTGGCGTAGCTGCATTGCCAAGTCCCAAAATATTTGCAATTAAATTCATAGATATTTCTTGTTTTGCTTTTTCATTTTCTTTTAACTCTGGAAATAATATATTTATCAAAGGTTTTAATATTTTTGTTAATTTATTAATTAATGTAGTTCTTTTTACAATTTCCATTAATCCATTCCATAGACAAATTGTGCCTAAAAATGTTATTGTAAGTTCAACTGCATCTGTTAAAGATTTAAAAATCCCATTATTAATTTCATTTACTTTTCCACTAATTAGTCCATAAACAAAGGATAAAATTATAAAAACTGGCCATAATATATTTAACATATTTTTCACCTATTTATTTTTATGCTATATATTTTTTACTTATTCTTTGCAATGCTATTTTAGTAATATTTACCCATTTGTAAAATTTTGTCGAACGATTTTTTAAATTTATACATACTTTTTATTGCCTTTTATTTTAATGTATGATATTATATATGAAGATTTTTTGTCGAATTTTGTAGTTTTTAGGGGGAGTAATTTATGAAATCAACAGGAATTGTTAGAAGAGTTGACGAATTAGGAAGAGTTGTTATTCCAATTGAAATAAGAAACAAATTTGGTATTGCTGAAAAAGATCCTATTGAAATATATGTTGATGGTTCTAATATAGTTTTAAAAAAATATGAACAAAATTGCATTTTTTGCGGAAATTCAAAGGATTTAACTGAATATAAGGGAAAACCTATATGCAGTAAATGTATTTCACAACTATCAAATACTATTTCTGAACAATAAAAACTTTTAAGAAGATTTTTCTTCTTAAAAGTTTTTTATTACAATTATTATATGAATTTTTGATATATCTCATTTTTAGATACATTTTTATTTTTTGCAATAATTTTTATTATTTCTTTTTTTTCCATTCCTTGTCCTTTATAAAATTCATATTGTTCTTCTATTGTTTTATTTTCTATTTCATCATTTTCTTTATTTATATTATTATTCATATCTAATAAAATAATATATTCTCCCTTTATTCCTTTTTCATTTAGCCTATTAATTATTTCACTAATATTATTTCTTAAAAATTCTTCATGAATCTTTGTAATTTCTTTTGCTAGTACACAATTAATATCTCCTATATTTTCTAGTATATCTTCTAATGTTTTTATTAATTTATGAGGAGCCTCATATAAAATTATAGTTTTATCTTCCTTTTTTATTCTTTCAAATATATTTTTTCTATTTTTTTTATTTAATGGCAAAAAACCATAAAAAGCAAATTCTTTAGTATTTAAACCAGATGGAATTAGTGCATTAATCAAAGCGCAAGCCCCCGGTATTGGCACAATTTCTATATTATTTTTTATTGCGTCTTTTACAATTTCTTCTCCTGGATCTGATATCCCCGGAGTTCCTGCATCTGTCACTATTGCAATATTTTTCCCTTCTAATAATTTACTTATTAATATATCTGTTTTTACATCTTCGTTATGTCTATGATAACTAATAAGTGGCTTACTTATTTCATAATGGTTAAGCAGTTTTAAAGTATGCCTCGTATCCTCTGCTGCTATAATATCCACATTTTTTAATGTATTAATTGCTCTAAAAGTTATATCTTCTAAATTTCCTATTGGAGTTGCTACTAAGTACAATTTGCCACACATTTTTATCTCCTCCTAAAATATTTATTTTTTTTCTTTATCATATATTTTATAAATTTCGTCGGTATATTTTCCGTTTTCTTTGTATATTATAAGTGGTTTTTCTATTCTTAAAAATGGATTTGCATTTTTTATAGCTTTTATTAGAACTAAACTTGGTTCTTGATTTTCCATTGAATGAACAAATCTTATTTTCTTTGGCTCTAGCTTATATTTTCTCATAATAGTTAGTATGTCTACTAATCTATCTGGCCTATGTATCATATAAATTGCACCTTTATCTTTTAATAAGTATTTTGATACTTCTATAAAATCTTCTAATGTAGCGGTTATTTCATGTCTTGAAATGTATTTATATTTGTTTTCATTTATTTTACCTGTTTCTAACTTTTTATATGGTGGGTTTGTAACAATAAAGTCAAAACTTTCTTTTTTTAAAATTTCTAATTTATTATTTAATATTTCTTTAATATTTATATTTAATATATTTATTTTATCCTGTAAATTATTTAATTCCACACTTCTTTTTGCCATATCTGCTACATCTTCTTGTATTTCAATTCCAATAATTTTTGATAATTTTGTTTTACTTGCAAGCAATATACTAATTATTCCTGTTCCTGTTCCTAAATCTACCCCTATAGAATTGTTTTTTATGTCTCTTGCGAAATCTGAAATAAGTACACTATCCATTCCAAAACAAAATCCTTTTTTATTTTGTATTATTTTTAAATTATTATATTCTAAATCATCTATTCTCTCATTTTCTTTTAATTCCATAAATTGCTCCTGTTATAATTTATTATTCAGTAATATTATACATTATTTAAATTTTTAATTCAATATTTACATAAAGTTAATTGCTAGATAAGTTACTATTTTAATGGTTTAACTATATTTTGAATCGAGAAATAAACATATATCTAGCTTTCTAGTGCATAACCTTATAAACCATTAACTTGTAATAAAAATTAAAATTTGACATATAATAATAAATAAGCTATAATATTTATAGCAATTTAATCAATTGTTTCAATGAATAAAAAAAGACTAGGAGTCTCATTCCTAGTCTTTACCTTTTGCTAATCATCAAAATGCTTTACAATTAAGTAAATCAAATATAATGCTAGCAACTTTATCCATTGTTTCAATGAATTAATCTCCTCCCTGCCTCTAAGCAAGTAGGCAATAATAGTATAATTTGTTTTTATGATATAGTCAATATTTACTTTTAACATATTTTATTATTTTTTCATATTATATAAAAATTATTATTTTTAAAGGATTTGATTTTCATGGATAATAGAGATTCTAATTGCAAGAAAAAAAAATTTGATTTTAAACACAAAAAAGAAAATGCTATAAACTCCCTATATGAAGTAGAACATTTTCTTTGTGATTTAAAAAAAGTATGTAATATTACTCAATTATATAAAATACTAAAATAAATATTATTCATTTGTTATAGTATTACTATTTTCTATTTTATCTTCTTCCTTTATTACAACAAATGGATCATCAAATTTTATTTTACTGTCTTTAAAAGCTTTGTTTTCTTCCCCATCTATTAGTATTTTTACTGCATTTACTTCTGTTAGTCTTGTCATAGTATTTACTATTGAATAAATTGTAATACTTTCTTGTTCTTCTCCTCCTACATGATTTTCAATAAATTCTTTAGATAAATCTAAATATAGTATATCTCCTTTTAATTCTGCTTTATTAATTTTGGTTCCATCTGGAATTGTTTTAGTTAAATTACTATTTTGTGGTCCAGATATTAGCATTTCCATTAATTTTTTATATGGCTCATTAACAAGTTCTTTTGCATCAATTAATCTTCCTTCTGATGCTAAACTTTTTGTGGTATCGTTATAAAAATATAGTGATACTATTGTTTGCCTCATTTGTTCCTCAGATATTTCTTCTTCTGGTATTATTTCATTTTCTGTTACTTGATTATTTTTTTGATAAAATAAAAAGTACCATACTCCTACACCTATTAAAATTAAGATAAAAATAATTAATATAACTATTTTTTTGTTCATAAACATTCTCCTCTCTTTTTTTATTGTATTATTATTATAGACAAGTTAATTTTAGAACTATTTTTTAATACTTTTTAAAATTTGACATTTTTTTTATATATTTTATATTTCCAGTTTTAATCTATTTTTCTAGCAATAATCCACATTTTGGTTGCATTTTCCATTTGACATTTTGCTAATTTCCGTATACAATTAAGAATGTATTATTAGATTTGTACATATTATATAATAATTTTTATTGTTATTATCATACAATAAAAATTGAAAGGACGATATAAATGAGCAATTTATTACATGTTGGTTTAGACGTAGGGTCTACAACCGTAAAAATAGTTGTTATGAATGAAAATTTAGAAACAATATATAGAGATTATCAAAGACATTTTTCAGATACCAAAAATACAGTATGTAATGTATTGGAAGGTTTAGCAAAAAAATATCCTGACTCGGAATTTACAATAGCACTTACTGGTTCTGGAGCAATGTCTGCTTCAAAATTTTTAGACCTACCATTTATTCAAGAAGTTGTATCTTGTAAAAGAGCTGTTGAGAAATACATTCCTGAAACAGATGTAGTTATAGAACTTGGTGGAGAAGATGCAAAAATAATATATTTCGATAAGTCAATAGAGCAACGTATGAATGGTACTTGTGCTGGCGGTACTGGAGCTTTTATCGATCAAATGGCTTCTCTTTTAAATACGGACCCAACAGGATTAAATGAACTTGCTAAAAATTATAAAATGATTTATCCAATAGCTTCTCGTTG
>CALXVN010000087.1 GCA_944392085.1 uncultured Clostridia bacterium | reverse complement strand
GGAAGATTAAAAATGCCAACATTTTTTATACTAGATGAGTTCGCAAATATTGGTCAAATACCAGACTTTGATAAAAAAATATCTACATCAAGAAGTAGAGGAATATCTTTTAGTGTTATATTACAAAACTTAGACCAATTAGAAGCTGTTTATGAAAAATCATATGAAACTATAATGGGTAACTGCGATACACATGTATTTTTGGGAAGTAACTCATTTAAAACAGTTGAGTATTTCTCAAAAGCATTAGGAGAAAAAACAATAACAAGAGAAAGCTTATCTGTAAATAGGGATAAGCAATTCCATAGACAAGGTTATAGTGATTCAGATCAAGTTATGGCAAGAGCTTTGATGACACCGGATGAATTAAGAAGAATGGATAATGATTTATGTATTATTTATGAAAAAGGTTTAAAACCTATTAAAGATGATAAATATTACTATTTTGAAACTCCAATGGCAAAAAAATTATCTGAATTCACATTAAATCATTTAGAGTTTGAAATAGGAGATAGAGGAAAATGGAGGAAATTTAATCCATACAATCCTTATACCGAAGATGAAAAAGATAAACCAAAAGATTTAAAAGTTGAGTCATTAGATGATTTATTTGAAGATGATGATAAAAAAGAAGAAGTAAAAGATAATCAAAATGAACCAAATAAAGAGGGAGCAAAACAAGAAAATGGAGAAAAAAATACCAACAAAAATGAAATAAATCTTGATGATGCACCAATTTTGCCACAGGAAGAAGAACCTGAAAGAAAAGATGACGAAATAATGTCAGTAGATGTGCAAAAAGAATTAGAGGCAAAATTTGATGAACTATTTGGAGCATTTGATGAGGATAATAAATAAATTAAAAAGAGGGAGCTTTATTACAGGCTCCTTCATTGATGTTAGAGACACAAAACAAATGTTCATAAAACTATTGACTAATTTAAATGAATAATATAAAATTATGTAGTGAATTTTTTTGAAGGGAAGGATGAATTTGAAATTTATACACATGGCAGACATGCATTTTGACATGCCTTTTACAGTTTTAAATAGTAGAAATAAATTAGGTGATAAACGTAGATTAGAACAAAGAGAAGCATTTAAAAAAGTAATAGAATATATAAAAGAAAATAATATTGAATATTTATTTATAGCTGGAGATTTATATGAAAATGAATATATAAGAAAAACAACAATTGAATATATAAATAATCTATTCAAAGAAATACCAACCACAAAGATATTTATTACTCCAGGTAATCATGATCCATATATAAATAATTCTATGTATAAAGATTTTAATTGGAATGAAAATGTTCATATTTTTAATTCAAAAATAAGTGTAATTGAAGCAAAAGACTGCGATATATATGGAGTAGGATTTGATGATTTTTATTGTAAAGGCTTAGGTATAGAAAATATTAAAATAAAAAATAAAGAAAAAATAAATATATTAATAACTCATGGAACATTAAATGGTGGAACAATAGAAAATATGGAATATAATCCACTAAATAAAACTATGTTAAATAAACTAGGTTTTGATTATATTGCACTAGGACATATACACAAATTAGATTATAATAATGAAGAAAATCAAAGAATTGTATATCCTGGTTCAACAATTTCAATGGGATTTGATGAATTAGGAAGCCACGGAGTAGTATTAGGAGAAATTAATAAAGAAGATATTAAATTAGATTTTTTAAAAATTGATAATAAAGAATTTCAAGAAATAGAATTAGATATTAGTGATATAAATTCTATTGAAGAACTAATAGAAAAAATAAATAATTTAGAATTAGATAAAAATGCATATTATAAATTAATATTAATTGGAGATAAAAATTTTGAAATAAATACATATAAGTTAATTGATTTTATTTTAAATGAAAATATTATAAAAATAAAAAACAGAACAAAAATAAAAATTAATTTAGAAGAAATATCGAAAAATAATAATTTAAAAGGATTATTTGTAAAAGAAATATTAGAAGAATTAAATAAAAATAATTATGATAAAAATCTTTTACAAAATGCCTTAGAAATTGGACTAGAAATAATAAACAATTAAAATAAATAATAGTTAAAAATAATAAATAGAAAAAATAATATTTAAAATATATTTAAAATAATAAATAATAAAATTAAATAAATAAAAAATTAAAAAAACAAGCAAATAATAATTTATTATAATGTTTGAATAAATTATAAAAAATTAGAAAATTAATTTTAAATAATAATTTTTTAAATTAATTAATAAAAAATAAAAAATTAATTAAAAAAGGAGAATTAATTTTGAAAATAAAAAATATAAAAATAAATAATTATGGAAATTTAGAAAATAAAGAAATAAATTTAGAAAAAAATATAAATATTATTTATGGGAAAAATGAAAGTGGTAAGTCTACATTATTAAATTATGTAAAGAATATTTTTTATGGAATTTCAAAAAATAAAAATGGAAGAGACATATCGGATTATGATAAATATAAACCATGGGGCAAAGAAGATTTTTCTGGTAAACTTAAATATGAATTAGATAATGGAAAAGAATTTGAAATTTTTAGAGACTTTAATAAAAAGAAACCAAAGATATTTAACGGTGAATTAGAAGATATATCAAAAGAATTTGATATTGTCAAAAAGGAAGGTATACCGTTCTTCTATGAACAAACTAATGTAGATGAAACAATGTTCACATCTACAGTTTTATCAATGCAACAAGAAGTAAAACTAGATAGTTATAATCAAAGTGTATTAGTTCAAAAACTTGCAAACCTTGCGGGAACCGGGGACGATAATTTATCATATGCTAAGGTAATTGAAAAACTAAACAAGAAACAGATGGAGGAAGTTGGTACTGATAGATCACAAGGAAGGCCTATAAATATAGTAAAGGAAAAGCTAAAAAATATACAGCTTGTCTTAAAGGAGTCAGAACAATATCAAAATGACAAAGGAAGTCTGAAAGCAAGAATTGATGAATATAATAGTAAAATAGATGAACTTGAACTTGAATTAGGATTAGTTAAAAGGTATAATGAAACAATATTATGTAACCAACAAGAACAGAATAAAGTAAACATAAAAAAAGAATATGCAAAAGAAAAAAATGAAAAGATAGAAGAACTGCTTTCAGAAAAAAACAATTTATTGCAAAAAAATAATTTGAATAAAGAAAATAAAAATACTAAATTAAATGAAAAAAACAAAAAGAGAAAAAAATATATTTTAATTTTATTATTTATTTTAATATTTAATATTTTAATTTTTAGTTTAAATAAAAATTATTTAAAAAATAATATAATAAATATTTTTAATTTTTTATTAATTCCAATTTATTTAATAATTATTTTTATTTTAGAAAAAAATAAAAATAAAAAAATAAAAAATAGAATAAAAAAAAAAAATGAAAAAATAAATGATGAAATTAATTTAGTAGAAAAACAAATAGAAATATTAAATGAAGAAAAAAATAAAATAGAAAAAGAAATAGAAAATGAACAAATAAAAATTGATAATAAATTTGATTTAGAGTTAGAAAAAATAAAAAATAATTATAAAGATAAATTAGACATAAATAAATATATAGAAAAAATAGAAGAAAATAATTTAAATAATTTCATTTATGAATTACAAGAAAAAATTAATAAAAATAAAATAGAATTACAATCAATAAAAATTAGAGAAGAAGAAAAAACAAAAAAACTAGAGAATATGGCTTCACTAAAAGAAGAATATGAATTATTAGAAGAAGAATTAAATAATTTGGAAGAAAAAAATGCAAGTATAAACCTAGCAAAAGAATTTTTAGAAAAAGCTTATGTAAAAATGAAAAATAGTATTACACCAAAATTTACTGAAAATCTATCTAAAAATATTAGTAGTATTTCTAATAATAAATATACAAAAGTAGGAATAAATGATGAAAAAGGTTTAATTGTTGAAAATGAATATGGAGAATATATACCAGTTGAAAGATTAAGTATAGGAACAATAGATCAATTATATTTATCGTTAAGATTATCAATGATAGATGATTTATCAGAAGAAAAAATGCCTATTTTATTAGATGAAGCTTTTGCATATTTCGATGATGCTAGATTAGAAAATATATTAAAATTTTTAAGTGAAAATATGAAAGAACATCAAGTAATTATCTTTACATGCACAAAAAGAGAAAAAGAAATATTAGATAAATTAAATATAGAATATAATTTTATAGAAATGTAATAGTTGAAATATAGTGGAAAATAATGTATAATAGTTATTGTTAAATTAAAGGATAAGGAGTAATTAATTTATGTTTCAAAAATTAGATGCAGTAGAGAAGAGATTTGAAGAATTGACAAATAAAATAAGTAATCCAGAAGTTATTGCAAATCAAAATGAATGGCGAGAATTTATGAAAGAACATGCAGAATTGGAGCCAATAGTTGAAAAATATAGAGAATATAAAAAAGTTCAAAAAGAATATGAAGACTCAAAAGAAATGTTAGAAGATTCATCGCTAGATAAAGAATTAAAAGATTTAGCTGAAATGGAAATGTTAGAGGCTAAAGAAAAACTTCCTAAAATAGAAGAAGAAATAAAAATTCTTTTAATTCCAAAAGATAAAGATGATGATAAAGACATAATATGTGAGATAAGAGCTGGTGCAGGAGGAGAAGAAGCAGCATTATTTGCAGGAACTCTATTTAGAATGTATTCAATGTATTCAGAAAGAAAACATTGGAAATTAGAAATATTAAATGAAAATGAGACAGGTCTTGGAGGATATAAAGAAATATCTTTTATGATTACTGGCAAAGGTGTATATAGTAGACTAAAGTTTGAAAGTGGAGTTCATAGAGTGCAAAGAGTTCCAGACACAGAATCAAGTGGAAGAATTCATACTTCAACTGCAACTGTTGCAGTACTTCCAGTTGTAGAAGATGTTGAGATAGATATAAACCCATCAGATATAAAAATGGAAGTATTTAGGTCATCTGGTGCGGGAGGACAACATATAAATAAAACATCATCTGCTGTAAGACTTATACACGAGCCAACAGGAATAGTAGTAGAATGCCAAACAGAACGTTCTCAATTTCAAAATAAAGATAATGCAATGAAAATGCTAAAAACAAAATTATATGACATAGAAAAGCAAAAACAAGATAGCGAAGTTAGAGATGCTAGAAAATCTCAAGTAGGTAGCGGAGATAGAAGTGAAAAAATAAGAACATATAATTATCCACAAGGACGCATTACAGATCATAGAATAGGACTTTCTATTTATCAAATGGAAGATTTCTTAAATGGAAACCTAGATGAAATGATAGATAATTTAATTGCAGCAGATAGA
>CALXVN010000086.1 GCA_944392085.1 uncultured Clostridia bacterium | reverse complement strand
GTCCCCTGTTCAATACAGAGAACATTCCAAGTTAGTAGCCTAATTTATACTGTCCAACTTTTTGGGTTCAGTACATTCTACATGTTTTATTTTATTATCTTATATTTATTATTTTAGCTCTATACTTCTTGTGGTACTTCTATATAATGACTATCTTTATATCTAATTTTTGTTTCATTTGTATTTCCTTTCACAACCCAACCTTCATATTCAAATTTGGTTATATCTATATTTTCTTCTAACATAGGATAATTATTTATAAACTCTATAAAATTTTCATTTTCAATATATGTTTTCATATATCTTTTAACTTGTTTAAAAGCTTCCTCTTTTTTATCTCCATTAGCTTCTTTTACTTCTATAAAAAATAGTTTGTATTTATTTTTATTTGTACTTCCATAAGCTAATATATCAATTTTATCTTCTTCTCCAGGAAGAATAATTTCAGAACCTATTAAATGTAAATTTACAACATCAAAAGCTTTTTTTAACTCTACATTTTGTCTTACAATTTCATTTATAAATTTAGCTTGTATAGTATATTCTTTATTAGATCGTTTAGTAGTAGGAAATGATTTTGTATTTCCATTTCTTAACTTTATATTTACTTCGTTTAATTTTTCCTCATTGCATAATGCTTCTGCACATTTAACAATTCCTTGCTCTAAATTGCATTTTGATACTTTAAGTCCATTCATATATTTCTCTTTATGTGTTGAAACAATAGTAATATAATCAGTTGTAGGTCTTAGGTGAAAACATTTTCTAAATTTTTCTTTAGCTTTTTTATCAATTTTCTCATCCCATATTCTTTTAGCAAACTTAGCATTTTCTATTACTTTCATTATTTTAATTAATCTCCTTCATCATTTTCTCAAAATCTTCGATTTCAGCTAATATATTAGTCTTAACATCTTCTATATTATTTATTGTAGTCCAATCTTCTATATAATTATACATTATAGTTCCTATTTTTGCTTCATGTTTTGTTCCTGTTTGTTCTATTCTTACTGCTTCATCAATATTTTTATAAATTGATGCTGTGTCACTTGCTCCTTTTCCAATATCATTTTCTATTTTATATTTTATAACTCCATAATATATTGTTGGTTTATGAACTTTTTCATCATCAAGTACGATTTCTATAATATTTAATTGCTTTATGTTATTTAAATTTTTAATAGATGTTTCATCTTTTGAATAATAGATATGATTTTTTTCAAAATTTTGTATATCTTCATTTTTACCAATATTATACTCTGGATTAACATAACTATATATAAATCTAGTTTTTATTAAATCTTGAACTTCTTTAGCATCTAGGTTTCCACTATTTTCTCTTATTTTTATGCCAAAACAATTTTTTTCACTTACTATTTGATCAATTTCATTAAACATTTTCAAAATGTTTTCATATGTTAATTTTAATACTTTTATTGAATTTTCTATATTCATATTTAGTTTATTCTCCATCTATTTTTCCTCCCCATATTGATAAAAATAGTTATCATATACATTCATATCTTCTATTTCAGTTCTAAATCCTTTAAACTTTTCAAATCCTTTAACTCTTAAAAAATTCAAAATATCTTCAAATATAAATTTTATATAATTATCTTCTATTTCATTTTGGTTAAGTATATTTTTTAATATTTCTGTTATATCACTCCAAGTAATTGTAATAATATTTTCTATTTCTTCACTTCGTTCTATTTTAGTACATTGCCATATATCTCCTATGTATAAGAATAATGTGTTCTTACCTTGAAAATTACTATTTAAAAATTTTTTTCTCTATTTATCTGCTTTTTTTCTTCTGTATCTCCATCTGATGGTCCACTCATATATTTTACTTCTATAAGAATAGCATTTTCATTTTCATCAACAATTAAAACATCTGGTTCTGTTGCATCTTCTCCTTTTGTATATTTTCTTTTACCATTTTGCTTATTCCAGAATATAAATTCTACATTTGTTCCAAATGTTTCTAATATTTCTTTAGCTTTTTTGAATTTCTGATCTTCCTTCACTTTTAAAAATTCATTTAATATTCTTCCAAATCCTTCTTGGAATGGTATATATTTAATTGTTCCAAAAAAATCACCTGTTAATTCATCTTCTTCAAAATGTTTAATTTTTTTATAAATCTCTTCAATCATATTTTTACATCCTTTCCGTATAAAAATATTACTTGTTTATCATTATATATATTATTTATCTCTTAGTCAATATATTTATTTTCTTCCTTACACTACACTTGCAAATCCAATTTGTCTTCTTATTTCTGCATTTTTTGTCTGTTTTTTTATTGCATTTTCTATATCGCATTTTTTAATAATATTTACATCCTCTTTATTAATTACAACCCTATCTGCTTGCTCAAATTTAATTTTTTCAAATAAATTTCTTACAAATCTAGCATTTGAAAAATTCTCTTTTTGTTTTTCTTGTTTAAAAAAGTCTAGTAATAATGGTTTAATATTATTAGATAATTTGTATTTTTCGTCTTTTACCATTTTTTTAAATATTTCATACAATTCTTCTTCAGTATAATCTGGAAAATTTATTTTAAATTGGATTCTACTTTCAAATCCAGGGTTTACCTTTAGCATATTTTCCATTTCTTTCGTATAACCTGCCATTATTACGCATAGAGAATTTCTTTTATCTTCCATTTCTTTTAAAAGAGTAGCTACACATTCTGCCCCATAATCTCTACCAGCTTCATCTTGTATATAAGAAGCTATTGAATAAGCTTCATCTATAAATAGGACACCACCATCTGCTCTTTTAATTATTCTTTTAGTTTTAGGGGCTGTTTGTCCCACATATTCTCCTATCAAATCACATCTTTGTGCTTCTACAAAATTTGCTTTATCCGAAAGCAATTTCATTTCTGAAAATATCTTTCCTATTATTCTCGCAACTGTTGTTTTCCCTGTTCCTGGATTTCCTAAAAAACACATATGTAGCATAGGCATCTTTCCTCTAGCTTTTGCAATTTTCAAATAATTTATTATTTGATTAACTTGTTTTTTTACTTCAGATATCCCAATTAAATTATCTAATTCTTTCAAAGCTTGTATCTTATTACTAATTTCTTGTTCTTTTTCTTTCTCTAAAGAATTATTATTTTCGGGACTTTTAACTATTTTATCTTCATTGTTGGTCTTACATATTACAATATCATTTAATAATTCTTTTTTTACTTCCCAGAAAGGTTTTTGTGAAAGTCGATTTATATAATCTAAGCTTTCGTTAATTCTAATACTATTTTCAGTTAACTTTTTTTCTATATAGTTAATTTTATTTTCAGTTGAAATGCTAGCAATTTCCATTGTCCATGCTAGTCTTTCTCCTATTCTAGCATTTATAAATCCCTCACGCTCATCTTCATCTACTATTATAAAAACTTTATTTTCATATTTTTCTATTAACCATTTTATATCTTGTATCATAAAATTTATATGAAAGTCCATTTTTTTAGTATCTAATATGAGCAAATCTTCTTTTATTACTTCTTTTTTTTCATTTTGATATGTTCTTCTTACTTCTTCTCTAGTTAAGTATTTATATGTATCAACAATATTAAATTTTTTTAATAATTTATAAATTATTTGTACTAATTTTTCAGATGAGTCATATTCTGATTTATTTCTAATTAATATGTTGTACGAACCAATATCTATTTTATTTTCTTTTTTCATTTGTACATATGAACAATAATTTTTCAAAGTTTCCATACTTTCTTCTAATCCATATATTTCTTTTGCTTCATTTAAAATTAATTCTGTTGTTATGTCTATTACATTATTCTCCTTCACAACAATTCCTCCCATAAAATTAAAAATCACCTTATAACAATTATATTATAACTGTTATAAGGTTTTATTTCAATTGTATTGGTCATGTAATGCTTGTTGTTTAGTTTTAACAAGTTATTTTTATATCTTTTAAATATTTATTTATTATATCTAAAATCTGTTCTATTTCTCCTAAAGTATATTTATTAACATTTATACTTGCTATTCTTGCATAATATTTGTATGTTTGACAATTATCTTAATTATTCATTCCAAACTTTATAGTTTGAAAAACTTTCATCCAATGATGTTCCCTTCTAATAATGTAATCATCTTTAGTTTTAATATCAAAAATTTCTAGAATTGCATATGTAAAATTGTTTTTTATATAATCTTCTCCATGTT
>CALXVN010000085.1 GCA_944392085.1 uncultured Clostridia bacterium | reverse complement strand
TCGAACCCATGTCTCCGCCGTGAAAGGGCGATGTCTTAACCGCTTGACCACGGGGCCAGAAATCTGTACTAGGACTTCAAAATTAAATATTTCTACAAGTCCTAGCAAAATTGGTGAGCCATCGCGGACTCGAACCGCGGACAACTTGATTAAAAGTCAAGTGCTCTACCACCTGAGCTAATGACCCAGATTTCAACTTGCGTTTTTTTGTAAACGCAAGTATTATTTTAAACTATTTTTTTTAGTTTGTCAATATAATTTGTGAAATTTGTGTGAATTTGTAGTTATTTTTTTCAAAAATTTATATTTTTACTGTTTTATTGTTATTCTTCATTTATTTTTTTTAATAATTCTTCTACATCTATTCCATGTACTTCGCATGCTTCTTCTAGTGTTTCTGCTTGTGATGCAGGACAACCTAAGCAGTGCATTCCTGCTTCCATTAAAATTTCTGCTTTTTCTGGAGCTATTTCTAATAATTCTCCTATTTTTGTATCTTTATTAAATTTCATAGTCTATCTCCTTTATTTAAAATTTACATTTATAATTTAGCACATTTTTGTTTGTTTTTCAAGTCTATATAGGATTTTTTGTAAATTTACTAGTAACATATTTTTACAAATTTTTCAAAAAACTATAGACAAAACAAAAAAAATGTTGTATGATTGGTAAAAATTAGGAAGGCGGTGTTAAAATTAAACCTAATTGATTTATTCTTTATATTTTTTATTATTCATCTTTTTATTACTCTTTATTCAATTTATTTATTTTTCAATAATAAATTATTTCATAATTTACAAGGTTCTAAATTAAAATTAAAATCTGATTTTTTCAAATAATTAATTTTCTATAGTTTATTATTTAATATTTTTAAATGGAGGCATTTTTATTAAACGATTTTTATTTATAATTATTTTTTCATTTATTTATTGTTTTATTGGATATAAATTATTTTCTGATATTTTTTATTCAAATTCTATAATAATTACTTATGGAATACATCCTTTTGATATTTGCATTAAAAATCCTGATTTATGGAAATATATTAAAATCACATTTTTTATTACATATATTTTTTCTTCATTTATTATTTCTAATTTTATTTATTTTATTTTTTCTGTATTTTTCAAAAAATTATTTAATTTAAATAAATTATTTTTAAATAAATTAAAAAAGTTTTTAATTTTATTTAATTTTAAAAAAATATTTAATTTTATTTCCGTTGTTTTTTATAAATTAAAATTAAATAAAAATAAATATACTTTTTTTAGCGAAAATAATTCAAAAATAAATAATTTAAAAAAAGATTTAAATTTATTTATTGGAAATAATTATGATTCAAATATTCCCATATATTTATCAGAAAAAAGTTTATATCAAAATATATTAATAACAGGAACTATTGGTACTGGAAAAACAAGTAGTGCAATGTACCCTTTTACTAAACAATTAATTGAATATTCTGCTTTAGATAATTTAAATAAAATTGGTATGCTTATTTTAGATGTTAAAGGAAATTATTATATTAAAGTTTCTGAATTTGTTAAGGATTCTAAAAGAGAAAATGATTTAATTATAATTAGCTTAGGTGGAAAATATAAATATAATCCTTTGCATAAACCCAATTTAAAAGCTTCAATTTTAGCAAATAGATTAAAAACAATTTTGCTTTTATTTTCTCCTAATAATTCTGAAAGTTATTGGCTTGATAAAGTAGAACAAATTTTAGCAGAATGTATCAAGCTCTGTAGATTATATAATAATGGATATGTCACTTTTGAAGAAATACATAAATTAATTTCTGAAAATAATTATTATCTTGAAAAAATAGAAATACTGCGAAATAAATTTATAAATAATGAATTTTCAAAAGAAGATATTTATAATTTATTATCTAGTTTAACTTTTTTTCAAAAAGAATTTTTATCTTTAGATTTAAGAACTCTATCTATTTTAAAGTCTGAAATTACCCGTATTACAAATGTCTTTGTATCTGATTATGAGATATATTCTACTTTTAACCCCAAAAAAGAAGAACTTAATTTCTTTGGTTTTGAAGATTTAATTAATACTGGAAAAATAGTTGTTTTAAATATGAATATTTCTGAGTATAAAATTTTATCTAAAATAATTGCAACTTATTTAAAACTAGATTTTCAATCAGAAGTAATGGCAAGACTTGCGCACAATTTTAAAAATTCTTCTAGAACTGTTGCATTTATATCAGATGAATATCATGAATACGCAACTGTTTCAGATAGTGAATTTTATGCCCAAAGTAGAGAAGCAAAATGTATAAATATTGTAGCAACACAAAGTTATACTTCCCTTTTAAACACTTTAAATAATAAATATTCTGTAGAAGTAATTATTCAAAATTTAGTAAATAAATTTTGGTTTAGAACTGATGATATTTTTACTATTGAAAATGCGCAAAAACAAATTGGTAAAGAAGATAAAGAAAAAATATTTAAAAGTATTTCTGAAAATGCAAAAGAAACTAATTATAGCTATATTACTAATTCTTTAAATTCAACTGATTCTAATATATCAGAAAGTATTAGCACACAAATTAGCTATGAATATGTTTATGATACTAAGTTTTTTACCCAAGAACTTGGAAATTTTTGTAGTTTATCTTTTTTATCTGATGGTAATAAAATTATTAAGCCACAAAAGATAAAATTAAAACCTTATTTTAAAAAATAATTGAAAGGATGATACTTTATGAAAAAACAAAAAATTAAATTTATTATTTTTTATTCTATTTGCTTTTTATTTATATTATTTTTCTTATTTTCTAATATTAGTTTGGCTGGACTTTTTGATTCTGAACCAGAGCTTGTAAAAAAACTAAATGATGCTTTTGAAGATATAGAAGGATGGCTTCTAACTCTTGCTACTCCTGCAGCTGCTGTTGCAGTTGGTGTTGGTGTATTTATGAAAAAATTTAGTTTTGGTGACGAAGAAAGAATTAGAGTTGCAAAAAAATTAATCAGAGGATCCTTATTTTCTTATGGATTTATTTTAGCAATTAATTTAATATTATCTGCTATTAAATCTTTAATTGATTAATTTTTTAATTATTAAATAAATATTTTATTATTAAATTTATAAATTTTGTGGTTTTTATATCAAATTTTTATTTTGGAGGTATATTTTTGGAAGAAACAATTACAAATACAACTAATATTTCACAGGTTATAATTGATACAATAAATACTTTATTAAATACTTTATTTTCTTCTATTGATAACAGTGTTTATAATACTTTAGATGAATTATCTTTTATTAATACTAATATTCTTGATGATTCTTTATTTGAAAAATTATTTAATAATAATTCAAATAATAGCTTAATTTTAATTGCAAATTCATTATTACTTGCTGTGTGTATATACTATTGTTTTAAATTACTATATTCATATTTTGCTGGTGTTCAAATAGAAAGACCTTATCAATTTGTTTTTAAATTATTAATTTTTGGTATTTTTATTAATTGTTCTTATTTTATTTGTGAAACTTTTATTTATTTTAATTCTCTTATTTCTGATGCTATTCGTGAAATTGGGCAAAACATATTAGGTGAAAAAATTTGTTTTTCTAATTTAATAGAAAATTTAAATTCTACAATAACTATTGATTCTACAACTCTTAATGTTTTTTCTTTTGATGGATTATTGAGAAGTTTAATTTCTGCTAGTTTTATGAGTTTACTTTTTTCATATTCTCTGCGATATATAATGGTAAAAGTTCTTGTACTTCTTACTCCTTTTGCCTTACTTACATTAATTAATAATTCTAGTTCTTGGTTTTTCAGATCTTGGTTTAAAATATTTATATCTTTACTATTTGTACAACCTTTTATTTCAATAGTTTTATTAATAATATTCGCTTTAGATTTTGCAAACCCTGATGTTGCATCAAAAATATTGTGTATTGGATCCATATATGCTTTAATTAGAGCAAATTCTTATGTGCAACATTTTATAGGAGGTATTTCAACAGATGTTGCACAGAATTTTAAAGTTTTAAAAGGATATATAAAATAATGTTATTTATTTTTATAACTTGTATTCAAAAAGAAAGGGATGGGATTTTATATGAAATTTATTTTTCCACAAAATTATAATTTTAATAGTAAATTATTAGGTTTTATTGATTATACTACTGTTATTTTAAATATAATATGGGGATTATTTATATTTGCTTTTGTATATTTTTTTATACCTAATATAACAGTAAAAATTAGTATTTTTATTATACTTTTCTTGCCTTTTGCTTTATTTAGTATAATAGGATTTAATCATGAAAAAATATTATATATATTGCAATATTTATATTTTTATATTAGCAGACCTAAAATTTATTTATACAAAAAATATTAAATTTTAACAAACTGTTTTTTTCCTATGTTTTTCTTTCTTTTTCTTCTTTTTTCTACTATTTTTTCCTTTTTTTTAGATTGTAAAAACACAAATATAATGATATAATTTTATTCATACTTTTAAAGGGGGAACTATAGATGAAATTAGAAAGTGCAGACTTATCATCATTATTTTCAAATACTTTATTACCAGACATATTTTTTTCTGAATATTTATCAGAAGCTTCTGGAGATTTCATAAAAGTATATTTATATATGGTATTTTTATCAAAATATGATAAAGATATTAAAGTAAATGATTTATCTAAAAAATTAGTTCTTCCATTAAAAACAATTCAAGATGCAGTTAAATATTGGGAAGATAAATGTTTAATAACTAAGAAGAATACTGGATATATTATTAATAGCATTCAAGAAATTGAATTACACAAATTGTATAAACCTAAAACTGCTTTATCTGCTGACCAATTAAAAAAATCTGCTGAAAATCAAAAACGTGCAAAAGCAATTGATTTTATAAATAATAAATATTTTTCGGGACTAATGCCTACTACTTGGTATCCTGAAATAGAACTATGGTTTAAAAAATATAATTTTGATGAAGAAGTAATGATTGCTTTATTTGGTTATTGTTTTGATAAATCTGCTCTTCACAAAAATTATGTACAAACAGTAGCAGAGGCTTGGAACAAAAACAATATAAGAAGTTTTAATGATTTAGATACATATTATGAAAAACAAGAAAAAATAAATGTAATTGCTAAAACTATTTCAAAAAAATTAGGAATTTCTAGAAACCTTACACAATATGAGTATGGCTATATAGAAAAATGGATTATTGATTTTGGATTTAGTATGGATATTATTGAAATTGCATTAAAGCGTACAACTTCAAAAGCAAACCCTACTTTTGATTATTTAGATAAACTTCTTACTGATTGGCATGATAGAGGTTTTAAAACTTCAAATGAAGTTCAAGCATTTTTATCTGAGATGAAAGAAAAAAATAAAAATGTAAAACAATTGGAAAAACAAACAGGATATAATAAATATGAACAAAGAACTTATGATAATTTAGAGAGTTTATATGCAAATCTTAAATAATTGGGTTTATAGGTATATCCTTTATAAAAAACCTAAATATATTGCAAAAGGAGATTATGATTATTTATTTTTAAATATATCATATAAATTTTAATGTCAGATATTTTATTAAAAAATATATTATCACAATATAATAAGAAAAAAATAAATGCTGAATATGAAGCAAATTTAAGAAAGCAAGAATTATATAAAAAATACCCTAAACTTCAAGAAATAGATGATAAATTAACTTCTCTTGCTATTTCTACTACTAAATCTATAATAAATAATAATGATAAAAAATTATTAGAAGAATTAAATAATAATATTACTAAATTAAAAAATGAAAAAAGTAAAATTTTAAAATCTATTAATATTTCTGAAGATTTTTTCGAGCCACATTATGAATGTAGTCTGTGCAAAGATTCAGGATATATAACAAATAGTGATTATACTTCTTCTATGTGTAGTTGTTTAAAACAAAAACTTTATAACGAGCAATATAATAAAGCAAATATTTCAAATTTAAATACACAAAATTTTGAAAATTTTTCTGATTTATATTATTCTGATAAAGTAGATGAAAATAAATATCATACTAATATCTCTCCAAGAGAAAATATTAATTTAATAAAAAATATTTGTTTTAAATTTATAGAAAATTTTGAGGATATAAATCAAAAAAATCTATTATTTACTGGAAACACAGGTTTAGGAAAAACATTTTTATCAAGTGCAATTGCAAATGAATTATTAAAAAAAGGGAAAAATGTGTTATATCAAACAGCTCCAGTTATGCTTGATTCCATAATAGATTACCGATTTGGAAAAACAAAGGATTCAAATATTTTAGATAGTATTTTAAATGTCGATTTATTAATAATAGATGACTTGGGAACTGAATGTATGAATAGTATGAAATTTACCGAGTTATTTAATATTATTAATACTAGATTATTAAATCAAAATAAAGTTACAAAAACTATTATTTCTACTAATTTAAGTTTAAAAAATCTATATTCAGCTTATGATGAACGTATAGTTTCAAGAATTGTTGGTAATTATGATATTTGTTATTTTTTCGGTGATGATATTAGATTTAAAAAAAGGACTGATTAAACTCAGTCCTTTATCATACTTATTCACCTGAATCTTCATTTTTTTCTTCCATTGGTATAGTTTCTATGCTAACTACTTTACCTTCATTTGTTCTCATTAAAGTTACTCCTTGTGTAGATCTTCCAAGAACACTAATTTCTGCAACTCTTAATCTAATTATTGTACCTGTATCTGTTATAAGCATTACATCTTCATCATCTGTTGCAATTCTTATTCCAACTAAGTTTCCTGTCTTTGGAGTTACTTTATATGTTATTACTCCTTTTCCTCCTCTTGTTTGTACTCTATATTCATTAAGTTCTGTTCTCTTTCCAAATCCATTTTCGGTGATTGCAAGAAGTGTAGCTTTACTGCCTTGAATTATTGACTCCATACCTATTACAAAATCATCGTCAGAAGTTCTAATTCCTATTACTCCTTGAGAAGTTCTTCCCATAGGTCTTACATCTTTTTCATCAAATGTAATACACATACCTTTATTCGTAACAAGAACTACATTATCTTCTCCATCAGTTAATCTTACATCTATCAATTCATCATTTTCTTTTAATGTTATTCCTATCAATCCATTTTTTCTCACAGATATATATTCGTTAAGTGGTGTCTTTTTGATAGTTCCATTTTTTGTTGCCATTAAAAGATATTTTCCATCTGCAAAATTAGAAATTGGAATAACTGCAGATATTTTCTCTCCGCCGTCTAAAGCTAAAAGATTTACTATCGCCGTACCCTTTGCTGTTCTTCCTGCTTCTGGAATTTCATATCCTCTTAATCTATATACCTTTCCTTTATTACTAAAGAATAATATAGTATC
>CALXVN010000084.1 GCA_944392085.1 uncultured Clostridia bacterium | reverse complement strand
TTTATAAAGCAATATTATTTAGATAGACCAATACTTCCAAATAAAATAATGATAAGAGAAGAAATTGAAGATAAAGAATTATTGCAAGATTTACTTACAAAACAAGCTAAAAGAAAAGTAGAAATAAAAACACCACAAAAGGGTGAAAAATTAAGATTAGTAGAGATGGCAGAAAATAATGCTTTAGTAACATTGGAAAATAAAGAAAAAGATAAAAACTTAGCTTTGATAGAATTAAAAGAAGTTTTAAAATTAGAAAAATTACCAAGAAAAATAGAGTGCTATGATATATCAAATTTATCAGGAACAAATATGGTTGCAGGAATGTGTGTTATGCAAGATGGTGTTATAAAAAAGAATTTATCAAGAAGATTTAAAATAAAAACTGTATTTGGACAAGATGATCCAAGATGTATGAAGGAAGTAATTAGTAGAAGATTAGTTCATTCAATAGAAAATCCTGAAGGAGGCTTTGGAAATTTACCAGATGTTATATTTGTAGATGGTGGTATAACACAAATAAGGGCAGCATTAGAAGCAATAGGCGAATTAAAAGTGCAGTATAAGGAAAAAAATGTTAGGTTTAATACTGAAATTTTAGATATACCAATATTTGGAATGGTTAAAGATGATAAACACTCTACAAGAGCACTTATGAATAAGAATAGAGAAGAATTAGAAATTACGGAAAGTTTATTTAATTTGATAACTGCTTTTCAAGATGCTGTGCATGATACAGCAATAGGGTATCACAAAAAATTAAGAGATAAAGAACTTACAAAATCAGCATTAGATGATATCAAAGGAATTGGAGAAAAAAAGAAAAATGAATTGCTTAAGAAGTTTGGAAGTAGCAAAAAAATTGCAGAAGCGGATATTGAAGAAATTACAAAAATAAAAGGAATAAATGTAGAATTAGCAAAAAAAATAAAAGAAGAATTAAGTAAAATGTAAAGTTTTAGTATATGAAAATTAGCATAAATCATAAGAATCGCGAATAAATATATATAAGAAAAAATATATTTAGGGGGATTTTTTATGGAGTATGCAAAAGATATTATTTTAGATTTAAAACAAGGACAAGCACTGCATGGAAATGATTACAAAAAAAGGAGTAAAACAGAAAAAATTTTAAGAAAAATATTAGAGCACAAAATGATGACTACAATTATATCTTTGACAATTGGTTTTATAGTTTGTGATATAATGTTAATATCAAGTTTTGTTAATATTTTAAAAATGATATAAGCTACAGCTGATAAGTCAGTCCCACCTTGCTAGCAATTGGACATTTTCTTCCTCCATGCATTCGGAAGAAAAGTACAATTGCTACGTGGGACTACTAAGAGGAAGTAATAAATAAGAATTGTAAAAAAATAAATTATTAATAAAAAAGGAAGGAAAAAATGGATATAGCAAGTAATTGGAAAGATTATGAAATACTAGATATGGCAAATGGAGAAAAATTAGAACGATGGGGGAATGTTTATTTAATAAGACCTGACCCACAAATTATTTGGAAAAATAAATCTTTTCCAGAAAAGTGGAATTTAGCAAATGCTAGATATAATAGAAGCAATACTGGTGGAGGAAGCTGGAAATATAATAAAAAAATGCCAGATAATTGGCAAATTAAGTATAAAGATTTAACATTTAATATTAAGCCTATGGGATTTAAGCACACAGGCTTATTTCCTGAGCAAGCAGTAAATTGGGATTGGATGATTTCAAAGATAAAAAATGCAAAAAGAGATATTAAAGTGTTAAATCTATTTGCATATACAGGAGGAGCAACTGTAGCATGTAGCTATGCAGGTGCTTCAGTTTGCCATGTCGATAGCTCAAAAGGAATGACAACTTGGGCAAAGGAAAATATTGCTTCATCAGGACTAGCAGACAGACCAGTTAGATTTATAGTAGATGATGTTGTTAAATTTGTAAATAGAGAAATAAGGCGTGGAAATAAATATGATGGAGTAATAATGGATCCACCATCTTATGGAAGAGGTACAAATGGAGAAGTGTGGAAATTTGAAGAAAATATATCAGATTTAGTGGAACTGTGTGCAAAAGTTTTATCAGATAATCCATTATTTTTCTTAATTAATTCATATACAACGGGAATATCTAGCACAGTTTTAGAAAATATTTTAAAATTAAATATAAAGAAAAAAGGAAAATTTTCACATGGAGAAGTAGGATTACCAATGACTAATTCAAAACTCATTTTACCATGTGGAATATATGGGAGATGGGAGAGTTTGGATTAAGTTACAAAAAAGTTTGTATAATGCATATTGTAAATTGTACTAAACAAAATTGTAAAAAAACATAATTTTGTTTAGTACAGTAAACAAAATTATGAAAAAACACAAATTTGTTTACTGTACTGAACAGATTCAAGTAAAATAAAAAGAAGGGACAAAATTTATAAATGCAAAAATTAAAAGTAATATATGAAGATAATCACATAATTGTAGTAGAAAAACCAGTAAATATTCCGTCACAGGGGGATAAAACAGAAGATATAGATATGTTAACCATTATAAAAGAGTATTTGAAAGAAAAATACAATAAACCAGGAAATGTATATTTGGGTTTAATACATAGATTAGATAGACCAGTTGGTGGAGTAATGGTATTTGCTAAAACTTCAAAAGCGGCAGCAAGACTAAGTGAGGAAGTACGAAATAAAATATTTCAAAAAACATATTTAGTTGTTGCAAATGGAAAGATGGAAAAGGAAAAAGGAACATTAGAAGACTATCTACTTAAAAATGAAAGAAACAATATAAGCAAAGTAGTAAAAGAAGGTACAAAAAATAGCAAACAAGCTTTACTTGATTATGAGGTTTTAAAATATAATAAAGAAATAAATTTATCTGTACTAAGAATAAATTTACATACTGGTAGACACCATCAAATAAGAGTGCAATTATCTAGTAGAAATCACAGTATATATGGTGATCAAAAATATGGAGGAAGGGGACATGGAAAACAAATTGCACTTTGGGCATATAGCTTAAAAATAGTACATCCTATAACAAAAGAAGAAATGGAATTTAAATCACTTCCAGAAATAAATGGAACTTGGAAGATTTTAGAAAGCATTGAAGTTTAGAAAAATATTGTTTTTAATTTATTATACTATAGAAAGCTAAATATATGTATTTTTTAGGAATTTTGCAGTTCGCGTAGCGTCCAAACGAGCGATTTTTCGCGAGTGCGCTTGAAGAAGCTTTACTTCCATTCAAATAAAAAGTATTTTTATTTGAATGATAAGTGCTTCGACAACAAGAACAAAAAATTTCTAAAAAATGCATATATCTAGCTTGATTATATTTTATTTAAATAGTTATTTGTAAAAAATAGGACAAACTAAAATTATGCAAACTTTATAAAACACAAAAATATTATATGAAACTTACAAAACCAAAATTTCATATAATATTTTTTATTGTTTATATAACAAATGAAAAACATGTCAAAAAAAGTATTATTATGTGCTTAGTTCAAACGAGGTGAGCAAATTGATAGAAAAAATCTGTGATTTTATTTTGAAGAAAATGAGAAAGAAAATGCCAGATATAACAGATGAAAAAGCAGAAATAATACTTTATGGATTACAATTAATTATTGGAGAAATACCAAAAACACTTTTGTTATTTGGAGTAAGCTTTTTACTAGGGATAGGTTGGTATATGATTTTTGCATATATTGCAATAACACCATATAGAGCTGTGTCAGGAGGATTTCATTTACATACTCATTTGGGTTGCATATTAGGAAGTGCCATATTTTATTATGGAAATATTTTAATAAGCAAATTTTTAGTATTAGGAAATATTGAAAAATATATTTTAGTAGGATTAAGCCTAATATTTGGATTACTTATGGTTAGCATGTATGCACCAGCAGATACAGAAAATTTACCAATTATAAGTAAAAAAGAAAGAAAAACAAAAAAAATTCTATCATATATAATGCTAATTGCAACCTTAGCAGTTGCAGTAATTATACCAAATCAAATATTATCAAACATATTAATAATAGGTACAATCATTCAATCTATATCAATATCAAGACTTGCATATATATTAACAAAAAATAAATATGGATTTGAAGAATATAAAAAACAATTAGAAAATAATGCATAAAATTATTACAAATTAGTTAATAAACATTAGCCGGCAATGTTTTATTATAAAATTTATAAACATAGGGGGAATTTATTATGTTAAAAACTTTAGCTAAAATGGCAGAAAAATATGCTAAATCAACAAATACAGCATGTGCATTAGCTGGATTTCTACACCAACCAAAAATGCCTGCATCATTAATAAAAAAAGACTAATAAAATAACAATTATTCTCTAAATAAAAATATAAAAATCGACAAACTAAAAAATAGCCTAGTATAAAGGCTATTTTTTAGTGAAGTATTATTTATAAATTTCAAACTGCTGAGTAAAAAGTGTATCAGCTTTAGTGGTAAATAAATTTAAATTATTATTTTTCATTAATATTTGTCTTACCTTCCAAAGACCAAGTCCACCATGGTTTTCTTTAGAAGTTATACCTTTTTGAAAAATTTCTTCAGTATTTACATCTTTGTTTAAATATGTATTTTGAATTATAACTAAAATCATATTATTACTAATCTCTTTTCTAAAAGTAACATTTAAAATTTTTTCATCACATTCTTTTGCAGCATCTATTGCATTATCAAGTAAAATACCAAGAATTCTTGTAAAATCATAAATTTTCATTCGCTCTTCTATTTCATTTAAATTTAAAAATACATTTAAGTTTATTTGTACATCTAATTTATCTGCTTCAAAATATTTAGTAGCTAAAAGATGGTATATTGCAGGATGGTTTATAACTTTTGGAGATAGAGCATATAAATTATTTGTTTTATTACATTCTTCTAAAAGACCATTATAATATTTTTTTAGGCCTTTTATATCTTCATTTACCACATATCCACCAATACTATTCACCATATTATCAAAATCATGCTTAAAAGAACGAACTTGGTCATGAAGAATTGTTAAAGTTTGGATCGTATTATTTGCATTTTCTAAATCTAATTTTGTAATCTCTAATTTTGAAATATTTATAATATTATAAATACTAATTGAAAAGTATATAACTAACATTAAAATATTAATACAAGAGACTAGTAATGGCATTACATTACTATAAAATATTATTAAATAAAATTGCAAACTTAAAACTAAAATAATTAAAAACATACTAAAAAATAAAAGAAATCTGTTCTTTTTTGATAAGTTTTCAAAAATATTAATATTAATTCTAAAATACAAAACTAATTTGCATAATAAGAATATTATAAAGTATATAAATAATACAGAACATATTCGATATAGTGGTATTACTACAAGATTCTGAGAATTTATTCCAAAAAATAAAAAAATATTAATAATAATTGACTCTAATATAGAAGTAACAATTAATGTCAGAATTACAGATAAGATACTTTTTAAAATTGAAGCTTTTAATAAGAAGAATATTGTAACTGGCCATATTATAAAAAGTACAAATAATTTATACGAAGAAGAAATATTAGTTGAAATTATAGTACCAATTAATCCATATATAAGTACATAAAGTATTTTTCTTTTCCTAGTAGTTTGAATATTAAGTATTGTTGTAAAAAATAACATACACACAAAAGCATCTAAAAAATTTATTGGTATAAATAATATTTTCGTCAACATCTCATTTGGTGTTGTTAAAGCTGTCCAAATTGCTTGTAAAGTATTCATTTTTTAAAACCTCCATAAAATTTTCTTTATATTTAGGACCGATATAGCATTTATCACTTGGTGTAAATGAAATCACATTA
>CALXVN010000083.1 GCA_944392085.1 uncultured Clostridia bacterium | reverse complement strand
ATTTGTTATATAGCATATAATTTGCAGGTTTTAGCTCATAAATATTCTTAAAAGCTGTTATTCCATTTGTATGAGCAGGACCAATTCCAAATAATTCACTGATTCCTTGTTCATCTAATATAGGCTCAACACCTGGGTATTTAAGTAAAGCCTTTACTTCTGACGCAAATACTAGAGTATTATTGAAAATTGTATAGAATAATGGTTTAACACCAAAATGATCACGTACCATAAATAAACTTTGGTTATTTTCATCCCATATAGCAAAAGCAAAAATTCCGTTTAACTTATGCATAATTTCTTCTTTATAAAAAATATAAGCTTTTAAAAGAATTTCTGTATCAGAATATCCTTCAAGAGGAATATTATTTTGTTTTAAAGTTTCTTTAAGTTCTTTAGTATTATATATTTGACCATTATATACAATAACATATTTATTACCATTATAATCAAAAGTCATCGGTTGTTTTCCACCATCAGGATCAATTACAATTAATCTTCTGTGTCCTAGTAAAATATGGTCAGATACATAATAACCACATTCATCTGGCCCCCTTTTCTTTAGAGTTTCATTCATTGCAATTATAATATCTTTTTTTGAATCTAAATTTTCTTTAAGATTAACACTACCAACAAAACCACACATATACAATCAATTCCTTTCACAAATCTATAAATAATATATGAATATTATAAGAAAAACGTAACTACTATTGACAAACATAAAAAAAATTAGTATAATTTTATAGTATCATTTAAGAGAAAGTATACAAATTTATACAATAGATAATGTTCAAGGGAGGGAATAAAAATGGCACAACCAAAAAGAAGATGGTCAAAAGCAAGAACAGGATTAAAAAGATCAACTTGGAAATTAGAAAATCAAAATTTAGTTGAATGTTCACATTGTCATGAATTAATTAGACAACATACAGTATGTCCAACATGTGGATACTATGATGGAAAAGAAGTAGTTGCTAAAAAAGAAGATTAATAGATATGAAAAGGATAGTAGCATATAAAGCATGCTACTTTTTTTTCACCTGTTTTTGGAGAAGGAGCAAAAAAACAGATATTAGTTAATGTTTTTTATATTTTAAAAATTGTTAAACTATTATCTTGTAACCCAAAACAGGTGAAAAATTTAAAAAAATATTGCTAGACTAAAATTTTAATGATATAATTTAGCAAAAAATAGGAGAAAAAATATGCAAAGAATTGATAAAATTAATTATTATTTAGATATAGCAAAAGCAGTAGCAAGAAGAAGCACTTGCCTAAGAAAAAAGTCAGGTGCTGTAATTGTAAATAATGATGAAATAGTATCTACCGGTTATAGTGGCGCACCAAGAGGAAGAGATAATTGTATTGACTTAGGGTATTGTTGCAAGAAAAAATTTTTTCCAGATGTAAGACATGCAGGTTATGATGCTTGCAGAAGTGTACACGCAGAGCAAAATGCTTTAATAAGTGCATCAAGAAAAGATATGATAGGAGGAACTTTGTATTTAGTACAATATAGAACAGATACGGAAAAATATGAAGAAAATTCAGGATGCTGTCAAATGTGCAGAAAAATGATTATAAATGCTGGGATAGAAAAAGTTGTTGTCAGAGGAAATAATGATAATGAATATAAAATTATAAATGTAGAAGAATGGATTAATAATGATGAATTATTAGAAGGAAAAATAACTTATTGAAATACATAGAGAAATGAGGAGAATTATTCTAATGAAAAATATAATAAATTATATAAAAACAAAAAGAGAAATCCATTATATACTAATAATCATAATTGGATTATTAGTGTCAATTCCGCTATTAAAAATGCAAGTTGCTAGTAGCGATGATGGAAGATTTCATTTATTAAGATTAATAGGATTAGAGAATGCTTTTAAATATTCTAGTTTTCCTTTTTTAGTGTTTCCATTTTTTTGTAATGATTGGGGATATAGTATGACATCTTTCTATCCACCAATAGTTACATACATACCATATATTTTAAGCTTTATTACAAACAATTTTGCAAATGCACTTAAATTATTTGCAATGCTCACAACTATTCTTTCTGGAATTTTTATGTATAATTTCGTACATGAAATTACTAAGAAAAAAATTATAGCTTTATTTTCAGCAATAATTTATATGATTTTTCCATATAGATTTGAAGAGATATATAATAGATATGCAATAGGAGAATTTGCAGCATTTGTTTTTATTCCAATAGTATTTCAAGGATTATACAATTTAATTGATGGAGATAAAAAAAGACATTATTATATAGCAATAGGTGCTACTGGTTTAATGCTTACACATACTATTTCAACATTATATACTGCAATATTTTGTGTAGTATATATTTTATGTAATATAAGAAAATTTAATAATAAAGATATAATTATAAAATGTGTGATAAATACAATATTTATCATATTAATGTCATTAATGTTCATCATGCCAATGCTCGAATTTAAGTTTCAAGCAGAATATACAATATTTAACCCAGGAATAATGAGAACTGATGCTGAAAATGTAGCTAAAAAGGCAATTAGTCCAATTCAGTTTTTAAAAGATATAGAAGAAGAAAATGGTGTATCATTTGTTTTAGGAATACCATTTTTAACTCTACTATTAATAGGAATCTTAATTTATAAAGATATAGATAAAAAATACAAAAAAATATATAACATTGGTTTAATACTTGGATTATTATCATTATTTATGTGTATAAAGTATTTTCCATGGAGGTTTATGCCACAAATTTTATGCACACTTCAATATTCATGGAGATTACTAGGATTTGCTATAATTTTCTTAGCACCAATATGTGCTACAAATTTATATTATGTATTAAATTCTATAAAGAAAAAGTGGATAAGCAATTTTATATTATTATTGATAATTATTTTATTTAGTGTATGCACATATAATGAGATTATTATTTATAAAGAATTTTATACAAGAAATGATATAGATTATGAAACAGAAAAAATAAATAATCCAATAGTACATTATTTTTCTATAAATAGAGATTATTTACCTACTAAAGCATTAGTAGAACAATCAGGATATTTAAAGATAAGAACAGATAAAACATATATATTATCTGGAAATGCTAAAATTATTAATGAAGATAAACAAGCATTACATCTTGAAATAGAATTACAAGATGCTGAAAAAGGAACAAAATTAGAACTTCCATATTTATTTTATCCAGGATATACAATTAAGATACAAACAAATAATTTAGAGTATGAAATAGAATATAAAGAATCTCAATATGGATTTATACAAGTAGTTGTGCCAGAGAAAATTGACGAAGGAAAAATAATTGTAGATTATACTGCAACTGTGCTTGATAAGGTATCATACATATTATCCGGAATTTCTTTTGCATTATTTATTGGATATGTAATTTATTTTAGAAAGAAAACAAAAAAAGAGGAAATAGATGAAAAATAAAATTAAGGATTATATAATCATATTTGTTATATCAGTGATAATTTCAATACCATTACTAACTAGCAATTTTGATATATATGCAGATGATGGAATACAGCATATTGCAAGACTTATGGGAACATACCAAACTATAACAGAGGGAGAGTTCCCTCCTGTTATTATGTCTAATTTTTGTAATGGATTTGGATATTCTTGGAATATATTTTATAGTCCAATTACCGCTTTTGTACCACTAATATTTAGTTTGATAACAAATTCATTTGAGTTGATGCTAAAACTGTTTATGATATTAGTAACATTTTTATCAGGAATAGCAATGTATGAATTTGTAAAAAAAGTTACTAAAAATAAATATGCAGGGATGTTAGCAGCTATAATCTATATTCTAGCACCATATAGGCTTACAGATATGTACATGAGAATAGCAATAGCTGAACTTACATCATTTATATTTCTTCCTATTGTGTTTCATGGAATATACAATATTTTTAACAGTGAAGAAAAAAGCATGAAAAAAAGTTTAATACTTACTTTAGGAGCAGTAGGTATAATACTTACACATACAGTAATTGCAATGTATACAGCCATTATTTGCTTTATATATGTAATAGTAAATATTAAAAAATTAAAAGAAAAGCAAGTTTGGAAAATGATTGGAATAAATGTTCTTTTAATTATATTGTTAACAAGTTTTTACTTATTACCAATGTTAGAACATAAATTAACTACTGAGTATGAAGTATTTCAACCTGGAAGAATGGAAAGAACAGATGATTTAATACTAAAAAAAGTAGATGTTACAGACTTACTTTATACACCAAATGGTCATTTTAGTTATGAAATAGGGTTAGTTAGTCTAATTGGAATAGTTTTTACTCTATTAGTATATAAAAAAATAGAGAAGGAAAATAGAAAGATATATTATTTTTCAATAACGCTAGGATGTATATGTATAATAATGTCGCTAAGATTTTTTCCATTTGAAAAATTACCTGCTATTTTAAAAATGATACAATTTTCATTTAGATTGTTGGAATTTTCTAGCTTTTTCTTTGCTTTTGTTGCAGCTATAAATTATTCTTTACTAATTAAAAATTTTAAAGTAAAAGACGTGTTTGTATTAGGATTAATAGCATTTTTATTAATTGTCCCACTTAAGAAAAATTTAGATTATGAAAAAACATGGAGAGAAGAAATACTATGGCCAGCATTTGCAGTAAATGATTATACAGGTAGAATACATGCAGGTTGTGCAACATTTGAATATTTGCCAAGCAAGGCTTTTGATAATCTAGATTATATAAAACATAGAGAAAATAGGGTATATGTATTAAATGGAAATGTAAGGATAAAAAATGAAGAAAAAGATGGAACTAATATGGAGTTTACAGTTTCGGATATAGAAGAAAATACTGTAATAGAATTGCCATATATATTTTACCTAGGATATACTGTAGAGATAACAAATGTAGCAGGAGAAACTTTTGAAATAGATCCCTTTGAATCAGATAATGGATTTGTTGCAGTTAATTTACCAGAAACAGCAACAAAAGTTAATGTGAAATATGAGGGAACAGTACTAATGAAGGTGTTATACGTGATTTCGTTTGCTACAGTGATTGGGGTGTTATTGAATTATTTACTATTATTAGTAAATAATTTAAAAAATAAATATGACAGAAAATATTAAGGAGAGTGAAACAATATAATGGCAAGGGATGTATTAAAAGAGCAAATAGAATTGGAAGAAAATCCTAATAAAATTGAAAGCTTATGCTTGAAGCGTGATAAGAATAAATTAATTGAATTGTCAATAGAAAATATTTGGAAGGTTAATTCAATGCTTAAAGAAAATTCAAGATATACACTAGATATGAATTATGATAGAATTCCACCAGATTCAGATTTTATTAATAAATATTTAGAAAAATTTATTAATAATTCAATTGCAGATAGTAAAAATATGTATTGTGGTTCTACTGCATGGTGGGTAAAACAACTAAAAGACTTGCATAACAATGACGAGAAACAATATAAATTAATAATTGCAGGTTTGATACATGATATTGATAGAATGAATACTACACATCTAAATGCAGACAAGAATGGAAATAAAAACGGAAGATTTCTTGTCTATTCATCAATAATAGAAGATTATAAAAACAAAGATGAATTAATAAAAGCATTAAAAAATGATAAAGAAAAGCCAATATTATATTCTATTTCAAAAAAGGACACAAATGGAAAATTTAATTTTTCATTTGCTACAAAATTTTGTCATTATATATCTTGGAATTTTTTTGAAGAACCAAAATATAAAGATATGTATTCAATATATGATGGCATTGTATCAAAGAATTTATCTAGATATTTAAAAGAATATCAAAATAATGAAAAAGTTGTTAGTTTTATAGAAGAACTTAAAGAGAGTTTAGAGAAAATAGATATTAAGCTTGTAAATAAATATTTTTATGGAAATTCTTATAAGTTAAAAGAAACATTTTATAATAAGTTTTTTATAAAGCCATTTTTTAAAGAAAAGAGCAAAGAAGAAAACAAATATGAGGACGCGTCTATAATTATATTTTATAATATTTATAGAAATGCAATTGATTGTATACGAGAAGTATATGCAGAGAAAACTGAAATTATAAGTAGAAATGCATTTGATCATCTTTTATGGTATGGAAACAAAGGAATTGAAATAAGAAGAAAAAATGAGGTAACCTTAACTGAACTATTAAATAAATAAATGTTACAGAAATATTACAAATATATTACATTTACATTACATTTTAACTAAAGTATTGAAAAAATAAAACTAATAGTATAAAATAAAATTATATTATTAGTTTTTGTTAATTTTAATTAATAAAAGAAAAATACAGAATAAAAAATATGAACAAGAGCAGATAATATAAAG
>CALXVN010000082.1 GCA_944392085.1 uncultured Clostridia bacterium | reverse complement strand
GTTCTTCCTGCTTCTGGAATTTCATATCCTCTTAATCTATATACCTTTCCTTTATTACTAAAGAATAATATAGTATCATGAGTAGATGCTGTGAATATTTGTTTTACAAAATCTTCTTCTCTGGTTGCAATTCCTGTTATTCCTTTTCCTCCTCTTTTTTGGCTTTTATATGTATCAATTGGCATTCTCTTTACATATCCAAAATGAGTTAAAGCAACAACACATTGTTCTTCTTTAATTAAATCTTCAACATCAAATTCTCCTTCAGCTGCTACTATTTTTGTTTTTCTTTCATCACCGTATTTATCTTTTATTTCTAACAATTCTTCTTTTATAATATCATATACTAATCTATCACTTGCAAGTATTGCTCTTAAGTGTTCAATTAGCTTCATTAATTCTGCATATTCTTCTTCTATTTTTTCACGTTGCAAACCAGATAATGTTTTTAATCTCATATCTAGTATTGCTTGAGCTTGTATATCAGAAAGACCAAATCTTTCCATTAATCTTTCTTTTGCATCATCATAAGAATTTCTAATAATTTCAATTACTTCGTCAATATTATCTAATGCAATTTTTAATCCTTCTAATATATGTGCCCTAGCTAATGCTTTATCTAAATCAAATTGAGTTCTACGAAGAATAACAGTTTTTCTATGATCTATGTAGTATTCTAAGCATTGTCTTAAAGTTAATATTTTAGGCTGACCATCAACTAATGCAAGCATAATAACGCCAAATGTTTCTTGCATTTGAGTAAATTTATATAGTTGATTTAGTATAACTTGTGCATTAACATCTCTTTTTAGTTCAACTACAACTCTTACTTTTTCTTCTCTATCAGATTCATCTCTTACTTCTGATATTCCTTCAATTCTTTTTTCTTTAACTAAATTTGCAATATTTTCAATTAATTTAGCTTTATTTACTTGGTATGGTAAAGATCTTACAATAATTCTTTGTTTATTTCCACTCATTTCTTCTATTTCTGCTTCTGCTCTCATTGTAATTTTACCTTTCCCTGTTGTATAAGCTTCTTTTATACCTTCTCTTCCTAAAATTAAACCTTCTGTAGGAAAATCTGGACCTTTTATTATTGCCATTAATTCTTCATCTGTAACATTATCTGAATCGATAATCTTAACTATACCATTTATTACTTCTGTTAAATTGTGTGGTGGTATATTGGTTGCCATTCCTACTGCAATTCCTGATGAACCATTAATTAAAAGGGTTGGTATTTTTGCTGGTAATACTGTTGGCTCTTGTAATCTGTCATCATAGTTTGGCATAAAATCTACTGTATTTTTTTCTATATCAGTAAGCATTGTTTCAGATATTTTTGACATTCTAGCTTCTGTGTACCTCATAGCAGCTGCTGAGTCTCCATCAATTGAACCAAAGTTTCCATGACCATCTATTAATGGATATCTAAGAGAAAAGTCTTGTGCCATTCTTACCATAGCATCATATACAGAAGCATCTCCATGAGGATGATATCTTCCTAAAACAGAACCAACTGTATTTGCACTTTTCCTATAAGCTTTATCAGAAGTTATACCATCTTCATACATAGCATATAATATTCTTCTATGTACTGGTTTTAAACCATCTCTTACATCTGGAAGTGCACGAGAAACTATAACACTCATTGCATAATCTATGTATGATGTTTTCATTTCTGTTTCAATATTTCTTTCAATAATTTTACCTTCATTTTCTTCCATTTTTGTTTTCCGTCCTTTCACACATATGTTTTAAATACAAGTGTATTATACTATAAAATAGCTTATTTTTGCAAGTGAAAACTAGCTAAATTCTAAAGAATTTGCTAGTTTTTTTACTTAACTTAACATATTTGCTAACTCTAATTGTTCTTTTGTTAAATTAAAGTCTTGTCCATTATTTTTTATTAATGTATGTAAATTTTCTATTACTCTTGCTTCTTTTAAAGTATTTTCTATTGGTAATAATTCTTTTAATTTATCTTTTATTTTATCGTATTCTCTTTGCATTCCTTCGAAATCTTTATTTTCAAAATATTCTTTCCAATTTGTTTCATATTTTGCAAGTTTTTCTGCTGAATTAATTTGTTTTGTAAATTCATCTTCAATTTTATTTGTTACACTATCTAATATTGCATCTTTACCGTTGCTTATAAGATTTGCTATATTTTTGTCAATTATTCCCGATGAGCTAGTTTTGTTTATTACTTTATCTAAAACATCTGATATTCCATCTATTATTCCTCCACTTTTTATAGCATTTCTTGCTTGAGAAATATCATCAAATTTTCCAGTAAATATTCCTTGTACACTTTTTCCTAAACTAATTGCTCCATTTATTGCTGTATCTATTCCTTCTTTTAAGCCTCCTTTCAAAAGAGCATCTTTTACTGCTATTGCTCCATCCTCCACAAAATCTGGTAAAACCATTCTTAAACCTACATCTATTGCAGAATCTACAACTTTTCCTAATGTTGAATTAAGAAAATTATTTTGTTCTTTTTCACTAACAATTTCATTTATATCATTATTTATTTCCATATTATTTTCTAACTTCATAATTATTCTCTCCTTCTATTAGCTTTATTTTAATTTTCTTATTTATATCTAGATATTCGTTTCTTATTTTTTTCTCACCTCCAAAATTTTTTTTATTTTTATTTATTAATTTATTATGATTTTTATTAAATTTTAAATATCCTACTACTTTAAATTCTGAAAATATTTTTTCTAATAATTGGTAATTTATTGATTTTAAATTATATTTATTAAATAAAATACTAAATTTATTTTTATTTATTTTATATTTATTTATAAATATATTTAATAAATTAATTGTTTTACTTATTTCTAAAAAATTAGTATCTGATAAAAATAAATTAAAATCACTAAAATTAAATAAATCTATTAAATTTTTAACACAATTATATGGACTTAAATCTATAATTATTAAATCATAATTATTTTTTAATTTTTCTATTTTTTCTTTAGAAATTTTATTTTCTGAATTTAATAAAAATTCTCCTAAAATTAAATATATTTTTTTATTTATTTTTATAATATTTTCTAATATATTTTCACTTTTTTTTATTGGATATTTTTTTGCACCTAGAATAGTGCTAATAGAATAATTATTAAGATTAAAATCAATTATTAAAATTTTATTTTTAGAATAAATATTTATTTTTGCTAAATTTACAGATATAATACTTTTACCTACTCCATTTGGACCAGTTACAGTAATTATTTTTGAAATATTATTATTTATTTTTTTATTATTAATATTAAATAATTTTATTTTTAATTTATTTAATATTAATTTATTAATTTTTATAAAATTTATTTTATTTGAATTTAATTTATTTTTTATTTTTTTATCTTTTTTTGAAATAATATTTTTTAAATTGTTTTTTTCATTTTTTATTTCATCATCATATTTATTTCCATCTATAATTTTAATTATTTGGTTTATTAAATTTTCGTTATTATATAAAATTTTATATATTCCATTATTATTTATTTCTTCATTCTTTTTTTCTATAATTAAAATTATTTTTATATTATTATTAATTTTTATTATTTTTTTAATTAAATCTTCTAATGATATTTCTCCTTGTAGCAAATTATTTATTAGAATAAAATCAATATCAAAATATTTTTCTAATACCTCTACTATTCCTTCTTTATATTGAATGTCATTTACTACAATTTCAATATCATTTTCTTGTTTCAATATATTATATATTTTTTCATTACCAAGTGCTGTAATTATTTTTTTCATATTTTTTCCTTTTTAATTTTTTTATTAATTTTTATTTTCTATTATTTCTCTTTCGAAATCAGCTGACTCTATTTTATTTAATATGTGTTCATCTCCAACAAACATTAAACATTCTCCTCTTTTTAAAGATTTTATTTCTATTTTTTCTTTTTCGGATAAATTAGTATATTGTTCTAATATTTTTATATTTTCTTCTTCTAAAGAAAAAAATGTTTTTATACTTGAATTATTTAAAATGCTTTTTCCATAAGTTCCATTTTCTAAACTAAATATATCTGATATATCTTGAGTTATAGCTACTCCACTTCCTCCATATTTTCTAATTGTTTTAAATATTTTATAAATAAAACTTGCCACATCCTTATTAGATGTTACACCTATTAATCTCCATATTTCATCTAAATAAATAGCTTTTTTTATTTTTCTATCTTTTTTTATTTTGTCCCAAAATAAATCTGTAAATAAATACATTCCATATTTTAAATTTTCTTCACCTAATTCATACACATCTGCAACTATTAATTTATTATCTAATTCTACATTTGTATAATTATTAAAAAATTTTAATGAGCCTTTAATAAAAGGTATTAATTTTATTTTAAATATTTTTGTTTTTTCATCTTTATCAAGTAAATTATAAAAATCTTCTAAAATTGGCATATCTATACTTTCTTTAAATATAAAATTATTATCTGTTTTATTTTCTAATTCTTTATATAAAGTTTTATCATCAAAAGTTATATTTTTTAATTTATATAATTCGATTAATTTTTCTTCTAAAATTGCTTTTTCTTCTTCATTTATTTTTCCAAAAATCAAATTAAAAAATCCTATTAATTTTCCTATTTTATTTGCTAAATATCCCTTTTCATTATCTTCAATACTTTCTTTTCTAATATCAAAAATATTAATATATGTGTTAGATCCAGGTCCTATTTTTAATAATGTTCCATTTAAATTATTGCATAAGTTATTATATTCTCTTTCTGGATCTATTATATATTGGTGGATTCCCATAAGCCTATATCTTAAAATTAACAATTTTGTATAAAATGACTTTCCTGCACCTGATGTTCCAAATATACACATATTTGCATTTTTATATTTATTTGTATTATATCTATCAATAAATACTAATGATTTATTATAAATATTAGTTCCTACAAAAATTCCGTTTTCATCGAAAATAGCTGATGAAATAAAAGGATATGTTGCTACTAATCCACTTGTTAATATATTTCTTTTTGTAACTTCTTTTAATAATTTATGATTTTCCATAAATGGTAAACAGGCTCTATATGCTTCTTCTTGTCTAAAGTATGCTCTTCTTACTTGAATACCTTTTGATTCTATTATTCCTTCTATTTTATTTAATATATTTTCTAATTCTTTAGTATTTTGCGAAAATGTATTAATATAGATATATAAATAATATAATTCTTCATTATTTATTTGTAATTCTTTTCTAATATATTTTGCATCATTATATGTAAATGCTGCAATTTCAATATCTTGTCTATTTTGATTATTTCCTTTTAAATCTGCTCCAACATTTCCAATATGATATGTAAGCTCTCTTATTGCTTTATATGTATCTTGTTTTTCATAAAAAATTGAAATATTAACATCTATATTTGTATCTATTAAAGATTTTAATATTAATTCATTTTGTTCTCTAAAATAATTTATTAATAATAATGATGAATAATAATTATTATCTATTTCTATATATTTCGGATTTGATAAATTAATATATGATGGCGCTAATAAATCTTTTTCTGAAAAACAACCTTCTAAAAATTCAAGTTTATTTGTTTTTTTATTATTTTTTTCTTTATTTTTATTTTTTATTAATTTCATTTTTTCCTCCTGAATAAATTAATTTTTTTAATTATTTTTTTGTTATTTATTTTATAATTTTATTAAATTAAATTTTATTTTTGTTTAATTTAATAATTAATCTTTATTATTTTTAATATTTTATATTTTACAATTATTTAATTATATTTATATTTTATTTTTTATTAATTTATTTGTTTTTTATAATAATTAATTACCTTTTGTTTTTGTAATTTTCTTCCTTCTTTATGTAATAGCTACTGTCTTTTGTCATTCCCTTTTGCAACTATAATTTTATAATTTTTTATGTTATGTTAATTGTTTTTTTGTATCGTTTCACATATCTAATATTATTTTCTTTGGTCTTATTTCTAAATTATTCAGATTCTATCCTCTACTTTAATAAAATTATAACTTTTAAAATTTGCAACTAGTTATTTGTCTTTTTGTTATTTTTTATATAGCTAGTTAAATTCATACTTTACCTCAATATATCTTTTTAATTTTTTGTAATTTTAAATCTCATTTATTTTAATATTATGTTTACTATTGTTTTTTTCTATTTCAATTTAATTACTTTTCTATTTTTCTACCAGCCCGATACACTTTTTTATAATATTTTCTTGATATTTTTATATTGTTTTTGCTATATTTTTTCTCATCTTTGTTTACTATAAATTATTTTACTTTTTTTAGATTTGATTAAATTTGTTCGAACTTTAATTTGCAATTATTTTTTTATATCTTTTTGACAATATTTTATACATTTTACATCTTCTCAATTTTATCATTATATTTTCTTTGTATAACTTTTATCTTTTTATTAACTTATCTTATTTCATACAAATTATTTCTGTTTCTTGAAATTATTCTTATTTCATTATAGTTTACGTCATATTATTTTTTCTTATCTATATTTTTTATATTTTTTCTTTTTTTAATTTATTATTTTTTTATTATCTATTTTCTATATTTTTATCTTTAATTTTTTATTAATATTATTTGATTTTATATTTTTTTATTATTTTCTAATTTTTTTATCCTTTTATTTTTAATTTTAAAGCTTTTAATTTTTTTATTAATATAATTTTATATTTATTTTTTTATTTAATTTTAATTTATTTTTATTTTATATTTTTTTAATTATTATTAAAATATATTCTTGTATTAATAAAAGAAAAAATTATTTTTATTATTTGTTTTTTATCTAATATGTCTATTGCAGTATTTCCACACCTTGATAAACAGTCTTTTATTTTAAAATATTTATTATTTAAATCTTCTGTTGCATAAGAATCAATATCAATATTTTCATTATTTTTATTTTCATAATTAATTATTATATAATAATTTTTTGAAGATGATTTTTTATTATTATTTAATTCTTTTATATAATTTATATATTTATTTGATATTTCTTGGATATTTTTTTCTTCTTGATTTAAATTATTAATTATTTGAGAAAAATGATTAGATAAATCTTCTTTATTACTTTGAATTAAAATTTGGAAATTAAAATTACATGTTTTTAAAAATATTTTATATGAATTTAATATTGCTTCTTTTTCTAGTTCTGATTTTAAATTAAAATTAATTGGCTTTATTTTAATTATTTTTAAATATTTATTATTTTTCATTTTTATAATTCCATTGTCTAATATATCTTCTATTTTTAGCCAATTTTGTGTAGATAAATTTTTATTGTTTTTAATTTTATTTTTTATATTATCATCTCCTACCTATATAATAATTAAATATTTTTTAAATTTTATTTTGGATTAATTTAAGATAAAAAAATATTAAGAAAATATAAAAAAATTATTTTGAATTAATTATGCTTTATTTTATATCACAAAAAAATTATATATGCAATAAAAATCGTTCGACAAATTTCGACATAAAACAGGACCTGTTTTCTTACTTCTCAAAAAACAGGTCTCGTTTTCTTATATGTCCAGGTTCTTAACATATTTTGCATTTTCTTCTATAAATCGCCTTCTAGGATTAATGTCATCTCCCATTAATATTGTAAATATTTCATCTGCTTTAATTGCATCTTCTAATTTTACTTTTATTAATATTCTGTGTTCTGGGTTCATTGTTGTTTCCCATAATTGCTCTGGGTTCATTTCTCCTAAACCTTTGTATCTTTGGATATTTACTCCATCTCTTCCCATTTCATTTAAATGCTTTGTCATTTCTTCATCTGTATAACAATAAACATCTGGTTTTCCCTTTTTAGATAATTTATATAGTGGTGGTTGAGCTAAATATACATTTCCATTTTCTATTAAAGGCCTCATATATCTGAAGAAGAATGTTAAAAGTAATGTTCTAATATGAGCACCATCAACATCGGCATCTGCCATAATTATTACTTTTCCATATCTTATTTTTGAAATATCAAAATCTGCCCCAATTCCAGCTCCTACTGCTAAAATTACTGGCTGTAATTTATCATTATTATATATTTTGTCTGCTCTTGATTTTTCAACATTTAGCATTTTTCCCCATAATGGAAGTATTGCTTGGAATCTTCTATCTCTACCTTGTTTTGCACTACCACCTGCTGAATCTCCCTCAACTATGTATACTTCGCATTCAGATGCTACTTTACTACTACAATCTGCTAATTTTCCTGGAAGTGTTGATGTTTCTAATGCACTTTTTCTTCTTACTAATTCTCTAGCTTTTCTTGCTGCTTCTCTAGCACGTGATGCACTAATACATTTTTCAAGAATTGCTTTTGCTACACTTGGATTTTCCTCTAAGAAATTCGATAAAGCTTCATTTACTGCACTACTTACTATTCCTGTTACATTACTATTTCCTAGTTTTGTTTTAGTTTGTCCTTCAAATTGAGGTTCTTTTACCTTTACAGAGACAACTGCTGTTATTCCCTCTCTTATATCTTCTCCTTGTAAATTTCCATCTTTTTCTTTTAATAAATTATGTGATTTTGCATAATCATTAAAAGACTTTGTTAAAGCTCTTTTAAATCCTTCAAGATGTGTTCCACCTTCTATTGTATTAATATTATTTACAAATGTTAATATATTTTCTGAATAAGCTGTTGTATACTGAATTGCAATTTCTATTGGAACTTCTCCATCTTTTTCAATGTATATTGGATCTTTATGCAATTTCTCTTTATTTTTATTTAAAAATTCAACAAAAGATTTTAGTCCACCTTCAAATAAAAACTCTGCTTTTTTGCTTGGTTCTACTCTTAAATCTTCAATATTAATTTTTAAACCTTTTGTTAAAAATGCTATTTCTCTAAATCTTTCTTCTAGTGTTTCATAATCATATTCTAATGTTTCAAATATAGTTCCATCAGCAAAAAATCTAACTTTAGTACCTGTTTTATTAGAATCTCCAATTTTTGTTAAAGGCTGAACAGTTTTTCCTCTTTCAAATTTCATTTGGTATATTCCGCCATCTCTTTGAATAGTAACTTCTGTCCATTCAGATAAAGCATTTACAACAGATGCACCAACTCCATGAAGTCCTCCAGATACTTTATATCCACTATCTCCACCAAATTTTCCACCAGCATGTAATTTAGTATATACTGTTTCTGCTGCAGATATTTTGGTTTTTGGATGAATATCAACTGGTATTCCTCTACCATTATCCTGAACTGATATAATATTTCCTGGTTCTATTTTTATATCAATTTCATTACAATATCCTGCTAATGCTTCATCAACGCAGTTATCTACTATTTCATAAACTAAATGATGTAATCCTCTTATAGAAACACTTCCAATATACATACCTGGTCTTTTTCTAACTGCCTCTAGTCCTTCTAAAACTTGAATTTGCTCTGCTCCATATTCATGATCAAATTTTTCCATTATCTTTTCCTCCTATTTTGCCTTTTATTTTTCTGCTCTTCTTCCCAATGTTATTGTAGAAATATTTGTAATATATCCTAAATTTTTGTTTTCTTTATGTATAATTACTAAAGATTTCTTTTTCCCTTCTGATACATCTATTATATTATCACTAATTTTCAAATTTTGTAATACTTCTTCTAAATTTTTCTTTTTTTGTAATGATTCTATATCTAAAATAGCTATAATTTCCTCTGATTTAATTATAGTTTCTTTTCCAATATGTACGTACATAACTCCTCCATTTTTGAAAATTACTATTCTGTAATATTTCCATTTTTTACATTAAACAACTTATATTCTAAATTTGTTAAATCTATTTTTTCTGTTCCTGTTAATATTACTTGAGTATTTTCAATATTATTTAAAAAGTTTTTTCTTCGTTTCTCATCTAACTCAGACATAAAATCATCTAGTAAAAATATTGGATATTCCCCTATTTCATCATATATTACATTAAGTTCGGCAAGTTTTAAAGATAATATAACTGTTCTATTTTGTCCTTGAGAACCATATACACTTACCTCTTTATCGTTAATATATATCACAAAATTATCTCTATGTATACCCTTTGTTGTAAATCCTTTTATAATATCTAATTTTCTTCTTTCTTTTAACAATTTTAAATATTCATCTTTTTTAGAACAATTTGATAAATATTCAATTTTTATTATTTCTTTTTCATCTGTTATTTTACTATGAATTTCATTTATTTTTTTTATTATTTTTTCTATAAATTCTTTTCT
>CALXVN010000081.1 GCA_944392085.1 uncultured Clostridia bacterium | reverse complement strand
AAGAAAAATATAAACAAAAAGATTTTAATAAAAAAATAAATAATAAAAAATAAATATAAAATAATATTAATAAAAAAATAAAAAGGCTTAAAATAGAAAATAAAAAGATAAAAAAATTAAAAAGTAAAAAATAAAGAAAAAAATAATGTAATAAAAATAAAAAAATAGAAAAAGAAAAAAATAAAAGTAAAAATATAATTTAGAAAATAGAAAATAATAAAATGAAAAAAGTAAAAACTAGCGAGAAAATATATTGGAAAAGAAAGGAAGAAATAGGAAAAAGAAAAAATAATAAACAGTAAACTAAAAGAAGAAGAAAACCTAAGATAAAAAAATATAATAAAAAAGGAGGAAGAAGAAAAAGTAAGAAAAGGGGTAAGTAAAATAATAATAAAAGTAAATAAAAAAATGGAGATAAGAATGCTCAAAAAGTTTGTCAAAAAGAATGCAAAATTAGAAGAAAAAGTAAGTATTAGAGCCATAAAGAAATAAAGTATAAAAACAAAATAAGATTAAGTAAACAAATAATAATCAAAAATTGTAGAAAAATAAAAATAAAGAGGACAAAAAAATATAATCAAAAAGCAACGGATTAGTGAAAAAAATAAAAAGAGAATTATAAAATAGAAAAAACAAGGAGAGTAAACATAAATAATCTAAGAGATGCAAGAGAGGTATTTGCAAATAATATCAAGAATAAGCAATAAAGGCAAAGGAAAAATAAATATATTCATGTAATAACAAAAAGACAAGTAAAAGATATACTAAAGATTAAAGTAAAAATTTATGAGATACAAAATATAAATCAGTAAAAGCTAAGGTAAAGTAAACTAAAATAAGAATGAAGCATAAAAAAGATAAGCAAAAAATGATTAACATAAAAAGGATAAAAATTAGAGCAAGAAAGATTTATATGTATCAAAAAATAATTATTCGACATTAAGAATTGATATAAAAAAAATTAAATTCTATTGGATTAGATAGAGTAAAAAAATGAAGTAAATATAATTTTTGTTAAAAAAATAAAAACGAGATGATAAAAAATATAAAAAATTAATAAATAGAAAAATATAAAAAATAAATTAATCAATAAATAAAATAAAAATAAATTAATAGTAAAATAATAATAAATAAAAAACAAATAAATTAATAACAGAAAAATAAAAATAATTAAATAAAAAATAATTAAGAAAAATATAAACAAAAAGATTTTAATAAAAAAATAAATAATAAAAAATAAATATAAAATAATATTAATAAAAAAATAAAAAGGCTTAAAATAGAAAATAAAAAGATAAAAAAATTAAAAAGTAAAAAATAAAGAAAAAAATAATGTAATAAAAATAAAAAAATAGAAAAAGAAAAAAATAAAAGTAAAAATATAATTTAGAAAATAGAAAATAATAAAATGAAAAAAGTAAAAACTAGCGAGAAAATATATTGGAAAAGAAAGGAAGAAATAGGAAAAAGAAAAAATAATAAACAGTAAACTAAAAGAAGAAGAAAACCTAAGATAAAAAAATATAATAAAAAAGGAGGAAGAAGAAAAAGTAAGAAAAGGGGTAAGTAAAATAATAATAAAAGTAAATAAAAAAATGGAGATAAGAATGCTCAAAAAGTTTGTCAAAAAGAATGCAAAATTAGAAGAAAAAGTAAGTATTAGAGCCATAAAGAAATAAAGTATAAAAACAAAATAAGATTAAGTAAACAAATAATAATCAAAAATTGTAGAAAAATAAAAATAAAGAGGACAAAAAAATATAATCAAAAAGCAACGGATTAGTGAAAAAAATAAAAAGAGAATTATAAAATAGAAAAAACAAGGAGAGTAAACATAAATAATCTAAGAGATGCAAGAGAGGTATTTGCAAATAATATCAAGAATAAGCAATAAAGGCAAAGGGAAAATAAATATATCCATGAAATAACAAAAAGACAAGCAAAAGATATACTAAAGATTAAAGTAAAAATTTATGAGATACAAAATATAAATCAGTAAAAGCTAAGCTAAAGTAAACTAAAATAAGAATGAAGCATAAAAAATAACAAGCGAAAAAAGATTAACATAAAATAAACAAAAAACAGAGCAAGAAAGATTTATATGTATCAAAAAATAAGTATTCGACATTAAGAATTGATATAAAAAAAATTAAATTCTATTGGATTAGATAGAGCAAAAAAATGAAGTAAATATAATTTTTGTTAAAAAAATTAAAATAAGATTATAAAAAATTAATAAATAGAAAAATATAAAAAATAAATAAAGCAATAAATAAAATAAAAATAAATTAATAGTAAAAAAATAAAAAATAAAAAAACAAATAAATAAATAACAAAAAATAAAAATAATTAAATAAAAAATAATTAAGAAAAATATAAACAAAAAGATTTTAATAAAAAAATAAATAATAAAAAATAAATATAAAATAATATTAATAAAAAATAAAAAGGCTTAAAATCGAAAATATCAAAATTAAATAAATAAAAAGTAAAAATAGAGCATATCGTAAAAGTTGTGTAAATCGGATTTCCTTCCGATTGATAACTTGAAAAAAATTAATATTTTTATAACTAAATTTATTTTAATAATATTTTTCTAAAAAATCAACCTTTTTTTCTATAGTCTTAAAATAAAAGAATAGAGTTATCCCTATTCTTTTATTTTATATAATTCAGAATTATTATTAGAATTTTCTTTTTCTAATAATTTTAATTCTTTTTGTTTTTTCTTTAAATTATCTTTAGCTACAGTCATTAATAATTTAATTCTATTTGTTTGGTTTGCTTCACTTGCTCCTGGGTCATAATCAATAGCAGATATATTTGCTTCTGGAAATTCGTTTCTAATTGTCTTTATAACACCTTTTCCTACAACGTGATTAGGTAAGCAAGCAAATGGTTGAACACAAGCAATATTTGGTATTCCATTTTCTATATATTCTATCATTTCAGCAGTTAAGAACCAACCTTCACCAGTTTGATTTCCAATAGATAAAATGTTTTTAACTTTGTCCTCTAATTCCCAAATATCACAAGGTGGTAAATATCCTTTTTTAGAATTAGAAAGTGCAATTCTTGCATCTTTTTCTAATATATCTATTAATTTTATTGCAGTTTTAAATAATTTTGCTTTCATTTTATCAGTTTTAATTAATTGATTAAATGTTATTTTATGAGTTGCTATGAATTTAACAAATCCCATAAAATCTGGTAATACTACTTCAGCGCCTTCTTCTTCTAGTTTATTTGCAATAAAGTTATTTCCAAATGGATGATATTTTATTAATACTTCTCCAACAATTCCTACTTTTGGTTTTTCAATAGATGTATCTAATTCTATTTTTTCAAAGTCATTTACCATATCATAAATGCTTTGTTTAAATTGTTTCATTGTTGATTTTTCAAGAAGTTTTTTGCATTTTGTAAGCCATTCATCAAATAGTTTTTGTGTTTCTCCTTTGTTTATTTCATATGCTCTGTTTTTAGTTAGCATCTTTTGTAGTAAATCAGCATATACTACCATTTTTAATAGTCTTTCTATTAATGGTAACGTTATTTTAAATCCTGGCATTTTTTCCATTCCTACAACATTAAAAGATATTACAGGGATATTTTCAAAACCAGCATCTTTAAGAGCTTTACGAATAAACCCAATATAGTTTGTTGCTCTACATCCACCACCTGTTTGTGACATTATTAAAGCTGTTTTATTTAAGTCATATTTGCCAGATTGAAGAGCTTCTATCATTTGTCCAGTAACTAATATTGATGGATAGCATGCATCATTATTTACATATTTTAATCCTGTTTCTACTGTATGATCTGTACAATCTCTTAATAATTCTACCTTGTATCCAGAAGAACGAACAGCAGCTTCTAACAATTCAAAATGAATTGGAGCCATTTGAGGAATTAATATAGTATAATCACCTTTCATTTCTTTTGTAAATATTTTTTTATTTACTTCATAATTTCCGTTTCCTGTAATAGCTCCTTTATTTGCTAAACGTTTATTCATACTTGCAAGTAATGAACGAATACGTATTCTAACAGCTCCTAGGTTATTTATTTCATCTATTTTTATTAATGTGTACATTTTTCCAAAGCTTGTTAATATTTCTTCTACTTGGTCAGTTGTAACTGCATCTACACCACAACCAAAAGAATTTAATTGTACTAATTCTAAGTTATCATGTTTTCCAACATAATCAGCAGCTGCATAAAGTCTTGCATGGAAAACCCATTGATCAACAACCCTTATTGGCCTTTTTACTTCTGTTTGATTAGATATACTATCTTCTGTAAGAACACATAAACCTAAACTTGTAATTAATGTATCTATACCATGGTTTACTTCTGGGTCTACATGGTATGGACGACCTGCTAAAACAATTCCTTTTAAATTATTTTTTTCTATGTACTCTACTGTTTCTTGACCTTTCTTATGAATATCATCTTTACATTTTTGATATTCTTCTTCTGCTTTTTTAGCAGCTTCCAACAATTCTTTTTTAGTAAAATTATATTCTGCAAATTCTGGCAATCCTAAAATTGTCTTTGCTAAATTCTTAGCGTCGAATGGTAAAAAAGGATTTAAGAACTTTATATTCTTTTCTTTTAATTCTTCCACATTATTTTTTAAAACTTCAGAATAAGAAATAACTATTGGGCAGTTATAATGATTGTCAGCTTTTTCATATTCTTTTCTAGAATATGGCATACAAGGATAAAATATTGTTTTAACACCTTGATTTATTAATCCAATTATATGTCCGTGTGATAGTTTAGCAGGGAAACATACTGATTCAGAAGGCATTGATTCCATACCTTTCTCATAAGTTTTCCTATTACTTTTCTCAGATAGTATTACTCTAAAGCCTAAGTTAGTTAAAAAAGTAAACCAGAAAGGATAATCTTCATACATATTAAGGACTCTAGGTATTCCAATAGTTCCTCTAGGTGCATCTTTTTCTTCTAATGGAGTATATCCAAATATTCTATCATATTTATATTTTACTAAATTAGGAAGCTCAGTTTTTTCGCCTACTATTCCAGCACCTTTTTCACAACGATTTCCTGATATATATCTTGCCCCATTACTAAATTTATTTATTGTAAGTAAGCAATGATTTTCACAACCATTACAACGAACATGAGAGATTTCGATATTTAATTTGTCTAAATCATCTAATTTAGTAATGTTAGATGTATATTCCATATCTAAATTTGCTTCATATTGTTCTTTAGCAAGTAATGCCATACCGTAAGCACCCATAAGTCCTGCAATGTCTGGTCTTACAACATTTCTTCCTACTATTAATTCAAATGCTCGAAGTACTGCATCATTATAGAAAGTACCACCTTGTACAACAATATGTGCACCTAATTTTTTTACATCTCTAACTTTCATAACTTTTTGAATAGCATTTTTTATTACTGAATATGAAAGTCCAGCAGAAATATCTCCAACAGAATATCCTTCTTTTTGGGCTTGTTTAATTTTTGAGTTCATAAATACAGTACATCTTGAACCTAAATCAACAGGTCTTCTTGATTCTATTGCAGCTTTTACAAATTCTTCGATAGATAAATTTAAACTTTTTGCAAATGTCTCTATAAAAGAACCACAACCTGATGAACAAGCTTCATTTAGCATAATGTTATCTATTGCTCCATTTTTCATTTTGATATATTTCATATCTTGTCCACCAATGTCAACGATACTTGTAACATTTGGCATAAATTTTTTAGCAGCTGTATAATGGGCAATAGTTTCTATTTCATTTAAATCAACATTTAATGCTGTTTGAATTAATTTCTCACCATAACCTGTAACACCACTATATCTAATTATTGCCTTTTCAGGAAGCTCTGCATATAGTTTTTTTAATGATTTTATTACACTTTGAAGTGGATTTCCTTCATTACTTCCATAAAGCGAATATAAAAGTTTTCCGTCATTATCAATTAAAGTTAATTTTGTTGTAGTAGAACCTGCATCAATACCAAGGAAACAATCACCTTCAAAATTTTTTAAATCTGCTCTTTCGACTTTATCTTTTTCATGTCTTTCTTTAAATTCCTCATAGTCAGCATCTATTGAAAATAAAGGTGCAAGAGGGTTTGAAGTATCATCATGAGAGATTCTTAAAACTTCTATTTTACTTTTTAATTTTTCTACAGTAATTACTTTTGATTCTTCTACTGAATCTAAAGCAGCGCCTTTTGCAACTAATAGGTGAGCTTCTTCTGGGATAATAATTTGCTTATCTGTTAAATGAAGTGTCTCTATAAATCTATTTCTTAATTCTGATAAATAGTTTAGAGGACCTCCTAAAAATGCAACGTTGCCTCTGATTGGTCTACCGCATGCTAAGCCTGAAATTGTTTGATTTACTACTGCTTGAAATATTGATACGGCAATATCTTCTTTTGCTGCTCCCTCATTTAAAAGAGGTTGTATATCAGTTTTAGCAAAAACTCCGCAACGAGAAGCTATTGGATAAATCATTTTATAATTTTTAGCAAGTTCATTTAATCCTGTTGGGTCCGTATTTAAAAG
>CALXVN010000080.1 GCA_944392085.1 uncultured Clostridia bacterium | reverse complement strand
CTATTTTTAGCACATAAAAAGACAACACCTGTGTGTTGTACTACATCATTGATATTTATAATATAATGAATGAGCAAATATTTGTTATCTTTTTATTTGTCAATATATATTATTATACTCTACTTTATTTAAATTTGTCAATAGGCGAACTAATTTTTTTATGATTTTTTGGTCTATATTTCTGTTTTTCTTTATTTTTAACTTAGTTAAATTATTAAATTTACTTATTTTGGTATAATTTACATTCTTTATGAATATAATAAATTAAATACAATATATTTATATTATGTAACTAATATTTTCATAAAAATTATACTTATGTATTGACACCACTTATATAACGTAGTATAATTAATTTGTTAACACATCGCGGGGTGGAGCAGTTGGCAGCTCGTTGGGCTCATAACCCAAAGGTCGGAGGTTCGAGTCCTCCCCCCGCAACCAAAATAAAGATAGGAAATGAAGAAACTCCAAACGTGGTTTGCCTAGATTAAATGTTAGACACATCTAAACCGACAAGTTTTACAGATGTGTTTTTTATTGGTTATTTTTGCTTGCTTATAACTACTACTAATGTAATTATTAAGGCAAACGCAATGATAGTTACTGATATTAAATCAGCAAAAAGTAATTTTATTAATAATAATGCTTGTACTTCTACCATATATTTGTAGAGGAGATTATACATATGAAAATAGGAATAGATGTAGATGGTGTACTTACTAATGTTATTAGATATGCATGTGATTATGGAAGTAAGTATTTTTTTGAAAAGTATGGTAAATTAGATATTAATATTAATGCATGGTCATTAGAAGATATGTTTAATGTTAGTTATGAAGATGATAAAGAATGTTGGTTAGCATTGGTAAAAAATTATTCAATACATGAATCAGCTAGACCTTTTGCTGCTGAAATAATAGAAAAAATGAAAAAAGAAAATAACCAAATTTATATTATAACAGCAAGGGGTGCAGACAAGTGGGATGATGCAGATAAAAAAATGAATAACATTTTAGTATCATGGCTTAATAACAATAATATTAAATATGATAAATTAATAGTTAGTAAAGATAAATTAGAAATGTGTAAAAAATATAATATTGATGTTATGATTGAAGATAAAACAGAAAATATTAAAAGTATATCAAAAGAATTACCAGTTATTTGTTTTGATGAAAATCATAATAAAAATTTAAAAAGTAAAAACATTTATAGAGCATATAGTTGGTATGATGTTTATTATAAATATCTGATAATTAAGGAGGTTGTTAATAATGAAAAAAATTAAAAATTATCCAAGACCTCAATTAGTAAGAAATAATTGGTTAAATTTAAATGGAAAATGGAATTTTGTTTTTGATGATAATAATATTGGAGAAAAGAAACAATATTTTAATAACTTTCCAGAATCAAAAGAAATACTTGTTCCTTTCACATATGAAACTAAAATGAGTGGTATTAATGATGAAACTATTCATGAAAATATTTGGTACTCTAATAATATAGAACTAAACCTTAATAAAGATAAAAGAACTATATTACATTTTGAAGGAAGTGACTTCGTTACTAAATTATGGATAAATGGAATGTATGTTGGAATGAATATAGGGGGATATCACAGATTTTCTTTTGATATTAGTGAATATGTAATTAATGGAAAAAACAATATTACTATAAAGGTAGAAGATTCATTATCTAAAAGCCAACCAAGAGGTAAACAGAGATATAAAAAAGAAAGTTTTAGGTGTTGGTATATTCAAACAACCGGTATATGGAAAACAATATGGATTGAAAATGTACCTAAAAATTATATTATATCTGTAAAAAATACACCAAACTATGATGATAAAAATATTGATATTGAATTATCAACAAATATTAATCAAAAAGATATTGCAAGTTACGAAATAGAAACAGAAATTAAATATAATAATGAAATAATAAATGTCGAAAGGTATAAACTTGAAGACAATATATTAAAATATAAAATTGATATTTGTAATTCGCAAAACAATCATGAAGTTAAATCTTGGTCTCCAGAACATCCATATTTATATGATATAAACTATAGATTATATAAAAATAATATATTAATTGATGAAGTATCATCATATTTTGGAGTTAGAAAAATATCTATAGAAAATTCAAAAATACTGTTAAACAATAAGGAATTATATTTAAAAATGATTTTAGATCAAGGATATTGGGCAGGTTCTCATTTAACTCCTCCAAGTGAAGAAGCAATAATTAAAGATATAGAAATTGTAAAAAAATATGGATATAATGGAATAAGAAAACATCAAAAGATAGAAGATGAAAGGTTTTTATATTATTGTGATGTAAACGGTATATTAGTTTGGAATGAAATGGCTAATTGCTACGAATTTAATGATAAATCAGTAGAATATTTTATGAATGAATGGATTAAAGTAGTAAAACAAAATTATAATCATCCATCAATAATTACATGGGTACCTATTAATGAATCATGGGGAATTCGTGAAGTACCAGAAAGTATAGAAGAACAAAACTTTGCAAATAGTTTATATTATATTACTAAATCACTTGATAAAACTAGACCTGTAATATCTAATGATGGATGGGAACATACAATATCAGATATAATAACAATTCATGATTATAAACAAGAATCTGATTTACTCTATAATGAATATAATGATAAAGAATTAGCTGTATTAAATAATAAGAAAGCATATAATACAATACATAAATTATTTAGTGGAGATTATAAGTATAATGGACAACCTATTATCATGAGCGAATATGGTGGTATAGCACTAAATTCTGATAAGGGCTGGGGGTATGGAAAACAAGTAATTGATGAAAAAGAGTTTATAAAAAGATTTGAGAGTTTAACTAATGTAATTAGAAAAACAGATTATATAACTGGATATTGCTATACACAACTTACAGATGTTCAGCAAGAAATAAATGGCTTAGTTGATGAAAATAGAAAAGAAAAGTTTAGCAAGGAGATTATTAATAAAATAAATAGCATAAATAAAAAATAGTAATTTAGAGAGGTGATTGAATGTTAAAGAATTTGAGTAACAAGCAAAAAGAAGAAAAATTCAACGGTTTAATTAATTATGCATCGAAGATTAATAATAAAAGTTTAAAAAGTGTATGCATAAATATATTAAATGATTATAAGGAAGAATTATTTTGCAGAGGCGCTGGTCATGATGGTATAGAAATGAATAAATATAATAGAACTCATCAATGTTTTGATGGTGGTTTATTAGATCATATATATAATGTAACTAAAATTGCATATGATGTAGGATGCAATTACGAGAAACAAGTTGATATGGATTTAATTTTATTTGGGGCAATATTACACGATATTGGAAAGACAAAGATATTTGATAAATGGAATGAAAATAGTGAAATTAAATCAAATCTTAATTATTCATATTTATTAGTTGATCATGTATATATTGGAGAAAAAATTGTAGAAGAATATTTAGATAAAGAAAATATATCTGAGAAATTTAAGTATCAAGTACTACACATAATTGCAACACATATGGATACTATGAATAAACATATGGCAGAAGCATATATAGTAAGTTATGCAGATTCAATAGATGCAGATGTAGAGAATATTATTAGTTATCCACGAAATGCGATTAATCCAATTTATAATCAATATTACTATGAAAGTGAAAATCCAAATAAATGGAAAATATAAAATAAGATGTGCAAAATTTGTCGACTATTTTGCACATTTTATATTCTCCAAATGTAATGATAGTTACTGATATTAAACCAATAAAGGTAGTTTTTATTCTACTTCTGCTTTCCATAATCCATGTTTATTGCAATATGCATACAATGTAGCTCCTTTTAAATATGGAAATCTAGCTTCGGCATTTTGCTCTGGACAAAGTTTTACAGTATATTCTTTATTTTCTTTAACTAAAGAAATCCATTCAATATAATGTTCACTTTCCATTACATGATTTACTTTTACTATTATTTCATCATCTGCTACTTCATAAGTTGGTACATGTTTTTCTACTGCTGCATCTACTGAATTTGGAACCATTATTTGCATTTCTTCTCCGCAACATTTTATTCCGCAATTATCACAATTGCAATCTTCTATTACTCTTACCGTTGCTCCACATTTTGAGCATTTTTTTATTATTAATTCATTACTCATTTTACATTACTTCCTTTCTTTTTTGTGGATATTTTTTCCACTTAATTTCATTTGTAATTATACCATATCTTTTTAATTTGTACAGTATTTTATACTATAATTTTGTCCTTTATCTCCTCGAATTTTGCATCTCCTATTCCTTTTACATTTTGCAAATCTTCTATTGTTTTAAAATTTCCATTCTCTTCTCTATAATCTATTATTTTTTGTGCAGTTGATGGCCCTATTCCTGGAAGACTATCTAACTCATTTAAAGTAGCTGTATTTATATTCACTTTATCATTCTCTCCTTTTAAATTATTTGAAGTGTTATTTCCTTCTGATATTAAATTATTTCCATTTTCTTTAGTAATATACTCTGTTAATTCATCATTTTTATTTGGTACATATATTTTTTCTCCATCTTGAAGTATATATGCTAAATTAATTTTTGATAAATCTGCTTCTTTTGTTTCTCCTCCTGCTTTCTCTATTGCATCTGCTACTCTTGAACCTTCTTCTAAATATATTATTCCTTCTTTTTTTACTTCACCTATAATATGTACTGCAATTTTCTCTTCTTCATGTATTTCATTTGTTATTTCTACATTCTCTTCTTCACTATTTTCAAGTAAAATGATATTTAGGTCTATTTCTTCTTTTTCATTCGTATTAATTATATATATTGTAATTAATATAATCATCAAAATTATTAAAATTATTGATATTATTATTTTTTTCTTATTATCCATATAAATCATACTCCTCTTTTTGTTTAAATTTTCTAAAAAATGTTGAAATTTTCTTGATTTTAATATATAGTATTATATATTTTTGCATAGTGGGGTGTCCAAATGAAAAAATTTAAATCAATAGTAATTTTTACTATTATTTTTATTATGATATCAATGCCAATAATATTGGCTACCGAGATAGATAAAACTGATTATAATCCAGATGATTTAACTACTAAATCGCCTTCAATTATTTTGGTAGATGCTAAAACTGGAAAAATATTATATTCAAAAGATGCTTTTAAAAAAATGTATCCTGCAAGCACAACAAAGCTTGTGACAGCAATACTTACACTTGAAAATTGTAAATTAGATGATATTGTTACAGTTAGTCATAATGCAATCTTCTCTATTCCTGTTGGTTATTCACACGCTAGCCTTAAAGAAGGTGAAAAATTAACTGTGGAACAATTATTAAATGTCTTATTAATACCATCTGCAAATGATGCCGCTGTAGCACTAGCAGAACATATAGCTGGATCTGTAGAAGAATTTGCAGAAATGATGAATAATAAAGCAAAAGAAATTGGTTGTATAGGAACACATTTTGTTAATCCTAACGGAATTCACAATGAAAATCATTATTCTACTGCTTATGATTTATCACTTATAGGTAGATATGCAATGAAATTTGAAGATATCATGAGAATAGCTACTGTAAATCAGTATACACTTCCTAAAACTAACAAATATGATAAAGAAAATAGAATATTCAATGCTACAAATGGTTTGATTACTAAAAATGGTGAATATTACTATGAAGCTGCAACAGGATTAAAGACTGGATATACTGATAAATCAGGTTATTGTATAGTTACTACTGCTAAGAAAAATGATGTAGAATTACTTGAAGTTGTTCTTGGAAGTGATTCTATAGATGATAGATATACAGATTGTACTAAATTATTTAATTATGCATTTGAAAACTATTCTTATAAAAATTTAGTAACTGTAAATTCTGTTGTAGACACAATTGAAATAAATGGAGCTACTAAAGAAACTAAGTCTTTAGATGCAATTGCAAAAAGCAGTATAGATGTTCTTTTAAAAAATAATGAAAATGTCTATAATTTAGAGCCAGAAATAAGTATAAATGAAAACTTAACAGCTCCTATTTCTAAAGATGCTGTTATTGGAACAATTTCTTATAAAATTGATGGAGAAACTTATTCTACAGACTTAATTGCAGAACACTCTGTTGAACCTTCAAATTTTGAATCAATAGTTTTTAGAGCTTTTCTAATATTTTTAATTTTGTATATATTAGTAATAATTTTAAAGAAACTAAATGGTCCTAAGAAAAGAAAAAATTCAAATTATTACAAACCTAATCATAATAAAGCTAAAAGAGCTAAAAGTAAAAAAGGTGGACGATATAAGTTTAATCAAATTCAAGATTATTTATGAGAAAACATTATTAATATTTTCAATATATTATCTTGATTTGTACATGTATTAGAAAATTTTATATTACATTCATTTATAAAATCACAGTAAAAATATTTTTACTGTGATTTTTAAATTTATTTTTTACATAATATAATCAGTTCCTATTATTACAGTTGCATCTACACTACTAGAATCGCCAGTTGTAATGTTTTCTATTCCTAATGTTTCTTTTAATTTTTCTGAATCTGCTTGTGATAAATCACTTCTATCTATAACAGTTGTATTATTTGTAGTTGAAGTATTCCCTGTTTGAATAACACTAAATCCTTTAGATTCTAGGCTATTTACTACTTCTGTAAGTTTGCTAGAGTTTCCACTTCCATTTAATACTTCTATTTTAACTTTTTCACTGCTTAAAACATTAGTATCAGTTACTGTATTTTCCTCTATTACATTTCCTTCATTGCTATCTTTGCTTATTCCATAAAATAATTCATTTACTACTTCTTGCGTTTCTTCTTCATCTGCTGCATATATCGAATAACCATTAGCATATTCTGAAGCACCTGGTAAAGTAGCAGTTTTTAAATTATCTATATCAAAATCTACCATATAAGGAACATAATCTTTTATAGTATTGAAATTTAAATTTGTTTCAACATATTGTTTAGCAATGTCTAAAAAACTAAATATTTTACTAATATCCATATTCTCTATAGTTTGTTCTAAAAGGGCTGTTAGAAAAGCTCTTTGAGTCTTCATACGTCCTAAATCTTCTCCACCATATTCATAAGGATATGTTGAACCATCTGAATTATGTCTAAATCTAACTACTTGTTCTGCCTTATCACCATCTAATAATTGATAGCCAGCCTTTAAGTCAATATATAAATTTTGTTTTTTATCTGTATAATGCATATCTATTGGAACATCGAAATATACTCCACCTATTTCGTCAACTAATACTTTTAAAGCTTCTGTATCAACTTTTAAATAATACTCTACATTTAATCCTGTTATTTCATTTACATCTTCAAGTAATTCTTCTACTCCCTTCCATGAATATATAGCATTTATTTTATCATAACTTGATGCATAAGCTTTACTTTCACCTACAAATGTATCTCTAGGTATTGATAAAAGAGCTGCTTCTTGAGTATTTGGATCATATGAGGCTACCATTATAGTATCTGTGAGATTTTGGCTTTGCCCTAATAGTAGACAATATATTTTATCTAACTTTTTGTTCTCATCATAGCCTAAGGTTGTTTTAATTGCACCTTTCCAGCCTCCACCATTTTTTTGCCATTTGTATATAAATATTCCTGCTAAAACTGATATTATGAGTAATAAAATTAAAACCACTTTTAAAAATATATGTTTATTTTTTTTATTTCCCTTCTTTTTGGTATTTTTCTTTTCTTTAGCTTGTTTTTCCAATTTAATTCACTCCTATTTTTGCAATATGTTTTTAATTATACTAAATTTTAATATAAATATCAACATTTTATGTCATTTTTTTTGCTTTTTTTGTTACTATATTTAAATTAAAAAACTATTAAACTGTAATAATTATTACAATTTAATAGTCTTTTATTTAAAATATTATTTTTAGCAATAAATTATTATTATACAT
>CALXVN010000079.1 GCA_944392085.1 uncultured Clostridia bacterium | reverse complement strand
TTCAAATAATGCAACTGTTGACTATCTCAAAAATGATATTGGGATGGTATATAATAATTTAGAAGAATTGATTAAATATATTGAAAAATGCAAAGATAATAAACTTATATCAGATTATAGCAGAAAAAGTTTTGAATATATAGAAGAATGGAAAAAAATGAATTACCCACAAAGCCTCATGAAATTATATAATAATATATTACAGGATTAAAAGGCGATAGATATGTTGCCAGACCTGATGCCCATTTATTTGGTTGCAAATAAATAAAAAATATATATAATGAAAATACAAATAAGTTGTTATATTTAAATATAGTGCCTTAAAAAATATCGATGAAAGTAAGAGAAAGCTTATCGAAAAAGAAAACTATCATAGAATAGATTATTGGGATGAAATAATAAAAAATATTTATTAAATATAAACTAAAAAAACAATAATATGAAAAATAGTGAAATGTCATAAAGTATACGCAAATATATCAATTAAATAAAATATACAAAGATAAGGTGGTTAAAATGATAATTGAAAAAATAAAGATTATAATCGGAATAATAAAATTTAATATAATTAGAATTATATATTTTAATAGAATAAAAGCAATATCACCTATCGTTAAGTTTTATTCAAACTTTAATATATATTTACAAAAAAAGTGTTCTTTGAGAATTGGAAAACATTGCTGTGGAAGATCTAATATTTTGATAAGAGGAGAAAATAAAAGCAAAATATTTATTGGGGATGGAGTATTTTTTAATTCTGGATGTGCTATAAATGCAAGAAAAAATATATACATAGGAAATAATGTGAAATTTGGACAAAATGTATTAATGTATGATCATGATCACGATTATAAAAATAATATAAATGAATATTTATTACAAGATATTATAATAGAAGATGATGTTTGGATTGGTTCAAATTGCGTAATTTTAAAAGGCACAAAAATTGGTAAAGGCTCTATAGTTGCAGCTGGAAGTGTTATAAGTGGTGATATACCAAAAAAATCAATGATATACCAAAAAAGAAATACTATAGTCAAATCTATTAAATAAAAACAAAAGTGATGACTATGATAATATTTATTAAATTATGATACATGTAACTGAAATATAATAACCTAAAAAAGCATTGAATCTGGAAGGATTGTGATTAAATGGATGAATTAATAAGTGTAATTGTACCAACATATAACTCCGCTCAAACAATAAATAGATGTATTAATAGTATTAGAAATCAGTCATATAAAAATATAGAAATTATAATTGTGAATGATGGATCCACGGATGACACACTCTACAGATTATTAAATCTAGCAGATACAGATAATAGAATAAAAATATATAACATAAAAAATTCTGGTGTATCTAAAGCAAGAAATATAGGAATAGAGAAAGCTAAAGGAGAATATGTTATGTTTGTGGACTCAGATGATTATATTGAAGAAAAGATGGTAGATAAATTGCTAGATATGAGAAAAAAATATAATATGATGCCAATATGCAAATATTCTATTCTTACAAACGGATACACAGAAGAGACAAAAGAAGAAAATGTGGAAGTACGAGTATTGGAGTTAAGAAAGTGTTTTTACGAATTATTTTTTGAACAAAATGCACTAAAAGCTCCATGGGGTAAATTATATGATTTGAAGATAATAAAAAATAATAATATTGTATTTGAAAAGAATCTTTCGCTTGGAGAAGATATAATATTTAATTTAAATTATATGAAATACGAAGAAAGTATATGTTATTCAAATGAAAGACTATATTATTATTCGAGAGAAAATATTAAATCTCTATCAACAAGATATTATAAGAATATGATTAATATACAAAAGAAGATAAATAAAGCAATTTTGAATTATACTGCTTTAAAAGCATGTACAGAGATAGATAAAATTCAGATTAAATGTTTAAAAAATCTTTTGACAGCAGTATCAAATGAGTTCCACTCTGATGAAAATTTATTTAAACGTTATGTAAATGCTAGAAAAATCATGAAAGATAGTGAAATCCAAAAATATGCCAATTTTTTATATAAAGAGAATAAAATTAATAAAATATTTTTCAGCATTATAAAGAATAGAATGATTTTAACTTATTTAATAACAAAAAGAAAATTATAATAGGAGAAAAATATGAAATTAAAAAAAGAAAACTTATTTCTAATTTTACTGATACTTATACTAGTATTGATATATATATGTACAGAAATGAATCCAAATATTATTTTTATGGCAAATATACTAGTATGTATAATAATATGTACAAAAGCCAAGTTCTCACTATTTTCTATTAAAAGTATATTGATTAATTATGTATTAATTGCTGTTGCTTTTCAATATAACACTGGAGAATCATATGGACTTTTAGAATTGGGATTATTCCAATTAAGATATGAGCAAATGTGTATGATATCACTAATATATAATATTATATTATTATTTTATATAGTAAATTCCAAAACTCTTGAAAGAGAAGAAGAAATTTTAAAATATCATCTTGAGGAAACTAATATTTTTTCAGTTGTATGTGCTATTTTGGCAATTATATTTTCAATAATTGCATTTCCTACTCTTAATTTTAATTTGAGCTCAGAAACACGTTTTCAAGCTTTATTACCAGGTAATGCATGGAATCATATGGCTATAATATCATTAATATTTGCAATACCTAAATTCAAGCAAAGTATTATTGTTAAAGTTTCATATTTATTTTGTATTTTGTGGTTTTTATTACATGGCGAGAGAGTAGATATGATAGGATTAATGTTAGCAACAATAATAATGTTAATTGTAAATGGAAAAGATACTGCTGAAAAGATATTATCATTTAAGAATATAAAATATTATATAGTAGCTTTTATTATTGTAGTAATACTTGTATATATAGGAGAATATAGAAATGGAAATACAGAAATAGGATTATCTGAAATATACAAGAAAATATTAGTCCAGAATACTGCAGCTGATGTAGGATATGTATATAATTCATCAATTTTATATGTGGAAGATAATGGGTTTCTTTATGGAAAAAGTTATCTGTTATATTTGTTAAAGTTAATTCCTTTTATTTCAGTAGCAGAGTATGATGTAGTAGCAATACTTCAAAATATGTATTATACTGCAGGAGGCATATTGATATTATCTGAACCATATATGAATTTTGGCATCATAGGGGTAATTGTATTTGCTCTATTAGAATTTGGAATAATAAATATAATAGTGAAAAGAAAGAAAGATTATAATTTTTTCTTATACCTATTTCTTTTAGCTACACAGTTTAGAGTGACTTGGTATGGTATAGTATATATAGAGAAAGGTATCGTATACATAATACCAATTATGTATTTATTATATATAAAAATACGGCAAATTGCAAAAAAAGAACATAAAAAATAAATTAGAAAAAATGAAGGGAAGATGAAAATTGACTAAAAAAGTAGGTATAGTAACAATAAATGATAATAATAATTATGGAAATAGATTACAAAATTATGCTGTTCAAAAAAAAATACAATCGTTAGATTGTGATTCAATAACATTAAAAAATCATGTTACGATAAATTCAAAGGATAAATTTTTTATTAGAGTAATTAAGTTTATATTAAAAAATTACAAAAATAAAACTAAACAAAGAGAAAAATATTTTATTGACTTTAATAAGAATATTATATTTTCTTCTAATTATATAACACCGTATTCTAGAATTAAAAATAAGTTTGATGCATTTATTGTTGGGTCCGATCAAGTATGGAATCCGAATTTTGGGAGACTGAGAGATGTTGATTTACTATGCTTTGCAAATGACAATCAAAGAATTGCTTTTTCAGCAAGTTTTGGAATAAGCGAATTACCAGAAGAATATAAAGAAAAAACAGCAAATGAATTAAAAAAATTTAAAGCTATATCTGTGCGTGAAGATGATGGAAAGAAAATTGTTGAAGAATTAACAGGAAGAAATGATGTAGAAGTATTAGTTGATCCAACAATGCTATTAAGTGCGGATGAATGGGACAAAGTTTCTAAAAAGCCAAAACAATTGAAAACAAATAGATACATATTAAATTATTTTTTAGGTGAATTATGTGAAAATAGAAAAAAAGAAATTGAACGTATTGCTAAAGAAAATAATTGTGAAATAATCAACATGCTAGACAAAAATAGTGGATTTTATGAAACTGGTCCAAGTGAATTTTTATATTTAGAAAAAAATGCGTTTTTGATTTGCACTGATTCTTTTCATTCATGCGTTTTTGCTATTATTTATAATAGACCTTTTGTAGTATTTGACAGAGAAGATAAAAATATAAGTATGAATTCTAGGATAGAAACGTTAATTAATAAATTTGAATTAGAAAACAGGAAATTTGATGGTGGAATTACAGAGAAAAATTTAAAACATGATTATACAAATGCTTATAAGATATTAGAGAAAGAAAAAGAAAAATCCTATAGGTTTTTATTAAAAGCATTAAATTTGGAGGAAAAAATTGAAGGAAAAAAATCAAATTAAGTTAGGTGCAATTTTATCATATATAATAATAATTGTTAATATGTTAATAGGTGTTTTATATACACCAATTTTAACATCAAAATTAGGACAAGCAGAATATGGTTTATACTCATTAGTAACTTCAGTAATTTCTTATTTAACTATTTTAGACTTTGGATTTGGAAATGCAATTATTATATATACAACTAGATATAGAAATAAGAAAGAAAAAGAAAAAGAACAAAAATTGCATGGAATGTTTTTTATAATATATTCTGTAATAGGAATTGTAGCAGGAATAATAGGAGCAATATTATGGCTAAATGTAGATAGCCTATTTGGAAATACTATGAGCTTAGCGGAATTAAATGAAGCAAAAGTATTAATGGGTATACTGACTTTTAATTTAATTATTACATTTCCATTAAGTGTATTTTCATCTATCATAACATCTTATGAAAAGTTTGTATTTTCTAAAACATTAAACCTAATTAGAATTGTAGTTAATCCTATTGTTATGCTAATTTTATTAGCTTTTGGATATAAAGCAATAGCATTAGTAATATTAAATACAGTCTTAAACATATTTACTCTTATTTTAAATTATATTTATTGTAGAAAGAAATTACATATAAAATTAAAGTTTGGAAAAATTGATTTTAAACTTTTAAGAGAAATTATGGCATATTCTGTATGGATTTTCTTAAATAGCATTATAGATAAAATAAATTTAAATTTAGATCAATTTGTATTAGGAATATATTCAGGTTCCGCAACAGTAGCTATATATTCAGTAGCTGGTCAGTTAAATCAAATGTATATGAACTTTTCCACAGCTATTTCGGGAGTATTATTGCCAAAAGTTACTAAGATGGAAAGCAATCAAGCGTCGGATAAAGAATTTTCAGATATATTTATAAAAACAGGAAGATTGCAATATATTGTTATGGCATTAATATTATTTGGATTTATACTTTATGGTAGTGAATTTATTAATATTATGTGGGTGGGACCGGAATATTCTGATTCTTATATTATTGCTTGCATTTTAATGTTACCGATGATAATACCTTTAATACAAAATGTTGGACTTAATATTTTACAGGTTAAGAATAAGTATAAATATAGAGTTATAATACTAATTATTTTTGCAATTATAAATGTATTAATTAGTATTATTCTATCAAAACTATATGGTGGAATTGGTGCGGCCATAGGGACTGCTATTGCTATGATAGGAGGTACTGGAATTTGTATGAATATTTTTTATCAAAAAGAAATAAAAATTGACATAATTTGTTTTTGGAAAAATATTGTAAAAATGACTATACCAATAATAGAGTGTATGATAATAGCATTAGTTTGGAAATTAATAAATCCAATTAATTCGTCTTTAGACTTAATTATTCAAATATTTCTATTTACAATTTTATATATAATTTTAATGTGGAAATTTGGAATTAACGAATATGAAAAAAATATTTTTATAGTATTATTAAGAAAGATAATAAAAATAAAAGAAAGGAATTCTTAATATGTTAAAGAAAGGAAGTATATTAAATAGTAGTAATATTGAAACAAATAATGTTAAGCTATCAAATGGATTAGTAATGCCTTGTATTTGTTACGGTAGTCCTATAATATATTTAAACACAGAAAATAAAAGTAAATTGATTAAATCTTGTATTGGTAAAATTATTAAAAACAAAAGTAAAGAGATTGTAAAAGTTAACAATTTAAATAAAATAATAAAAAAAGCAAAAAATATAAGTGAAAAGATTTCAATTGATACTTCTAGAGCTTATGGTGGAAGTGAATTTTTTATAGGGAAAGCAATAAAAAATAATAGAGATAAATATTTTATTGTTACTAAGATATCAAATGCTGCACAATATTCAGGCAAGATAGAAGAAGAGGTAAAAACTAGTTTAAAAATGTTAAATGTTGAATATATTGATTGCCTTTTAATGCATTGGCCAGTTGAAGGAATATATATTAATACATGGAAAGAATTGGAAAGAATATATATACATGGAATGTGTAAGAGTATCGGTGTATGTAATTGTAATATTCATCATTTGGAGAAACTAAAAGAAGTATCAGAAATTAAACCAATGATAAATCAATTTGAGTGTCATCCATTATTTACTCAAAATGAGTTAAGAGAATATTGTAAAAATGAGAATATTAAAATAATGGCATATACAGCAACTGCAAGAATGGATGATAGACTTAAAAATACTTGCCTTACTGAGATTGCAAAAAAACATGAAAAAACAGTTGCTCAAATCATATTACGATGGCATATTCAAATAGGAAATATTCCTATTTTTAATACAATAAGCTGGAAACATTATATAAGTAATATGGATATATTTGATTTTACTCTAAGTGAAGAAGAATTAAATAAAATAAGTGCTATTAATATTAATAGTAGATTAAGATATGATCCAGATAATTGCGACTTTAAAAAATTATAAAAAAGAACAGATTTAAAAACTAAGAAAAAATATAAGAAGGTGAAATAATGATAGAAATACAAAATAAAGAGAACTGCACAAGTTGTTTTGCATGTTATAATGTATGTCCTGTTAATGCAATTGAAATGATAAAAGATAGTGAAGGATTTAAATATCCAAGAGTAAATAAAGAAAAATGTATTAATTGTGGTTTATGCGATAAGACTTGTCCTGTTATTAATAATAAGGGTAAGGCAGGATATTATGCTAGACCAAAAGTAATTGCAGCTTATACGAAAAATAATCATATAAGATTAGATAGTACATCTGGAGGAGTATTTTCAGAGTTAGCAAAAAAAATATACCAAGAAAATGGTTATGTATGTGGAGCAATTTATAATAAAGAATGGGAAGTAGAACATATTGTATCAAATGATATTAAAGATTTAGATAACTTAAGAAGTTCTAAATATCTTCAGAGTGATATTAATAATATTTTTACACAGATTAAAAAACTTTTAGAAAAAGGAAAAAAAGTTTTAATTTGTGGAAGCCCATGCCAAATTTCTGGACTAAATAATTTTTTGCAAAAAGATTATCCAAATTTATATACAATAGATTTTATATGTAGAGGAATGAATTCTCCAAAAATATTTAAAGGATATATTAAAAATCTCGAAAATAAGTATAAAGCAAGAGCAGTTAAAGTTAAATTTAAACATAAAATTCATGGCTGGCATAATTTCTCTACAAAAGTAGATTTTGAGAATGGAAAATCATATATAGGAGGAAGATATGAAGATTCATTTATGATAGGTTATTTAAAATATAATGCATTTATGCGTCCATCTTGTTATAACTGTAAATTTAAAGGATTACCTAGGAGAGCAGATATTACTCTAGCAGATTTTTGGGGAATAGAAAGAATTAGCCCAAAGATGGATCAAAACAAAGGAACATCCATGATATATATTAATTCAGAAAAAGGTCAAAAGCTTTTTGACGAAATAAAAGAGAATTTAGTATATGAAGAAATAGTTTCTGATGATGTTTTTAAAGAAAATGTATCGATGAAAAGGTCAGTAGAAATGACAAAAGAAAGACAGGGAGTATTCAAGAATATTGACAAACTATCCTACAAAGAATTATCTGATAGATATTTCCCAGAGCCACCTATTTCAAAAAAGATAAAAATTAGAATAAAAAATAATAGAGTTGCAGTTAAAATTAAAAATATTTTAAGAAGAATTTATAAAAATATAAAAGGAGAATAGCAATAAAAATGCAAAATTTATTAGAATTAGGAATAATAAACACATTTAAATTAAATTTAAAAAACAATTTAATAAAACCTAAAATAGTATGTAAAAAATATTGTAGAATAGAAATTAATAGAAAATCAACTTTTAGGATAAATGGCAAATTAATAATTGGTTCAAAAGAAAATAAAAAATCAAAAATGGAAACAAGAGTAAGTTTGAAGAATAATTCTACTTTTATTGTTAATGGTAATTTTTCAATTGGAGCTGGAACTGATATACGAGTATTTGAAAATGGAAAATTGGAGTTAGAAAGTGGATATATTAATGGATATACACAAATTGTATGTGCAAATAGTATTAAAATAGGTAAAGATACAGCTATTGCTAGAGAAGTAATTATAAGAGATACAGATGCACATGATATTATAGGAAAACCACACGAAAAAATAAAACCAGTAGTAATAGGAGACCATGTTTGGATTGGTGCAAAAGCAATGATAATGAAAGGTGTTACGATAGGAAACGGAGCTATTGTAGCTGCTGGAGCAATTGTAACAAGAGATGTGCCAGAAAATAGCATTGTAGCAGGAGTTCCAGCAAAGGTAATAGCGACGAATATAAGTTGGAAGTAAGAATTTATATTATATAACACAAAGTTAAAAGTAAAAATTAGCATAATGACCTGAATCTATATAAGAAGAATAAACCATTTTATTAGGTTAACTATTAAATAAATAAGAGGTGTTTTTATGGAAAATGCGTCAAAAGCTTTGCTTATAGCAGCATCAATTTTGCTTGCTATTGCCATAGTAGGAATAGGAATGTACATATATCAAAGCACAAATATAACAGAAACTATAAATGATGCTTCTACAGAAATGGAAATAAAGCAATTCAATTTTAAATATGAAATATATGAAGGAAAGAAAAAAGGTTCAATGGTTAAGACGTTATTAGATTTAGCTGCTCAAAATAATGAAACATTATATAAAGAGGCAAATACAATAAAATATTGTGTTTGTATTAGAAGCAATGATAAAAGTTTATTAAATTCTTTTAAAGGAAATAATGACATGCTTATAGGATTAAATGGGACAAGATCATATGGAGTGAGGTATCCTTCAAATATAAAAGATCTATCAGATAAAATAGTAAATTCAAAAATGTATAATATATGGTTTAACTATAATGATTTAGGATATATATGGGAAATTAATATTGATACTGTGTAATAATTTTTTATGTTTTAAATTGTAATATTATTTGTAACATAAATGTAATATAAAAAATATTGCTATTAAAGATTTTTTATGATAAAATCTTTAAAGTTAATGTTAAAATCAAAAGTAGAAGGGAAAAGAGTTATGGAAGAGTTAGATTTAAAGGATTTATTTAATATTTTTTGGAGTAAAAAATCACAAATACTTTTAATAATAGCAATATTTATAGTTATTGGTTTTATGTATTCGTACATATTTTTAACACCTAAATATCAAGCAAGTACTTCAATACTTCTTGCAAAATCAAATACATCACAAAGTAGTGATGGAACCACTATTACAGCAAATGATCTTACTTTAAATCAAAAACTAGTTTCTACATATAGTGAACTTTTAAAAACAGAAACAGTACTTAATCAAGTTATTAGCAATTTAGGGATTAATAAGACTGTAGAAGATTTGCAACAAAACATTTCTGTTTCTGCAAAAGATGATACAGAAATTATAGAAATAAAAGTTGTAGATGTTGATGCAAAAGAAGCTCAAAAAATAGCAAATGAAACAGCACAAGTATTTATTTCAAAAATAGCTAAAGAATACTATAATATGGATAACGTATATGTTGTAGATGAAGCAAAAGAAGAAAAAGCACCATATAATATAAATCATGTAAAAGATTTAGCTATATTTGCAATAATTGGATTTGTCATTGCTGGCATATATGTTTTAATTTTAAATATGCTAGACACAACAGTAAAATCTAAAGAAGATGTAGAAAAAAAATTAAATCTTACAGTGCTTACAACTATGCCATTATGTAATTTTGGACAAACCAAAGGAGGTAAAAGATAATGAAAAAAGAATTAGTAGCTGCTAGAGAGCCAAAATCTCCAATATCAGAGTTATTTAGAACTTTAAGAACAAATATTCAGTTTATGAATACAAAAGGTGAACTAAAATCATTATTAATTACTTCTACATCACCTTCAGAAGGCAAAAGTTGGGTATCTTCAAATTTAGCAACAACTTTTGCACAAGCAGGAAAAAAAGTTATTTTAGTAGATTGCGATATGAGAAAAGGAAGATTATTTTCAATTTTTGGAACAGCTCCAGTACCAGGATTATCTAACTATTTATCAGGAATAAATTCTCAAGGTGAAAAAGGAGATACAGATATACTTACATATGTTAGTAAAACTGAAGTTGAAAATCTATATTTATTACCTGCTGGAAATGTGCCACCTAATCCTTCAGAACTTTTAGTATCAGAGAAGATGACTGAAACTATGAAAAAGCTAGAGAGTTTATGTGATATTGTAATATATGATGGAACTCCAACCAATCTAGTAACAGATGCTCTTATTATTTCAAGAAATGTAGATTCAACAATTATTGTGTGTGCATATAAGCAAACAAAAATTGAAGAACTAGAAAAAGTAAAAAGAGATATATTAAATGTAGGTGGAAAGATTGCAGGTGTTGTTGTAAATAAAATGCCAATAGCTCAAAAAGAATATTATTCATCATATTATTATGGTCAAAGTAGTAGGAATACAAAAAAAAAGAAAAGTAATGTGGATTTTGCTGCAAGAATTAAGCCAACAACAAGACCTAAACCAGAAGACTAAATATTCATACCAATAAAAGTTTAAAGCTACTTATAGAAAATTTAATAACATAAGAAATTTAAGAAGAGGTGAAGAAAATGATTGATGTACACTGTCATTTAGTATATGATGTTGATGATGGAGCTAAAAATAAAGAAGAAACTATAATTATGTTAGAAGAAGCAAAAAGAGTAGGTTTTACTGATATCATTTTAACACCACATTATATGCAAGATTATTATATAGAACCAAGTGCAAAAATTAAAGAAAAGATAGATACTTTTTATGAAGAGGCAAAAAATATAGGAATTAATTTATATCAGGGAAATGAAATATATGCGACACGAGATATTATAGATTTAATAAAAGATAGTAAAGCCATGAGCTTAAATAATAGTAGATATGTACTTTTTGAATTACCAATGCAAGATATGCCAATGAATTTAGATGAAATAATATATTTACTTTTAGAAAATAAATATATTCCAATTATTGCTCATCCTGAAAGGTATAGATATGTACAAGAAAATCCAAATATATTAATAGAATATATTGAAAAAGGCGTTTTATTTCAAAGTAATTTTGGTAGTGTTATAGGTATATATGGAAATACTATTAAAGAAACAGTAAAAAAACTTTTAACTCATAATATGATACATTTTTTAGGTACAGATAATCATAGACCAAATACAATTTATAGAGATATGCCAGAAATTATTACAAACTTAAATAAATTAATAGGGGAAGAAAAGCAAAGAGAATTAACAACTACAAATCCCATGAGAATATTAGAAAATAAAGATATAGATATAGATACTCCAGCAGAAATAAAAAAGAGCTTATTTAAATTTTGGAAATAAAATAGTATAAAAAATCTCTAACTAATTAAAATATATATTAAATTTAATTAGTTGGAGGTTTTTTTGTATGGATAATTTTAGAACAGATTTGGCATTAGAAAGAAGAGATTTATATAATAAGGCACATAATATAGAAAAAGACATAGAAGGAATAGAAACAGAGGAAGAAAAAATAGATGATAAAATAGGAATTTCTAGAGTGAAGGTTACAAATGAAAAAGGAGAGCAAGCAATAGAAAAACCACAGGGAAATTATATTACTATAGATTTTAAAAATTTAAAAATTGCCACAGTTCAAGAAATAGAAAATGCAGCAGAAGTAGTTACAAAGGAACTTAAGGCATTAATAGAAAAACATATAAATTTACAAGAACCAATATTAGTAGTAGGGCTTGGAAATATATATGTAACTCCAGATAGTTTAGGACCAAAAGTTATAAATGAAGTGGATATAACAAGACATTTACTTAAATATTTGCCAGATGCGCTAGATAAAAATACAAGAGAAGTAAGTGCAATATCACCAGGAGTATTAGGAACAACAGGAATAGAAACATTAGAAATATTAAAAGGGATTGTTGATAATACTAAACCAAAACTAGTAATTGTTATTGATGCTTTAGCGTCAAGAAGTATAGAAAGAATTAGTAGTTCAATACAACTTGCTGATACAGGAATAGTACCAGGTGCAGGTGTTGGAAATGCTAGAAAAGAATTAAGCCAAAATACATTAGGAATACCTGTAATTGCAATGGGGATACCAACTGTTGTGGAAGCTGCGGCTATAGCAGCAGATAGTCTTACACTTTTAATTAAAAAGGTGCAAGAACAAGGAGAATCAAATCAGTTTTTAAATCAATTACAAGAAGAAGATAAATATAGTTTAATAAAGGAAGTTCTAACTCCAGAAGAATATAATTTTATTGTTACACCAAAAGAAATAGACGAGCTTATAGAAAAAATGAAAGACATTATAGCAAGAGGAATTAATTTTGCTGTAAATTAAAAACTTATTATACAAAGCAAAGATATATATAGCTTTTAAATTAAAATAAATGTTTATAAGTTAATGGTTTAATCAGATTTATACTTTATTATTTTGTTGAAATCATTAACTTATGACAAATGTCGAATTTTGTCAAATGATTTTACTTGAAAGTAATAAAAAAACATGGTATATTTTTACTATAATAATTGTGACATAAAGTATAAAATTAATTATGTATCATAAGAAAATTGGACGTTAGCGAAAGCAGAGCTTTCGACGTCCACATGTGCAAAATTGCTTCGCAATTATTGCACGGAGCAAGGTAAATTAACCTTGTTGTATACGGAAAAATCGTTAAAAATACTGAAATATCAAATGAAAAATTGATTTTTCCTATACAATAAAAAACTTAATTCAAATGTAATTTATTTTCAAAGAATTATATTCTTATTAAAAAATTCAAATTTATTTTTATAGGTTATTTATATCTAATTAAATTCCACTTATATAAATTGTGATGAAAATGAGATAAAGTCACAATTATTAAATTTGCAAAGAAGGAGAAAAAATTAATGGCAAAAAAGAAACAATTTACTGAAACAAAAGAAAAAAAGTTATTATCTCCAAAGTTGGATGTAGTATTTCAAGTTTTATTTGGAGAAATAGGAAGTGAGGATACATACTGGTGATTTTTATGAGAAGTTAAAGAGAACAATAGTAGTAATAATAACTGATTTTGAAGTAAAAGGATTAGAAGAGCTTGAATACTGTACAAAATGGAAGATAATAGAGGAAAAACAAAGAAAAATCATCTTGACGGATTTAATGGAAATCGTTATAATAGAATTACCTAAGATATATAGAAAACGAGATAACAATGATAGATTATTACAATGGACATATTTCTTAGATAATCCAAAATCAGAAGAGGTGAAAAAGATTATGGAAGAAAATGAAGTAATAAAAAAAGCAAATGAAAAATTAGAAGAAATAAGTGATGATGAGATAATGCAAAGAATAGCAGAATGGAAAGAAGATGGATTGAGACTTGAAAAAGGAAGACAGGTAAGATTTGAAAGAGAACTAAAAGAAGGGATAGAAAAAGCTAAGAAAGAGGGCGAAAAACAAGAAAAAATACAAATTGCTAAAAAAATGAAAATGCAAGGTATGGATATAGAAATAATTATTAAAATTACTGATTTATCAAAAGAGGAAATAGAAAAACTATAGAGTTTAAGAGAAGAAAAAATCTTCTCTTTTTTAGTTTTATTAAAAAATAATGTTTACTATAAGCAGATATAATGATATAATGCTACATAGAAACGAAAAAGATAAAGACATTAATATCTACTAGATGGAGGTTATTATGAATTGTGATGAAGAAAAATTACTACAATCAATATATGGTAATATAAATAATTTAGAGGAAAAGCAAGAAATTGTTAAGAAAATATTAGACAAAGTGCAAGATGGACAAGTTATACGGATTTGGTTCTGGCTCAACATCTTTTTTAGCAGTAATAGCTATAGCAGAAAAGATAAGAGAGGAAGGTTTAAATATTTTAGCTATACCTACATCTTTAGAAATAAAGATGCTTTGCAGTAAACTTAATATACCAACAACTACTTTACTTGAAAAAAATCCAGATTGGTGCTTTGATGGAGCGGATGAAGTAGACAGTAATGGTTGGCTTATAAAAGGAAGAGGAGGAGCAATGTTTAAAGAAAAATTAAATATTGTTAGCTCTAAAAAAACATATATACTAATAGATAAAAGTAAAAAAGTAAATAAATTAGGAGAAAAATTTAAAGTTCCTGTAGAATGCTTTGGTGATGCATTAAATTATGTTCAAAGCGAATTAATTAAATTAGGTGGAACAGAAATAGAACTAAGGAAAGCTATTGGAAAAGATGGACCTTGTATTACTGAAAAAGGAAATCTAATATTAGATGTTAAATTCCAAAACATTGAGCAGGATTTAGAAAAGCAAATAAAATCTATTTCAGGAGTAATTGAAAGCGGACTATTTATTAATTATAATGTTGAGATAATTTATTAATGTGGAAAACCTGCGTGCGACTAAAACAAGTAAGGGAATTTATTACTAGATTAAACAGTAAGAATTTAAGACTTGTTCTATAACAAAAAATTAAGTAGTAGAAAAAAGAATTAGTAAAACTAAAATTAATAACAAGAAGGGAAGATTTTTATGTGGGGAGATATAGCAATAGCCTTTTTATTAGCATTTATAACAGCATTTATAATAACACCACATACAATGAGATTAGCTAAAAAAGTTGGTGCAATAGATATACCAAATGATAGAAGAGTAAATAAAAAACCTATGCCAAGACTTCGGAGGATTAGCAGTAATTGCAGGATTTTTTGTTTCTGTGATTTACTTGCTTATAACTACATCATTTGAAGGAAAAATAAATTTATTTGGCTATGAAAATTATTTCTTAAAGCTAATTGGTTTTTTTATAGGAATAATTATACTAGGATTAATTTGTTATATTGATGATGCTAAAGGAGTTCCAAGTTTTGTAAAGCTAGCTGCACAAATTGTAGCAGCCATCATAGTAGTAGTTTGTGGAATACGAATAGATGATATAGCAGTTCCATTCACAGGAGGAACATTTGTGGTAAATAAAACTTTATCATTTATACTTACTGTTTGTTGGATAATTGGAATTACAAATGCAATTAATTTAATAGATGGTTTAGATGGATTGTCATCAGGTGTAACATTAATATCTTGTTTATCACTTCTTATGGTATTTGCACTAAATGGTTCACCAATAATAGCTATAATTTTAATTACAGCTCTAGGAGGAGCAATAGTTGGATTTTTGCCATTTAATTTTAGTCCAGCTAAAACTTTTATAGGAGATACAGGCTCTAATTTTATGGGATTTTCCTTGGCAATTATTTCAATATTAGGTGTTGCTAAAACATATACAGCTTTAGTTTTAATTGCACCTATTATAGTTTTAGGAATGCCGATTTTTGATACACTTTTTGCAATATTTAGAAGAATTATAAAAGGTAAATCAATAAAAGCAGTATTTAGACCAGATAAAGGGCACTTACACCATAAATTAATGGCAAAAGGATATTCACAAAAACAAGCAGTTCTTATTATGTATGGAATTACAGCAATATTAGGAATGTTTGCTATAATATTACTAGAAAGCGGAATATGGAAAGCACTTTCATTTGCACTTTTAATAATTGCTATAATTACTATAGGATATAAAGATGTATCAAAATTAATAAAAGAAGATGATGATGAAATAGATAAAGAACATATAAGAAAGCAAGACTAATTATGGTTTTAGAATAATAGAAAGAAAAGTACAATTACTACGTGGGACTACATAGAAAAGAATTGTTTTTATAGGTTTTTACTCTAAAAAATCTAAATTTTATAGTAAGGAATGTGAACAATTTGGAGGAAGAACGTTTAATAAATCCAGAACTTACAGATTTTAACGAAGAAAGATTTGAAAACTCATTAAGACCTAAAACTTTAAATGATTATATTGGACAAGATAAAGTAAAGGAAAATATGAAGGTATATATTGAAGCTGCTAAAAAAAGAGGAGAAGCACTAGATCATGTACTTTTATATGGACCTCCAGGACTAGGAAAAACAACACTTGCAAATATTATTTCAAATGAAATGAATTCAAATATAAAAATTACTTCAGGGCCAGCCATAACGAAACCTGGAGATTTAGCAGCACTACTTACTAATTTATCAGAATTTGATATATTATTTATAGATGAAATACATAGATTAAATAAAAGTGTTGAAGAAATACTTTATCCAGCGTTAGAAGATTATACTTTAGACATAATAATAGGAAAAGGGCCAAGTGCAAGGTCAATTAGATTAGATTTACCAAAGTTTACTTTAATAGGTGCTACAACAAAAGCAGGCTCACTTTCAACACCACTTCGTGATAGATTTGGAATTATGCATAGATTAGAACTTTATAATATAGAAAATTTAACTACAATAGTAAAAAGATCTGCAAATATTTTGGAGATAAATATAGATAATGAATCAGCTACAGAAATTGCAAGAAGGTCAAGAGGAACTCCAAGAATCGCCAATAGACTATTAAAAAGAGTAAGGGATTATGCAGCTGTTTTAGGTGATGGAAATATAACACTAAAAATAACTAAAATAGCCTTAAATAAGCTAGAAATAGATGACTTAGGATTAGATGAAATAGATAGAAAAATTTTAGAAACACTTATTGTTAAATATAGAGGAAGACCTGTTGGAATTGAAACTATTGCAACTACTTTAGGAGAAGAAGTAGATACGATTGAAGATGTATATGAACCATATTTAATTCAAATAGGGTTTATATCAAGAACAGTAAGAGGAAGAATTGCGCTTCCAGCAGCTTATGAGCATATTGGAATGAAGTATGAAGAATAAAATAAAAGGGGATGTGGAGAAAATTGAAAATAAACAAATGGCTATTAACTATAGTTATAATAATGTGTATAACTTGTTTTACATCATTATATATTTTACAAATTTCAAACAAAACAGTAAACGAAAATCTATTATTAGCAATCCAAGTAATATTTATAATTACAACTATTTTATTTATACTTATTCAAAGCAAAATAATATCAATCAAAGAAATATTACCAGAAAAAGCTTTGCTCTTAATCATGCCATTGTTTTGCTTGCTAATTTTAATAACAATACCAGTAGGAAGAGGTCATGATGAAGTAATACATTGGTACAAAGCTTTTGAAATTTCAGAAGGCCATTTAATGACACCAATAGATGAGGAAAATAGAGTATCAATTGCAAATCTACCAAAAGGTGTAGAAAATATAGTAGTAGAAAGAGAAAAAGGAGTATTTAAGTATATAGATAATATTTCCTTATTTAACGAAGAAATAGATTATAATGAATCTGTATCAGTAATAAATCAAAATTCTTCAGCATATTGCTTTGTACAATATATACCACATGTTATAGGGATATTTATAGGAAAAGTACTAACACAAAATCAATTAATAATAGCATATATTGCAAGACTTTTTAATATGGTGTTTTGCACAATTATAATGTATTTTGCTATAAAAAAGATACCATTTGGAAAAAACATATTATTAGCTTTATCTATAATACCAATATCGATTGAAGGATTTGCAACTATATCGCCAGATGGTATAACAATTGCCATGTGCGCCATGTTTATATCATATGTTTTTTATGTAGCTTTTGAAAAAAATAAAATGTGCGAAAAAAAGGATATTATAGCCTTGACTATTATAGGAGCAATAGTTTCACTTTGTAAAGTAGTGTATATGCCATTAATTTTTTTGGTACTTATTATTCCAAAAGAAAAATTTCTTTCTAAGAAAGCTTGGATAAAAGCAATTAGTATAATAATAAGTGTTGGAGTTTTGCTAAATTTAATTTGGCTTGTATTTGGAAGTATGACATTACTTAAAACTAATACAAATACTTATTTTGAAACAGATGAAAGTGTTAGTTTTAATAAGTTGATAATTTTATTAACTAACCCAATAGGATATTTACAAAAAATATTTTATACTATTGGAACTAATATTGATGAATACTTTTTATCACTTTTTGGAGGATATTTAGAGTGGAGTGAAATGGTTAGTATACCAATTATGGCATTTATAACATTTGGTTTAATTATTTTAACTAGTTTTATAGAAAAAAATAATAATATAAAAATAGAAAAATATCAAAAAATAGTTATCAGTTTAATAATTATTATAATAACATTACTTATATTTACTAGCATATATATTCAATGGTCAAATATTAATATTAATTATATTAATGGAGTGCAAGGAAGATACTTTTTACCAATATTACCACTTATATTAATGTTAATTCCAAGAATAGATTTAAAAACAAAGTATTCTAATAAAGATATGACAAAAATTATTTGTATTTTTAGTTTTATGATTCAAATTTATACAGTTGCAAATATTGTAGCTTTACATATATAAAAAAGGGGAAAACAAATGAATATATTATATTTAATTTCAGTAATAGCACTATTTATAACAATTATGCTAATAAAAAAAACTAATAAAAAAATAAATTTTATAGGAAGTTTTATAATTACAATAGTAGTATTTATGTGCTACCAAGCAATTATTGCATATTTTATGGATTTAGTAAAAGTTCCAATTACTTTACTTAATGTTAGTATTGTTAATATAGTTGTTACTATAATTTTATGGATAATATCATATTTTAAAATAAAAGAATTCCAAAAATATACTATAAGAAAGGCTGACATTGTTTTTATTTTTGTTTTACTTATAGTAAATATTCCAATTTTATATAAAGAATTTGGATTTTTACATAATTTTAGATATATATCAACTGATTCTGTTATGCATTGTCAAGCAGCAATGACTTTTGCAAAAAGTGATTTTCTTTTAGATTCAATGACTAACTGGGAAGCGGTTAATCCTACATTTATGATAGGAAGCTATGTAAATGATGGGTTGCTTATGAAAGCATTTGTAAATTGGATAGGTGAGTTTTCATTATATAAAATATATATGTTTAATGATATTATGTATTATATTATGATTGGGTATATATTTTATTTACTTATTACATCATCAAAAAGATGTAATACAAAGCTTAAATATATATTAGCATATATTATTTCTATAATATTTATGATAGGATATCCACTAAATTCTGTAATTACAGGTTTTCATTATTTTACTTTAGGAATATTAGAATTTATTACAATTATATATGTAATTAAAACTTTATACAAAGAAAATAAGCTAGCAACCTATATAATACTATTTATGCTAAATACAGGAATTATGCTTACATATAATTTATTAGCTCCAATAATTTATCTAGCAGAATTTATGTTTTTTATATATGAAATATTAGATAAAAAAGATAAAATATTTACCAAAAGCAATTTTGCTATGTTATTAACAGTTTTTATAATTCCTGGGGTAATAGGATTAAGCTTTTTTATACTTCCTAGAATATTTGAAAATATAGTACTTAAAGATCAGCAACAATTATGGATTGATGGATATATTTATGTAAATTACTGGTCAAATATAATTTTATTTGTTCCATTTATAATTTATTATATTATAAAATGCATAAAACAAAATAAGTTAAATATAGAAACTATAACTTTACTTAGTATTGTTATTTTTATAGCTATATTATTAATAGGCGTGCAAATGCGATTTGTGTCAGTTTATTATTTTATGAAACCATATTTTGTATTAAATATGATAATATTTTGTGTGTTTTTTAAAGCTTTGTGTAATATTATTGATAAGGGCAAAAAAGAGAAAATATTTTCAATATTTTTTATAAGTGCATATACAGTATTACTGGTTTTAAATTTGTTATTTGTTAAAGTAGATCCTTATGGATTTAAAGATAATGATGAAGGAATTAATAAGTTATTTGATATATACAATTCTAATAAATCAATAATGAATCTTATACAAGAATCTTTTACAGACGACAGAATGGATGCTTTAAGATACATACATGATAATAATTTAATAGAAAATCAAAATTTGCTATATTTAGGTAATTATATAGATAACTTTTTATTTAAGCTATTTTTCACTTATGAAAATAGAGAAGGAATTGATAAAAATAACATTTTAGAACATATTGAAAAATGGAATGATGGAGAATATGAGTATTTAGTAATATTTTATAAGGGGTACTTTGAAAAGTACTATTGTGAAAATGTGGGACTAGACCTAAATAAATGTAAAAATATTTTTAAAAGTGAAAATTGTGTAATATATGAATATGAAAAATAAAATGTGAAAGGGAAATTCTAATGAAGAAAAAAATAAATGATATTACATATATAATTATATTTTTAGTATGCTCAATATTATTTGCATTGCCTTCAATTATATATATGTTGCAAAATAAAACAGTATATAGATTTATTTGGCATAGAACATTTCTTTTAAGACAGCCAATATATAATATAGAGCCACTATTAAATGCACTTTTATTTTTTGCTATATTTTCATTGCTTTTTTTGTTTTACTTTTTGATTGTTAAAAATAATAAAAAAATATTTAAAAACAAGAAAACAATATTTATATTTATTGCAATAATTGCAATATTATTTATGGTAATAATTCCATATACAAGCTCTGATGTGTATTCTTATATAGCAAATGGGTGGTCAGCAGCACATTATAAAGAAAATCCATATTATGTATCTATAGGAGAAATAGTAGAACAAACAAGACAAAATGAGCCAATGTTTAATAAGGTTGCAAGATGTTGGGTATACGAAACAGTTGTATATGGACCAGTATGGACATTAATTTGTACTGGATTATCATCTTTATCATTTGGAAATATAGACATAGCCTTATTTGTTTTTAAATTAGCAAATTTAATTGTACATCTAATTAACTGTGTTTTAATTTATAAAATTACTAAAAAGAATTTTTGGGTATTATTATATGGACTAAATCCATTTATATTATTTGAAGCATTATCAAATACGCATAATGATATATTTGTAATTTTATTTATCTTACTTGCAATATATTTTGCTTTTAAAAAGAAAAGATTATTTTTAGCAGTAGCTTTTATTGCAATGGCAACTGCTATGAAATATATGGCAATATTGATTTTGCCTTTTATAGTAATATATTGTGTGAAAGAAAAAGATTTAAAAAATAGAATAAAATATTGTGTGTTATATGGAATTGAATATATTGTAATTATAGTTTTATTTTATTTAGTATATTTGAGAGATTTTCAAGTATTAGCAGGCTTATTTATGCAACAAGCAAAATATAATAGATCAATATTTTTCTTGTTATATTATTTCTTAAGAGATAAAAATATGGGAATTGTAACTCTACTACAAAATTTAACTTTTATAGTTTTTGCAATTTATTATATATATGTGGTAGTAAAATTATTATTAGAAAAAGATATAAAATTATACAAAACTATTCAAAAGTACCATATTATACTAATGTTCTTTACATTTATAGTAATTACTAATTTTAATGCATGGTATATAATGTGGCTATTCCCAACAATTATGTATTTGAAACCAAAGAGTGTAAATAATATAATACATTTATCATATGCAAGCCAAATTGCAAATCTTTTAGGTTTTGCATTATATAGTGAAGATGAGTCATTAGGTGTACCATATTATATAATAATGATAATATTAACAATTAGTTTGAATATGGTAGCTAATAAGAAATGCAAGTTAGAGAAAATAAAGTCCAAAAATTGATGAGGTTTACAGTATTGAAAAAGAAGAGGTGAGTTAAAATGAAGCTGTTAATGCATACATGTTGTGCACCATGTAGTGTGTATTGCATAGATACTTTAAGAAAAGAAGGAATAGAGCCAACAGTATATTGGTATAATCCAAATATCCATCCATATATGGAATATAAGTCAAGACGAGATTGTTTAAAGGATTATACTTCTTCAATTGATGTTAATGCTATATTTGAAGAAAATTATGGATTAGATGAATTTTGCAGGAATGTAATATGTGATTTGCAAAATAGGTGTGTAAATTACTGTTATAGAGTGCGTATGGAGCAAACTGCAAAATATGCAAAAGAAAATGGCTATGATACGATTACAACAACTCTTTTAGTAAGTCCATATCAAAAACATGAAGAATTAGTTAAAATATGTGAAGAAATAGCAAAGAAATATGGACTAACATTTTTATACAGAGATTTTAGAATAGGATTTAGAGAAGGACAAGCAAAAGCAAGAGAATTGGGATTATATATGCAAAAATATTGTGGATGTGTTTTTAGCGAGGAAGATAGGTATGCTAAACAGATAAAGAGAGATAAAGAAAATATATAATATTCTATTCTATGTAAAACAAGGTTTTGATAAATATGAAAAGACATTAAAGAATTACTTTATAGATAATTATGATGAAGAAATTAAAGATGGAAATCTAATTTGTACTGATATGATATATTATGCAAAAAATCTGAAAAAGAAAATGTAGTTATAAATAGTAAGTTGTAGGGAGGGATAAAATGTCCGTTGTTTTTGTCCTAGGAATGTTTATTGAGATGAGTATTAGATTAGCAATACCTGGATTAGTAATATCTGCTATTATCATTTTGTTAATACGAAAAATGTTAATAAAAGAAAGTAAAGAATTTAGAATAAGAATTTATACATTTATTATTATCTTATGTGTAATCGCATCTTTTACATTTTTATTATGGAAATTTGAAAAACCAAATGAACTCTATTTGAAAATGAATGAATTTCATAATAGTCAAAGTCTTGTGGGATTATCCGAAGAAGAAATCATTAAGCTATTAGGAGAACCAAAACATGAATACAATACTAAGGAAAATATAAAAAAATATACTTATTATTCAGGGAACATAAGAAAAGAATGGTACTTGGGTAAGTGTTATACTACCGATTATTATGAATTTACTATATTTTTTAACTCAAATAATAAAGTAGAATATACGAAAATAACAAAAATGCCAAAGGATTAAAAGAAAAAAGATGATAAATATTAGTAGAAAACAAGATTAACTATCTAGACAAATTACAATTTCTAAATTACTTTAAAGAAAGTATAGAGTAATTTTTCTTTTTATGATATTATAATAAAAATA
>CALXVN010000078.1 GCA_944392085.1 uncultured Clostridia bacterium | reverse complement strand
ATATAAATATCAACATTTTATGTCATTTTTTTTGCTTTTTTTGTTACTATATTTAAATTAAAAAACTATTAAACTGCATCATTATTACAATTTAATAGTCTTTTATTTAAAATATTATTTTTAGCAATAAATTATTATTATACATCATACTTCCCACATAAGAATCATCTATTGTATTTGGTAAGCTAGTATTTATCACTGGAGATGCAAATGAAATTATTGCAAATAGCACATACACTATAATTAGTCCTTCTAAAATTCCATATATTATTCCGCCGAGTTTATCAAATTGTTTTATAACTGGTAATTTTGCTATCAAGCTAGTTATAAATTTTAGTAAAATTAGTAAAATTCTTGCTACTATAAATAAAACTATCCATGTTCCTGCCTTTACAATAGTAACTGATACTTCTCTAGCTGTATTATCTACTATTGTCTCTTTAGCACTATCTGCAGCTTGCTCTACTTGGCTATTTATGTACTCTGTTATAGTTTCTGGCATTTCTTTTTCATTGGTTCCCTCATCTTCTTTTATTATTATTTCTCTCATGGATTGTTCTAGATTATCATCTATTTTAGTATTATTTATTATAAAATTTGATATTGGTATAAATAATACAAATGCTATTATGATTGATAACACAAATGATAATATTTTAATTAATGAACCCGTTAAGCCTCTCACATATCCAATTATGATGCATAATAGCATAATGCCTATTACAACTAAATCTACTATTATAGACATAATCTCACCTCCTATCTTATTATAAATTAATAAATTCTACTTTATCTTTATATATAATACCAGCTATTCCATTTCCTATAACTACATTTTGCACTTCTTGCTCAGAAGTATATCTTTTAAGTAGCCATCCACTTGTATTTAAAAATTCTATTTCTTGTCCTAAATTAACTGCAATTATATCATTATAACTATATATATCTTTTGCAGCTCCTTCTATTGTGTATACTATTAGTTTTTCATTTTCTGTATTTTTTATTTCTAATATTGTATTAGTGTTAAATAAACCATCATTTTCTTCTATTGCTCTATATACATGATTACTTAAATTTATGTTAGCAAAATTTATGTTTTTTCCTTTTTCATTTAGGCTGATAACACTAGAATTATTGTTATTCTTAATCATTGCTATTTCATCATCATACATACATATTATACTGTCTTTGTTATATTCTATATTTATTATTAGTTTATTACTATCTGCTGTATATGTATAAATTACTGGCTCTTCTGGATTTTCTATTGATACTATTTTTACTGTTGAAGTAATAGTAGTTCCTACTGTATTTACTTCTGCAAATGTTAAATATTTATTATCACTTGAAATAGAAGTATCCACAGCTTTTGTACTTGCTAAATATCTTTTAAAAAGTTCATTTCCATCTTTATCAAATATTACTATAACAGATTTATATGATGTTCCTGTTAAAATAACACTAACATATCCATTTTCATTTACATTAATTTTTGAAATTTGTCCATCAATATCCTTTGTCCATAGAATTTGAGAACCAGATATTACATATAACTTAGAACCATTTTGCTCACTTATTGCTAAATATTTATTATTTACACAATAAACCGGATTGCTTATTTTTAACTCTATCTCATTTTCTAGTTTTCCTGATGAATTATACTTCATAAGTTTATTTTCTGCTAATATGCATATATTTTTGTTAAATGCTAATATATTAACATTTGAATTGTAATCTAAATCTATTGAAGCTAATTTTTCTTGAGTAACATTTTTTCTAAATAAATACTTGTCTAAGAATTTTCTAGCATCTCTGCTTGAATAATACATAAGTGCAGTAATTGCTACTATCAAAAGAATAATACTAATAGATATAGCAATTATTATTTTCTTTTTGTTTATTTTCTTTTTTGGTTTTATTTTTTCATTTAAATCTACTATATCTTTCAATTTTATTCCTCCTTCGTACATATTATTTATATCAGTTTTTGACTTTTTTTTCAAGACTTTAAATAAAAAAAACAGGTCGCTATTCCAAAAACACCAAATACTGGATATGTTAAGTTTACTAATTCAGAAAAGCTAAAATTTGATATAAATATTGCTGTTATGCATATTATTGCTGCTAATAATTTATATTGTGCATAGCTTTTTGTACAATTTTTTAGAAAGCTGTAACCTGCTGATATCATAGTTGTATAAATTGCAAATATTATTACTAACCCATATGTATATTTAAATATTAAACCATATTTATTTGCTATATATATTAGTGGTATTTCTATATTTCCCACTTCTTTAAATTTAAACATTGCGAAATATATTACCATTGATAATATAAAGAAAATACTTGTAGTAATGATACTTACTTTCTTTTCATTGTTTTTTGTATAATCTTTTATACTTATTAGTATAGGAATTAATAAAATACTGTTATATCCTGCATATTCTATGCTCCTTAATATCCAATTCGTTTTTATTTCTATGTTCTCCATATCTACATTATTTATCGAACTAAAAATATCTACCTTATATCCAATTAAGAATACTATAAAAATAAGGACAGGTATTATTACACTATTTATTTTGGCTATCCCTTCTATATTTCTCATAAATGTTATGTATACAATAATTAATACTATTATAGCGGTTATAATATTTGGCACATTAAATTCTTGTTTAAAGTATGCTACAAATCCAGCTACCATTATATAAAAAGAAATTAATAAAAAAATATTTATAACTATATTTATTGTTTGTATCAATTTATTAGAAAGCTTTGTACTTTTTAATAATTCCATATATGTACTTATATTAAATTTGTTTGCATTTTTTAAAACATTGAAAATTACCATTCCTAAAATGCTACTAGAAATTGTTATTCCAATAATTCCATTTTCACCATAAACATTAAAAAAGCTATATATTTCTTGCCCTGATGCAAACCCTGCACCTATAATTGTTCCTATAATTACAAATATAGCTTTTGCACAATTTTTCAATAAAAAAACCCCCTCATTTTATTTTTATGAGAAGGTTTTTATTTATATTACTTTTTTCTTCTTCTAATTTGCCATACAACTATTCCTATTATAACTATTACTGCCGGTATTGTAAAAATTATTGATAAAATAGTTCTATTTTGACTTTCTGTAACTGTATATGTTGAACTTTCAACATCTTTTCTTATTGTTATCATATTATCTCTACCTGTTAAATATGCAATAGAATTTATAGCTAAATCTTCATTATTGTAAAAATCTAATGCATAAGAGTAATATTGCTGGCTTATAGCTATTTGTAAATTTGTAATAAATACATTGTTTGAATATACAATTAATTCTGAAGTTGTGTCATCATCTATTTTTTTCTTTAATAATGCACCTACTGTAGCATTTACAGCGTCTTCGTCTGAAGATGTTTTAGAATATGATTCTATTGAATAATCTGTCCTATAAAAAGAATTTTCTCCTGTTGTTGCAAGAATTTCTGATTCTACTCCTAATTCTTCTAGTTCTTCACTATCCTTTAAATCTATTCTTCCTGAAGTCATAAAGCAAGCATTCATGTTCATATTAGCTCCTGAAGTTACACTTGTATATGGACTTACAGTTACTATAATTGCTGATGGAGTTCCGTACAACATTTTATTAGTATCTTGCTCTAACATAACTCCTTCAGAAATACTTACTCCATATTCATCTAATACCTTTTGGAAATTTGGCATATCTTTTCCTGTAGAATTTGGATCAGAAAATAGTATTATTTTTCCTCCATCTTTTATATAATCTAATATTGCATCCCTTTCCGCTTTAGTAATGTCTTCTGCTAAAGTTGTTATCATTAGTACTGATGTATCTTCTGGTACTTCTCCTGTTGTTAATAAATCTAAATCTTTAAATTCATAAGCTTCATCTGCTAAGTCTTGGCTAAAATAATATAGATAATCTGATGAATATTTATTGTGTCCTGCTAAATTATATATTACAGGTTTCTCATCTGTTGTTACATTTATTATTGCAGTTGTTAGTGCTTCTTCTGTTATATCTTTTTGTTCATAAGTAGTATAGTCATAAGTATAAAGGTCTGAACTACTTAATATTTTATCCTTATTTTCACTCTTTACTATTATTGCATAGCTATCTGCTGTAAGACTATATTCGTCTGTTAAATCTGGTCTTGAAGTTACATCTTCTATTACTTCAACTTTTATTTTGTCATTTACACTATTATATTTTTTAGCAAAATCTTCTACATCAGGCATATTTACTATTATTATTTCTACATCTTGATTAATCCCTTGTGCAATTTGTTTAGACATATCTGATAAACTATATATTTTATCTTGTGTAAAATCAAAATCTGCCAAATTTGCTTCTTCTACAGCAATATTAATTCCTATTGCAACGGCTATTATTATTAATATTAATAAAACTGTTAAAGATGTTTGTCTTAGCCATTTTCCTAATCCGCTTCTTTGCTTTTCTTTTTTTACAACAAGCTCTTTGCTTTCTTTTTTATTTTTCAACTTATTTCACCTCTTCTCTATTTTACAGCCTTTCTTCTCTTAATTAATATTATTGTTATTAATATACACATTACAGTAATTGAAACTAAACTTACTGTATCTGCTATTGATATTAGTCCTCTTGGAAAACTCATAAATTTATCCATTAAGTTTATACTTGAAAAAATAGTGCTCATATCTACTAAAAACCAAGGTGCAACTAATACTATTATAGTAATTATTGCTGATATTATTTGATTTTCAGTAATACTTGAAGCTAGCATTCCTATGGAAATTGATGCTATTGCTACTAGTAAAAATCCTAACATTGTAACAAGCAGTGTTGGTATATTAACTGTTCCGAAAAAACTAATTATAACTGCATAAATAATTGAAAATACTAAAGATATTACAATTATTGCTGTTGCTGCAAAAAATTTTCCAAGAACAATTGAAGTTACACTCCTTGGAGATGTAAGAAGTAATTGTTCTGTTCCATTTTTTCTTTCTTCTGAGAACATTCTCATTGTTAGTAATGGTACCATTAATAATAATCCATATCTTGCTGTTGCATAGTATAAATCTCCCATAAATACTGAACCATAAGAAATAGTTGTAAGATAGAAGAATATGCTATACATAACCATAAAAATTCCTATTGCTATATATCCTATTGGAGATAAAAAATATGTTTTTAGCTCTTTTTTAAATATTGTCCACATTATTTTTTTCCTCCTTTTTATTGTTTTTTGCTTTTTTTGCTTCTTTATTTTCCTTATTTTTTTCTTCCTTTTTTGTTTTTTTGTTACTTTCATCTATTTTGGATGTATCAATCAATTTTATAAATGCATCTTCTAAAGTTGTTTCTGTTTTCTTTAATTCAAAAATTACTATTTCCTCTTTTGGTAAGATTTCAAACAATTTCTTCCTTAAATCAACTTCTGCTGAATAAGTAATTATGTATTGTTTTGTTCCATCTTCATTATCTTTTACAAATTCTATAGTATCTATTTCTTTTATTTTTTCTTTTAAGTTTTTCATATTATCTTTTGGATCTTCTACTATTAAAGAAATTCCATTTTTCTCTTTAGTAGATTTTTCTAGATTTTCTGGAGTATCTATTGCAATGATATTCCCCTTATTTATTATAATTACTCTTTCACAAATTTGACTTACTTCAGAAAGTATGTGTGAACTTAATATAACAGTATGCTTTTTTCCAAGCTCTTTTATTAAGCTTCTTATTTCTGTTATTTGCTTTGGATCAAGGCCTACTGTTGGTTCATCTAGAATAATTACATCTGGATTTCCAACTAATGCTCCTGCTAAGCTAACTCTTTGCTTATATCCTCTTGATAGATTTCTTATTAGCTTATTTTGAACATCGGTTAAACCTACTTCATCTAAAACTTTTTCTACTTCTTGTTTCCTATCACGCCTTTTAACTAATTTTAGTTCAGCCATATATGAAACAAATTCTCTAGGTGTTAGCTCATAATAAAGTGGTACACCTTCTGGCATATAACCAATTTCTTTTTTGGCTTTTCTTGGCCTTTTGGAAATATCATTTCCATTTACAATAATTTGGCCTACTGTTGGTTCTATGAAGCCTGTTATCATATTCATTGTTGTACTTTTACCAGCACCATTTGGGCCTAAAAATCCTACAACTTCGCCATCTTTAACTTCAAAACTGATGTTATTAACAGCTATTGTAGAACCATACTTTTTTGTGACATTTTTTACTTCTATCACTTTTGTTTCCTCCAATCTCTTATTTCCGTATGTTTTTTACGACTAAATATTACCATTAATATTATACTTATGCAATACATTTCACAAAACTTTCACATTTCTTGGTTACTAGTTAATGGCTTTATAAAGTTATACACTAGAAAGCTAGATATATGTTTATTTTTCGAATTTTTTGTTCTTGTTGTCGAAGCCACTAATCATGCAAATACAAATTCTTTTTATTTGCATGGTCATATATTTTTTATTTTGAACATATTTTATTACAAATACCAAAATATTGGAGGATAAAATGGAGCTTATATATCCTTTTCTTATTTCTTTCATAATGATTTTTATTGCTGAACTTGGAGATAAAACTCAGCTTTTAATCCTATCTTTTTCGGGTAGTGTTAAAACAAAAAATATAATTTTAGGGATTGCTATTGGTTCATTTTTTAGTCATGGTATTGCTATTTTATTTGGTAGTAAAATAGGTGTTTTAGAAAATGAGCTTATTCATTCTGTAATAGGATTTATTACTTATTCTTCTTTTATTGTGATTGGAATTTTATCTTTGCTTCCTAAAAAAGAAAAAATAAGTTCAGATGATGATAATAAGAATAATATTATAAAAAAAATAACTAATTTAAAAATTAGTTATACTTTAATTATTGCTTTATCTATAATGGTTGGAGAATTAGGTGATAAGACTTTTTTAGCTTCTTTAGGATTTGGAATTCAATACCCTAATTATAAACTAATGCTAATTCTTGGTGCAATTTTTGGTATGATTGCAAGTGACCTTATTGCAATTATTTCTGGAAAGTTTCTTAGCAAATATATATCTGAAGAAAAAATGCAAAAATTTTCTGGATTGCTATTTTTAATTTTTGGACTAATTGGTTTTATAATGTAATAAATTTTATATTTGTCTTTAATATATAAATATATACATAAAAATAAAGCTATAATATATTACTAGCTTTATCTTTATAACTATAAATTTTCCACATTTGTCTTATTTTATATAATCTCTTATCCACATTTCCTCACCATTTTCGTTTTTCACTCTTAAATTTGGAAATGTTTTTAACATTTTTTCTGTTGTAAAATAATTATTTTCAATGTTTTCTCTTAATTTTAATACTATATTATTTGAATTTGCTTTATACTCTTTGCCATATACAACTCTATTTTGATATGTTTGTATTGCCCATATTGTTACAATACAGTCTATTGATAAAAAGATAGTTATGCCAATTTCTATAATATTTCTTGTCTTCGGTTTGATTTTATTTATTAATTTATCTATAATTGGTTTTACAAATTTTATTAATACAATAAATAAAATTCCCCAATAAAATGAAAATAATAAACTTATTCTTCCATTTAAATTAAATTGCAAATAATCATAATTCCAAAATCTTATTCCATATATTGCCTCTAGTATATAACTTAAAACATATTCTGCTATCGAACCAAACACAAAACCTACTATGAACAATTTTAAAACACTTTTGCAATCTAGTTTATTTAAAACATAAATCAATAATGCTCCACATACTCCATATACTGGGCAAAATGGACCCCAAATAAAACCTTTTCTACTTTCTAGCACTCCCATTGTTATATAACAATATGATGTTTCTATTATTATGCCTAATATACTAAAAATAAGAAAATACCAAAATAGTTGATGAATACTTACTTCTTTTTCTTTTTCCATATAATTTCTCCTAATTTTATTATTTGTATAATTGTATTTTATATTATTTATTATATTTAAGAATTATACACGATTTTTTTATATTTTTCCAGTATTTTTATTGACTTTTAATAAAAAAGGTGCTATTATATTTATTGCATTTGCAAATGGGTCAGTAGCTCAGTTGGATAGAGCATGCGCCTTCTAAGAT
>CALXVN010000077.1 GCA_944392085.1 uncultured Clostridia bacterium | reverse complement strand
ACAAGATGGAATAATTACAACAAAGGAAATAGATTTGTTATCAATTAAGCAAATAGATAGTGTAATATTTGATTTAACAGATAATTTAGGAAAAAAAGATACACGAAAAGCTATTGAAGTGTTAAATAATTTAATTTATGAAAAAGAGCCAATACAAAAAATATTAATAACACTATATAATCATTTTAAAAAATTATATATAGTAAAAATTGCAGAAGAATATAAAAAAGATTTAGCTTCAGCAATGAAACTAAAACCAAATCAATTATTTTTAACTACAAAATATAAAGCACAGGCTAAGTACTTTTCAAAAGAGGAGTTAGAAAAAATGATGGATGAATTTATAAATTTAGATGCAAACTATAAAGTAGGCTTAATAGATATAAATATCGGTTTAGAGTCTATACTTTGTAGGTATTGTTAAATTTATGATAAATTATAAAAAGTATATAATTGCATTAAATGTACAAAATATACTAAAGAGGTTGGATTATAGTGCATGTCTTAATTAATGAAGTAAAACTAACAAAAGTAATATTATTTATAATAGATATTTTTATTATAGTAATATCATATTTAGCTTCAAAATATTTTTTATATGAAACTTTTATTTTAAGTACTCTTGATATTACTAGATTAATTAATACAATTGTTTTGTCGATTATATTATATGAGTTTTTTTTGAATTTGTTTGAGGTATATAAAAATATAACTATATATGAAAGTGCAAAAGAGTATTTTAGCTATGCTCTTGTGTGTATGGTTTCTTGTAATGTTGTTTTTTTAATAGGAATAATTTTTAATTTAGAAATATTATCTCCAAAAGAAAATATTTTAGCAGGTATTTTTACAGCTATTATGATGATTTTTTATAGAGTTGTAATTAGATTTATGGTTACAAACAAAATCACAATAAAGCCAGAATGTGAAAGAAAAAATTTGTTAATTATAGGTGGAGGAGAAGCAGGAACTGAAGTTATAAAGAATATAAAATCTAGTCTTATTACAAACTATAATATAGTTGGAATTATTGATGATAATATAAAAAAGAACCATTGTAAAATAAATGGAGTAAAAATATTAGGTACAAGAAATGATATAGTAAAAATATGTAAAGAGAGAAAAATTGATATAATATTTTTTGCAATTTCTAATATTGATACAAAAAATAAAAAAGATATTTTAGCAATTTGCCAAGAAACAGGAATAAAATTAAGAATTTTACCGGGAATACAAGATTTTATTACAGATAAAAATATAATGCAAAATTTAAGAGATGTAGAAATAGAGGATATACTAGGAAGAGAGCCAATTGTATTAGATAATGTAAATATAAAAGAATTAATTAAAAATAATACAATATTGGTAACAGGAGCAGGAGGTTCTATAGGTTCTGAATTATGCAGACAAATATCCAAATATGAACCAAGCAAAATAATTTTATTAGATATATATGAAAATAATTTGTATGATATAGAACTAGAACTAAAAGCAAATTATGCAAATATAGAAATATGCCCAATAGTAGGAAGCGTAAGGGACAAAAATAAGCTAAAAAGCATTTTTGAAAAATACAACCCATATCTTGTTTTCCATGCAGCAGCACATAAACATGTTCCATTAATGGAAGCAAGTCCACTTGAGGCAATAAAAAACAATATTTTTGGAACATACAATATTATTGATTGTTGTGATGAATATAATGTAAAAAGATGTGTACTTATTTCAACAGATAAAGCTGTTAATCCTACCAATATAATGGGAGCAAGCAAAAGAATGTGCGAAATGATAATTCAAGCAAAAGATAAAGTAAGTAAAACAGAATTTGTTGCAGTAAGATTTGGAAATGTATTAGGTAGTAATGGTTCAGTAGTGCCACTATTCAAAAAGCAAATAGCAAAAGGTGGACCTATTACAGTAACTCATAAAGATATAACAAGATTTTTTATGACTATACCAGAAGCGGTTGGACTTGTATTACAAGCTACAACTTATGCAAAAGGTGGAGAAATATTTGTCTTAGATATGGGAGAACCTGTAAAAATTTATGACTTGGCAGTTAGCCTTATAAAGTTATCTGGACTACAACCAGAGGTGGATATTCCTATAAAAATTACAGGTTTAAGACCTGGTGAAAAACTTTATGAAGAAATATTAATGTCAGAAGAAGGACTAAGAAGTACTGCACATAGTAAAATATTTATAGCAAAACCATCAAAAATAAATATGAAAGATATAGAAAAGAAAATAGAAATTTTAGAAAAAATGGTAAAAGATGAAAATATGAAATTAGCAGATATTAAAGATAATATGAAAAAAATAGTTCCTACTTATAAAGAAGTTAAAAATAAGGAATGTGATAAATAATGAATAAAAAAATTTTGTTAGCATCACCACATATGTCAAATGAAGGTTATGAGCAAAAGTTTGTTAAAGAGGCATTTGATACAAATTGGATAGCTCCATTAGGAGAAAATGTAAATAAATTTGAAGAAGAACTTGCAAATTATGTTGGCTCTAAGTGCGCAGCTGCAGTATCTTCAGGAACAGCGGCTATGCATATGGCTTTAAAAGCATTAGATATAAAACAAGGAGATATAGTATTTTGTTCTTCACTTACCTTTTCTGCAACTGTTAATCCAGTAATTTATCAAAATGCTACACCAGTATTTATAGATAGTGAAGAAGAAACTTGGAATATGAATCCAAAATCTTTAGAAAAAGCCTTTGAAAAATATCCGAATCCAAAAGCAGTCATTGTAGTTCATTTATATGGTACACCAGCTAAGTTGAATGAAATTACAAAAATTTGTAAAGAACATAATGTTCCATTAATAGAAGATGCAGCAGAGAGTTTAGGTTCTATATATAAAGGAAAAGAAACAGGAACATTTGGAAAATATGGCGTATTTTCATTCAATGGAAATAAAATAATTACTACAAGCGGTGGTGGTATGTTAATTTCTAATGACAAAGAAAGAATTGAAAAAGTAAGGTTCTGGTCAACACAAGCTAGAGAAAAAGCACGTCATTATGAACATAAAGAAATTGGATATAATTATAGAATGAGTAATATTTGTGCAGGAATTGGAAGAGGTCAATTAAAAGTAATTGGTGAAAGAATTGCTAAAAAAACGCAAATTTATGAAAAATATAAACAAGCATTTAAAGATATTCCAGAAATAAAAATGCAGCCTGTAGCAGATAATACAAAACCAAATCATTGGTTATCAGCATTTGTATTAGACGAAAACTCTAAAATAAAACCAAATGATATAATAGATGCTCTAGAAAAGGAAAATATAGAATCAAGGCCAGTTTGGAAGCCGATGAATATGCAACCAGTTTTTGAAGATTGTGATTTTATAACTACTTGTAAGGAAGAAAAATCTATAGGGCAAAAATTATTTGAAAATGGATTATGTTTGCCAAGTGATACAAAAATGACAATAGAAGAACAAGATAAAGTTATATTTGTTATAAATAAATTATTTAAATAAACGTTTAAAATGAAGAAAATAAAGCATAATAAAAGTAAAAATATATGAAAAAAGGTTAGAAAAATGTACGAAAAATATATTAAGAGAATACTTGACTTTATATTAAGTTTAATATCAATAATTATATTAATGCCAGTTATGATTGTAATTTATATTTTAGTAAGAATAAAATTAGGAAAACCAGTTATTTTTAAACAAGAAAGACCGGGAAGAAATGAAGAAATATTTACTTTATATAAGTTTAGAACAATGACAGAAGAAAAGGATGAAAAAGGAAATTTACTTCCTGATGAACAAAGACTTACTAAATTTGGTAAAATGCTAAGGCGTACAAGTCTTGATGAATTACCAGAGCTTTTTAATATATTAAAAGGTGATATGAGTATAGTGGGACCAAGACCTCTTGCTATAATATATTTGCCATATTACAATGAAAAAGAAAAGCATAGACATGATGTAAGACCTGGACTTACAGGCTTAGCTCAAGTAAATGGAAGAAATAATTTAATATGGGAAGATAGGTTTAAGTATGATTTAAAATATGTCGAAAATGTAAGTTTTATAAATGATTGTAAAATTATACTAAAAACTATAATGGAAATATTTAAAAAAGAAGATATAGTAACAAGAGGAACAGGAAAAAATATAGATTTTAATGTATATAGACAAAATCAATTAGGAGGAGAAGGAAGTAAAGGTTAATGGCATTATTCAACTAAATTGTGCTAATTAGAAAGGAATGTAAAAATGAATATAAAAGGGAAAAAAGTTTTATTAAGAGCAATAGAACCAGAAGATATGGAATTTTTAAGAAGTATGATAAATGATGAAGAAATGGAGCATAATGTAATAGGATGGAGTTTTCCAGTATCAAAATATGAACAGCAAAAATGGTTTGAAAGTCAAGTACAAAATAAAAATAACATACGATTTATAATACAAACAGAAGGAAAATCCATAGGTTTAGCAACATTAACTAATATAGATTGGAAAAATAGAAAAGCATGTCAAGGAATAAAATTATGTGGTTATGATATTAAACAAAAAGGATATGGAACAGACACAGTTCTAGCTATAATGAAATATGCTTTTGAAGAACTACAATTAAATAAACTATACACCACAATTTTAGAGGAAAATATAATATCAAGAAAATTATATAAAAAATGTGGTTGGACAGAAGAAGGAGTTTTAAAAGAATCTATATTTAAAAATAATAAATACAATAATGAAATATTTGTAGGAATTTTAAGACAAGAATATGAAGAAAATATAAAAAGTTAAAAAATTTAATTCTTTTCCAACTGGATTAAGAAGAAACGAGATTAAAATATGGAAATTGGAAGTGAGTTTTGGTTAGAAGATTTAAAAAACACAAACCAAAATTGGAAAGTAAATAATAATGAAGTTTTACTTATGTCTGGTAGAACAGCAATAGATTTAGCTATAAATTTAATTAATATTTATAAAAAAATAAAAAAGGTATATATGCCGTCATATTGTTGTGAATCTATGTTAATACCATTTATAAAAAAAGATATTTGTATAGAATTTTATGAGGTTACATTTAAAGAAGGAAAATTAATATATAATATAGATACCAATAAGGATTGCGAAGTATTTTTTGCAATGAATTATTTTGGATTTTCAAGTTGTAATATGGACGAATACATAGAAAAATTCAAAGAAAGAAATATTATTGTTATAGAAGATAGTACACATAGCTTTTTATCTAAGAGAAAATACAATAACAAATCCGATATTGTTATAGCAAGTTTAAGAAAATGGTTTCCAATTATTAGTGGAGCAATTTTAATAGTTAATAATGTAAATTTCATAGATAATATGAAAAATTTAAAAAATAATTTAAATCAAAATAATGAATATAATATTTTAAAAGAAAAAGCTATGCTAGAAAAAGCAAAATATATAAAAAATAAAGAGCATGCAGATAAGAGTAACTTTTTATCTATATTTAAACAAGCAGATGCAATTTTAAAATCAAATTTTAAAAATTATGAAATAGATAATAAATCAAAAGAAATACTAAAAAAATTAAATATAAACCAAATAATAGTTACTAGAAGGGAAAATGCTAAAGAAATTTACGATTTTTTAAAAGTACAAAATGAAATAGAATACTTAAAAGAAATAAATTTTAAAGAAGATACACCTTTATTTGTACCAATATTTTTAGAAGAAGAAAAAAGAGATAAATTAAAACAATACCTAGTGCAAAATAATATTTATTGTCCTATACATTGGCAAATGCCAAATTTAATTAATAGAGGAAAAGAAATATATGCAAAAGAATTATCACTTATTTGCGACCAAAGATATTCAAAAAAAGATATACAAAATTATATAAAATTAATAAACATTAAAAATTTAATTCGTGATTAATGTATTGTTTATAAATAATAAGTATGTAGATTAAGATAGACATAACAATTCTTTTCCAACTATACTATAAAAAAGGAAGTTAATGATGAAAAAAGATATTTATTTTGAAGAAAACTATGGAAAATTATATGAGATAACTGAAAATGGGAAAGCACAAATTTTTAAATACGAAGACGAAAACGGAATAATTACAAATCAATTTTTAAAAAGAAAAATTCCAATTTCAATAAATAATGAAACTTATTATGATATAGTTACTCCATACGGTTATGGAGGACCAATTATAGAGGAGTGTAAAGACAAAAACAAATTAATAAAAAAATATAATGAAGAATTCGCAAAATATGCAAAAGAAAACAAAATAGTAAGTGAATTTATAAGATTTCACCCAATTATAAATAATGCATTGGATTTTAAAGAAATATATGATGTGGTTTATATGAGAAAAACACTAGGAACAAATTTAGAAAAATATAAAGATCCGTATAATGAAGAATATAGCAAAAGTTGCAGAAAAAATATTAGACAATGTAAAAATAAAAATATTACATATAAAGTAAATGTTGCACCAAAAGATATTTCTAAATTTAAAGAAATCTATTATTCAACAATGGATAGAAATAATGCAACAGACTATTATTATTTTAAAGATGAATATTTTAATAAATTACTTAATTTTTTTCAAAATAATTTAATAACTGTGGAAGCTATATATGAAAATAAAACAATTGCAATGGGCTTATATTTTATATACAACAAAATTTTACATATTCATTTATCAGGAACTTTAAGTGAATATTTATATTTATCACCAGCATATATGCTAAGATATGGTGCAACAATGTGGGCATTAGAAAATGGATATAAATTAATTCATCACGGAGGAGGAAAATCTAATTCTGAAACTGATAGTTTATATTTATTTAAAAAGAACTTTGCAAAAAATACAGAATTTGATTTTTATATAGGAAAGAAAATATGGGATAAAGAAATATATGATAAATTATGCAATATAAAACAAATAGAAGATGATGGAGGCTTTTTCCCTGCATATAGAAAAGAATAACTAGATTTATGACTGAAAGGAATGTTAAGAATATGAACTGGAGATGGTACTTATTTTGGTTAATGGACTTTTTAATAGGAGGACAAATACATAAAGCATATAAAGACATAAAAAGATGTTATTATAATGGAAATAATCATATAGAAAAAGATGTTTCAAATCTTCTCGAACATGCTAGAAAAACAACTAAATTTTATAGCCAATATACACAAAATAAAATAGAAGATTTTCCTATTATGAATAAAAGAATGATAATAGAAAATTATGAAGAAATAAAATCATCAAAATATATAGGAAAAAAATTACACAAAATGTCAACAAGTGGTTCAACAGGAACACCATTTACAGTAGTTCAAGACAAAATAAAAAGAAGTAGGGTAATAGCAGAAGTATTATTTTTTGGCAAAATATGCGGATACACATTTGGACAAAGACAAGTATTTTTTAGAGTTTGGGTAAATAGTGTAAAAAAATCTAAACTAAAACAATTTCTACAAAATATGATTACAGAAGATATTTCAAATTTAGATTCAGATAAAATGCAGCAAATTAAAGAACTTTTAACTAAAGATAAAAAAATAAAAAATATTTTATCATATTCTTCAACAATGGGACAAGTTTCTAAATACTTGTTAGAAAAAGGACTTACACCAAAAGATTTTTCAGTAAAGTCAATAATATGTGGATCCGAACTACTGCAAGATGAAACTAGGAATAATCTAAAAAAAGTATTTAACTCTAATATTGTATCTAGATATGCTAATGAGGAAAATGGAATATTAGGACAAGAATGCATAGAAAAACAAGAATTTCATTTAAATACATCAAGTTATTATTTTGAGTTTTTAAAATTAGATGAAGATAAGAAAGCTGAAAAAGGAGAACTTGCTAGAATTGTAATAACAGATTTATATAATTATGCTTTACCTATGATAAGATATGATACAGGGGATTTAGCAATAGTAGGAGATGCTACTTGTGATATTAAGGTAAATGCTGTTATTAAAGAAATCTTTGGAAGAAAAGTAGATTTGATATATAATACAGAAGGAGAGGCTTTGTCACCACATGCAATTACTAATAATATGTGGAATACTCAAAATATAAAGCAATTTAAATTTACTCAAATTTCAAAGGACGAGTATGTAATATTATTAAATGTAGAAAAAAATTTTGACAAAGAGCAAGAAAAAGAAATAAAAGAAAAGTTTATAAAAATATTAGGAAATAATGCCAAAATTAAAATAGAGTATACTGATGAAATACCAGTATTAGCTTCAGGGAAAAGAAGATATATAGAAAATTTATATAAATGAAGATTGAAAAATAATTACAATTTTGGCGTTGTCAAATTTCATTTGAAATTTAATCAACGTACAATAAGTACGCCTCATAAATTTCAAATTTATTTTCCTAGCCAAAATTTAATTCTTTTTCAATCAAATTAGGAAGGAACAAAACTAAATATATGAAGTTATTATTTTTTGGAGATATGGCTATTCCAGATAATGAAACATATACAAAAATGTATGAATTTATAAAACAAAATGAGCTTTTTAAAAATAAAATAGTAATTGGAAATTTAGAAGGCTTAATAGTAGATAAAGAAAAAGCTTTAGAAGAATATAATTGTCAGTTATTTAATATTAAAGAAATACTAAATTTATTTAACGAAAATAAACATACAGTATTAACTCTTGCAAATAACCATATAAAAGATATACCTAAAGAGTTTGAAAATACATTATTTATGCTAAATCAAAATAACATTGGATATACAGGTGCTGGAAATAATAAAGAAACAGCTTGTAAACCATACGAATTTGAATTTGATAATAAAAAATATGCAGTATTTTCTCATTGTTGGAATGTAATGAGCAAAATTATAGAAAAAAAGTCAAGCAAGATTTTTATAAATGATGTACCATACGACAGCTTAATTGAAGAGGTTAAAAAATATAAAATAAATAATAAAGATACAAATATTATTGTTTATTTACATTGGAATTTCGATTTTGAAATATTACCATTTCCAAGCCATAGAAAAATAGCAAGAAAATTAATAGATTTAGGTGCAAAATATGTAATTGGGGGACATTCTCACGTTATTAATGGTGGAGAAAAATATAAAGATGGGTTAATTATATATGGAATGGGTAATTTTTGTATACCAAATAATAAATTTTTAGGTGGCAAACTAGAATATAAAAATGAAGCAACAAAGCAATTGATTGTAGAAGTAGATGAAGAAAATAGCAAGATAGAATATTACTATATAGAAAAAGATACTGTAATAGAGGAAAATTTCGAAACTGGAGATATAATAAAAAAATATTCTAAATATAGAAATATGGGAGAAAAAGAATATTTAAAATATTTTAAGAAAAATAGGAGAAAAAAACTGTTAGTACCAGTATATGATAAGGAAAAAAGTACTTTAAAAGATATATGGACTATTGGTCGTATGAAAATATTAAGAAAAGTAAAAAATATTAAATAATTATTTGAAAAGGAGAGCTAATAAGTTGAAAAAAATATTAATTATATCACAATATACTAGTATGCCAAATGAAAATATGGGTAATAGCAGATCAAAAACAATTATAGATTTTTTGCTAAAAAATAATCCAAACAGTGATATTGAATTAATATCTACAACATTTTCACATACATACAAAAAGCAAAGAGAATATATTTTAGGTAATAATGATAAATATAAATTTACACTTTTATATGAACCTGGGTATAAAAAAAATGTTTCTATAAAAAGATTTTACAGTCATTACATTTTTGGAAAGAATCTATATAAATATTTAAATAAAATGGAGCAAAAGCCAGATATTATATATTGTTTAATTCCTTCATTAGATGCAGGAAAGGCTTGTGCAAAATATGCAAAGAAAAATAATATAAGATTCATTATTGATATACAAGATATATGGCCAGAAGCATTTAAATTAGTGTTTGATGTGCCAATTATAAGTAATATATTATTATATCCAATGAAAAAACAAGCAGAATATATATATAAAAATGCTGATGATATAGTAGCAGTATCAAATACTTATGAAAATATAGCAACAAAAGTTAATAAAAAGTACAAAAATAAATTGGTTGCATATTTAGGAACTTATTTAGAATATTTTGATAAGTGCAAAGAAGAAAATAAGGAAGAATATACTGATGACATAATAAGAATAGTTTATATTGGAACATTAGGGAATAATTATAATTTAGAATGTATTATAGATGCTATAAATATTCTAAATAACAAAGGAATAAAAAACATAAAGTTTATAGTAATTGGAAATGGTCCTTTAAAAGAAGAATTTGAAAATTATGCTAAAAATAAAAATATAAATTTTGAATTTACAGAAAGATTAGAATATCCAAAAATGATAGGTAAGTTATGTGCATGTGATATAGCTGTAAATCCTATAAAGGGAAAATCAGCAGCAAGTATAACAAACAAAGTAGGAGATTATGCAGCAGCTGGACTTCCAGTAATAAATACTCAAGAATGTGAGGAATATAGAAAATTAGTAGAAGATTATAATTTTGGATATAATTGCAATAATGAAAATAAAGATGATATTGCACAAAAGTTAGAAATATTAATAAAAAATAGAGAGTTAAGAATAAAAATGGGAAATAATAATAGAAGGTTAGCAGAAGAAAAATTTGATAGAAAAGTAACTTATGAACAGATAGTGGATTTGGTGAATAAAAATGTTTGAAAAAATAAGAAAAAATAAAAAGATTGTAACAGACTTGTTTTTTAATACATTTGGTTTTGGAATATATATAATAGCTCAGCAAATTATACTTTTACCGATTATGGCAAAAGTATTTGATGAAAATGAATTTTCAAAAATAGTATTATATATTTCCGTTTTTGCAATTATTACAAATGTATTAGGTAATGAACTTGGAATTGTTAGACAAGTAAAAAGAGAAGAAGAAAATAGTTCTGGAGATTATAATAGAATTTTATTACAATTAACACCATTTATAATAATTATTTCTGTAATAGTATTGGCTGTTTTAAAGTTTAGCATAATAGAAATAATTTTATTAACAATTACTATTTTACTAGGAAATATTAGACTATATGTATCAGCTTTTTTTAGAAACAACAAAGATTTTAAAAATATTGTTATACAAAATATAATATATTTAATTGGTATTGCATTAGGAATAATAATTATATATAAAATCAAATTAATATGGATTCCTATGTTAATAGCAGAAATACTTTGTTTGATTTTTAATTTAATAAAAACCGACATAATTAAACAAAAAGCTATAAAGTCAAATGTAAATAAAAGTATATGGAAAACTTTTAAAGATTTTGGGATAATATCATTTTTAGTAAATATGACTACTTACTTTGATAAGATTATAATATATCCTATATTAGGAAAAAGTGCTGTTTCAGTTTATTATAGTACATCTTCTATGTCAAAAGTATTGGCCTTAATTACAAATCCAATACATGGAGTTATATTGTCTTGGATTAAAGGAAATGATGAAAAATTAAGAAATAAAATAACTAAAATCACGCTAAAGGCTAATATTCCGATAGTTATTATAACTTTTATACTTGGACTTCCAATTACTTATTTAGCAGTTATGATTTTATATCCTAAATATCTAAATAGTGCTATACCATTAATATTACCTGTTACAATAGCAATGGCATTTAATACTGTAGCAACAATTGTAAAAGCAATACTTCTTAAATTTATAGATAGCAAAAAACTAGTAAATACCTATATTACATATATAATAATACTTGTAATTTTGGCTATAATAATGAGTAAACTATTTGGAATAATTGGCTTTGCCTATGCTACTGCTATATCTAAAATAGCACTTTGGTTTATGTTTATTTTAAGTTTAGACAAAATAGGAAAAGAGGGTAAAAAATATTTTTTTTAAACCAAGTTTGTGCTTCAGTAAGGAGTGAGACTATAAGTGAAGAAAAATAATATACTAAATTATTTATTTATATGTATAGTTATAAATTTAATTCCAATTACATTATTGGGAATATTTGAAATACAAAATAAAATATATTCAGTATTAGTAATAATTATGTATATGATACAAACTCTAATAATGTTTTGGGCAGTAAAACCAAAAATAAAAGAAACTTCTAAAAAAATTATAGTTATATTTATTGCTTTTTTTATACTTCAAGTAATAGTGCAAATATTTAATTATATAAAATGGAGTAGAATAGAAATAAAAGATATAGCAAATATTTTTTCTTGTTTAGCAAATATATACATTTTTGTTTATTTATGTTCTAAATTTGAAATTACAAAAGAAGAATTTATAGATTTTATGAAAAAAATAGTTATTATAGGCATTATATCATGTATATATAATGTTATTGCTAATTGGAATGATATTATTAATATTGTTAACATTAAAGAATCTTATGATGTAAGTATTAGTTCTTTTTTTCCAAATAGAAATCAATATGCAATATTTATGCTTATATGTATAATTGCTAATTTATATATTATTGCTAATAAAGTAAGTAAAAAATATATAGCAATTCAAATATTATTTATAATTAGTATTATCCTAACAATGTCTAGAAATGCAATATTAGGACTAGCTATTTTATATGGTGTATATCTATGTCTTAATTTTAAAAATATAAATTCGAAATTGACTAAAAAACAAAAAATAATAATAGTAGCCTCTGTAATATTGTTTATAATAATTGCCACAATTTTGCTTATAAAAATACCAGATTTAATGAAAAATATAAATAAATTATTTATAAGAACATATACAGTTAATACAGAATCAGGAAGATTAGCTTTGTGGATAAATGGATTTAATATATTTAAAGATAATCCAATATTAGGAGTAGGAAGATTTACAGGAGTAAATATTAACATGAATGAATATAATTCACCACTTGACCAATTCCATAATATTTATGTAGAAACTTTAGTGTCTTATGGAATTGTAGGTTTAATAGGGTTGATATATTTATTCTATATTATAATAAAGAAAATACTAAATAGTAAATTAGGAAATGCTGAAAAAAAGATTATGTTATCATCTATTATCGTATTTTTGGCGATTTCTTGTTTTGAAACAACTACTAGATTTTCAATAGGTTATGCAGATACAATAAGTATGATATATTTCTTTACAATACCATTAATTTGTGCTAATATGAATAGCAAAGAGGAGGAAAATGAATGAGTAATAAACAAAGCAATGATGTGTCAGATAAACATGATTTTAAAATAATAAATATTTTATTAAAGATAATAGCTTTTGTATTTATGATAATTACAATAATATTTTATATCTCAATATTTAAATTGAATTTGCTTCCAAATAGTTATATAATAATATTTACAATTGCAGAAATAGTTTTTACAACTTTAATGATAATTGGTTTGGCAAAAAAGCATAAATCTTATGCTTTAAATATATTATGTTTGATAATAATTTTATTATTATCAGGTGTATATTTGTATGTATCTAATTATGCCAATGCAACTACTGAATTTTTTAAAAATATGTTTCAAGATTTAGTAGAAACAGAAGAATATTATGTTATAGTAAAAAAAGATAGTAATTATAACGTAATCGAAGATATTGATAAAGAAGTAATATATGCATTTCAAATTGAAGATGATGTAAAAAAAGATATTGAATCAAAAGTTAGTATTACATTTGAAACAGATAATAGTTTGACATATTTAGGAAAGAAATTAATAGATGATAAGCTCAATGTGATTTTGGTAAGTTCATCACAATATGATATACTAGCAGAAGAAATACAAGATTTTAAATCTGACACAAAAATAATATATACTTCTAAACATGAAATACAAAAAAGTGATACATTAAATACACAAGATTCAAAATTTACAATAGAAAATGAAATATTTAATGTGTATATAACAGGAATAGATGCAGAAGGAGGAATAAATAAAGTAGCAAGAAGTGATGCTAATATTATAGCTACAGTAAATACAAAAACAAATGAAATATTACTTACATCTATTCCAAGAGATTATTATGTTACACTTCATAGTAAAAATGAAAAAGACAAATTAACACACTCAGGATTATATGGAGTAGATGAAACTATTGGTACAGTTGAAGATTTATTAGATATTGATATAAATTACTATATAAGGGTTAATTTTACAACTGTTATGAATTTGATAGATATTTTAGGAGGGGTAGATGTATATTCAGAATATGAATTTACAAGTAGTTCAATAGGATATAAGTATGAGAAAGGATATAATTACTTAAATGGTAGAGAAGCATTATGGTTTAGTCGTGAAAGATATGCATTTGAAGATGGAGATAATCAAAGAATAAAAAATCAGCAAGCTGTTATTGAAGCAATTATAAATAAAGTAATAAATAGTACAGCACTATTAACCAAATATACTGATATACTAGAAACTTTACAAACAAGTTTGCAAACCAATATAGGACAAGAAGAGATAAGCGATTTAGTTAAATTACAAGTACAAAACAAGCCAATATGGAAGATAAAAAACAATACTTTAACAGGAACAGGAGAATATATGCCAACCTATTCAATAGGAACATTAAAATCTTATGTAATAATTCCAGATGAAAAATCTATTGAAAATGCAAAAGAGAAGATAAATGAATTAATAGAAGAATAGAAAGGGGAAAAAACATGTCAGTTTTAGTAACAGGTGGCGCTGGATATATAGGTAGCCACACAGTAGTTGAATTATTAAATAATAATATGGAGGTTATAATGATAGATGATTTTTCAAATAGTAAACCTCAAGTATTAGAAAATATAAAAAAAATAACTGGAAAAGATTTTAAATTCTATGAAATAGATTATTCTAATAGAAAAGAATTAGAAAAAGTATTTAAAGAAAACCCAGACATTGATGGAGTTATTAATTTTGCTGGATTTAAAGCAGTAGGAGAATCAGTACAAAAACCAATAGATTATTATATAAATAATGTATCAGGAGCATTAGTATTATTAGATACTATGAAAAAATATAATGTGAAGAAGTTTGTTTTTAGTTCATCAGCAACAGTATATGGTGAAGAAAATGAAATACCTTATGTAGAAACAATGAAAACTGGTGGAACAACAAATCCTTATGGCACAACAAAGTTATTTATAGAGCAAATATTAAAAGATATATATAAATCAGATAATAGCTGGGATATAGCAATTTTAAGATATTTTAATCCAATAGGTTCACACGAAAGTGGACTTATAGGAGAAGAACCACAAGGAATACCAAATAATTTAATGCCATATATAGTTAGAGTCGCATGCGGGAAGCTAAAAGAGTTATCAATATTTGGAAATGATTATCCTACAAAGGATGGAACTGGTGTTAGAGATTATATACATGTAGTAGATTTAGCAAAAGGTCATGTAAAAGCAATAGAGAAGTTAAATAAAGAGAGAAGCGGATTATATATATATAATTTGGGAACGGGAATAGGATATAGTGTACTTGATATTGTAAATACTTTTGAAAAAGTAACTAATCAAAAAGTTCCATACAAAATAGTAGAAAGAAGAGAAGGGGATATTGCAGAATTTTATGCAAATGCAGAAAAAGCAAAAAATGAGCTAGGTTGGATTGCAGAAAAGAGTTTAGAGGATATGTGTAGGGATTCTTGGAATTATATAGTTAAAAACTTAACATAAAACACAGAAAATTTGACTTTTTTTCCATTTTATGCTATAATAAAAAAGTCAGTGAGAAAAAAATAGTAAAAAATGGGGGTATAATATGGAAAATAAAGTTTTAATATTTGGACATAAAAGTCCTGATACAGACTCAGTAACATCAGCTATAGTAATGGAAAATCTAGAAAGAAAATTAGGAAATGAAAATGTTAAAGCAGTAAGAACAGGTGAAATTAACAAAGAAACAAAGTATGTTCTTAACTTTTTAGGACTAGAAGAACCAGAATTAGTAGAAACTGTTGAAGATGGTCAAGAAGTTATTTTAGTAGATCACAATGAAGCAACACAATCAATTGGAAATATAGAAAATGCAAAAGTATTAAAAGTAGTAGACCACCATAGTATGAACTTTATAGCTCCATATCAAATATATTATAGAGCAGAGCCAGTGGGATGTACACAAACTGTATTATATAAAATGTATAAAGAAAATGATGTTGAAATAGATAAAAATATAGCTACATTAATGCTTAGTGCTATTGCATCAGATACATTGGTTTTAAAATCACCTACAACAACAGAGGCAGATAAAAAAGCAGTACAAGAATTAGAAAAAATTTCTGGGTTAGATATTTCTACTTTTGGTGTAGATATGTTAAAAGCAGGAACAGACATTAGTGATTTTACACCAGAACAAGTTATAAATATTGACTCAAAACTATTTGAACAATCAAATAAGAGATTTAGAATAGCTCAAGTAAATACAGCAGATTTAGATTCAATATTTAAAAATCAAGCATATTTTGAACAAGCAATAAATGAAGATATAGAAAAAGAAAATTTAGATTTTTATGTATTTGCAGCAACAGATATAATAAATTCAAATTCAAAAATTATATCATTAGGAAATGATGCTCCAGTAGTAGAAAAAGCATTTGGAATACCAGTAGATAATCATACTGCAATGCTTGAAAATGTTGTTTCTAGAAAGAAACAAATGTTACCACCAATTTTAAATGCTTTAAATGGTGATGTGAATTTATAAAAATAAATAAAAAAGAACTAAAATACTTGCATTTTGGTTCTTTTTTTGATAATATAATAAAGTATTAATGCCGATGTGGCGGAACTGGCAGACGCACCAGACTCAAAATCT
>CALXVN010000076.1 GCA_944392085.1 uncultured Clostridia bacterium | reverse complement strand
ATATTTTCCAAACCATTACGAATTTGCGTACCTGGCGCAATTTGTTTTAAAACATCTTCAATTTCATCCGCCATTTTTCTCTCCTTTTGTCGCAATAGGGACAGGCCTTTTCGCGACACTTTTATGTTTACTATTTTATGTCTGTACCATTTTACATACAGCCTAGTAAGTATTTTTTATTTATTATCTTAACTTTAATCCTTTTATTGCTTCATTTATATTTTTCACACCTATTATATCCAATTTAAAATTATCTTTCAATAGTTTTTTGTTACTTTCCGGTATAATTATTTTTTTAAATCCGAGTTTTTCCGCTTCTTTTATTCTTTTTTCTATCATATTTACTGCTCTAACTTCTCCTGTTAAACCTACTTCTCCTATTACCACCACATCTTGCGGAATACTAACATTTTTATAACTTGAGGTACAAGCTAATACCACTCCTAAATCTATTGCGGGTTCTGCAATTTTTATGCCACTTACTACATTTAAATATACATCTTGCGAGCCTAGCGCAATTCCTGCTCTTTTCTCTATAACTGCAATAAGTACTGCAAGCCTATTATAATCTATACCATTTGCAGTTCTTTTTGGTATACCAAATACACTAGGTGTAGTCAATGCTTGAAGCTCTACTAAAAGTGGTCTTGTCCCTTCCATACTTGCTACAATTACAGAACCTGCTGGATTATCGTTTCTTTCTGAAATAAGTATTGATGATGGATTTGTTATTTCTACCATTCCTTCATTTTTCATTTCAAACATACCTACTTCATTTGTTGATCCAAATCTATTTTTTACACTTCTTAATATTCTATATGAAAAATATCTTTCTCCTTCAAGATAAAGCACTGTATCTACCATATGTTCTAGCACTCTAGGCCCTGCAATATTTCCATCTTTTGTAACATGTCCGATTATTATTGTAGTTATCCCATTATCCTTGCACATTCTCATAATTCTTGCCGTAATCTCTCTTACTTGGCTCACTGTCCCTGCTGCTGAAGTGATTTCTTCTGAATACATGGTTTGAATCGAGTCAATTATTACAAGTTTAGGATTTATAGAAAATATTGATTCTTGAATATTATCTATATTAGTTTCTCCCAAAAACATTAACTCATCATTATTTATGTTTAATCTATCTGCTCTAATTTTTACTTGTTCGGCAGATTCCTCTCCTGATATATATAAAACTTTTCCTTCACCTTGCACTTTATCACAAAGTTGCAATATAAGTGTAGATTTACCAATACCTGGCTCACCACCAACTAATACAAGAGAGCCTTTTACCAAACCTCCACCTAACACTCTATCTAATTCACCTATTCCAGTACTAGTTCTAGCTACTTCAATACCTTCCACCTCTTTAAGTTTTCGAGGCATTGCTTTTGCTTTGTTTCCGCCATTTGCACTTGATGGATTATTTGAACTTGACACAACCTTTTCTTCATAAAAAGTATTCCATTCATTACAAGCTGGGCATTTTCCCAACCATTTTGCAGACTCATATCCACACCCACTACACACAAAAACCGTCTTTGCCTTTGCCATTTTTCTCTCCTTTTTGTCGCGATAGGGACAGGCCTTTTCGCGACATTTTTAAAAATTATTCTTCTCATTGTGTTTTTTTATTATTCTTTGAATAGTTCTTTTATTCATCCCTAATAATCTCTCCATTTGGCTAGAACTAATCCCAACAATTTGTGATATTTTATAGACAATTTCACACTTTTTAGTTTTCTCATAATTTTGTATTTCAAAAACATTTGTAATATTTAACATTTTTTTAATACAATAATTTGCATCTTCATCACTTAGTCTACTTTCAAACTCATACTCAGCATCTGAATGTAGCCTATCTACCAATTGATTATATTGTACAAATTTTTCTATTGCTTTTGTTCTATTTGTGTCAAATAAATCTAATATAAAATCTATATCAGTTATAAATTTACTATTATTTATATATTCGTTATAACTACTCCATTTGTATTTATTTAATTTGCTAATTCCATCTTTTTCAGGATTTCTATGTATGTATCGTACAAGATTCAAAAGATATTCCTCTGTATCAATACCTATACTTTTAAACCTATTTTGAAAAATATGTCCTACTCGTTCATATTTTTTATTAAAATACATTCCATAACTTGTGCATAATTTATGGATTATTTTTGACATAGAATCTTCTTTATCATAAATGTTTAAATGTACATGATTATTCATTATAACATAAGAATAAATCGAATAATTATATTTCTCTTTTGTTTCGATTAAACATTTTGTAAACTTGTCTTTATCATATTTATCAAGAAATATATCTTGCTTATTTATACCTCTTAATAAAATATGATATGCATTGGTTCTTATTTTGCTATTTGAGCGTGCTAAACGGGACATAATCATTCTTCCTCACTTTTTTTAATTTTTGCTTAAGAATAATATGCCCCCAACATTACTCTTTAACACATTAAAATATAGCACATTTTTTATAAATATGCTATATTTTTCACAATATTTTTACAATTTTTGTTAAATTTCTCAATTTGTCGCGAAAAGGCCTGTCCCTATCGCGACAAAATGAACATTGCGTGAGCCCAAGCTAAACCGATTACCCAGTTTGGCTGCATGGTTTGGTTATCTATTTGCTCGCCGATGAAGCCGTGCTCGTTTGCGCTATTTACTATAAA
>CALXVN010000075.1 GCA_944392085.1 uncultured Clostridia bacterium | reverse complement strand
GCTGCTCCACCAGCTGCTGGTGCTGCAACTGCTGCTGCAGATACTCCATATTTTTCTTCTATTCCTTTTACTAATTCAGCTAATTCAACAACTGTTAAGCTGTCGATAGTTTCTAATAATTCATCTATTTTTGCCATTTTTAAATCCTCCTTAAAATTTTATTTTTTCGCAAACTTGGCTGTTTGCAATTATTAATTTTTATAATTATTTTTAAGCATTTTCTTTTTGTACTCTAACTGCCTCAAGTGTAGCAGCAAGTTTTGTAATATTTCCAAGTAAAGCACCAGCAAGTTTTGCAAGAAGTTCTTGTCTTGATGGTAATTTTGCTAAAGTGATTATTTCTTCTGCTGTCATAACTTTACCTTCAATAATTCCACCTTTTATTTTGTAGAATTCATTATTTTTTGCAAAGTTATATATAGCTTTAGCAGGAGCTAAATAATCTTCTTTACTTGTAATTAATGCTGTTGGTCCTTCTAGTAATTCATCTAAACCGTTTTCACCATTTAGATTTAAAGCTCTTTTTATAATATTATTTTTTATAACTCTGTATTCTGCATTTGCTTCTCTTACATCATTTCTTAATTTTGTAACATTTTCAACTGTAATACCTCTATAATCTACTAAAAGAATTAAAGATGCATCTTTTATGTCAGCTGCTAAATTATTTACCACTTCTTCTTTTTGTTTTAAGATTTTTTCACTAGCCAATTTTATTTCACCTCTTTTCGATAAATCAAAAATCTGTATATATAGCTATAGGCATATATATACAGAGATTATTTCCGTACAATTATATACCTAGGTAAGACTTATTTTTATGCTTACTGTCTTTGGCTATATATTATTTTATATATATTGGACTTTGAAATATTTTAATTCATAAATGTCCAATTATCTTATTTTTGATCAATATACATACTTGGTCCCATTGTTGTAGATATAGCTACACTTTTAATATATTGTCCCTTAGCTGCTGCTGGTTTTGCTTTAATAATAGCATTCATAACTGTTTCATAGTTTTCTAATAACTTATCTGTACCGAATGAAACTTTACCAAATCCTAAGTGAATAATATTTGTTTTGTCTAGTCTATATTCAACTTTACCAGATTTAATATCTTTTATTGCTTTAGTAACATCCATTGTTACTGTTCCAGATTTTGGGTTAGGCATTAAACCTTTTGGTCCTAATACTTTACCTAATCTTCCTACAACACCCATCATATCTGGAGTTGCAACTATAACATCATAATCGAACCAGTTTTCTTTTTCGATTTTTGGTATTAATTCTTCTGCTCCAACAAAATCTGCTCCTGCTTTTTGAGCTTCTTCAGCTTTTGGTCCTTTAGCAAAAACTAATACTCTTAATGTTTTACCTGTACCATTTGGAAGTACTGTTGTACCTCTTACTTGTTGATCAGCTTGTTTTGAATCTACACCTAATTTTACATGTAATTCTACTGTTTCATCAAATTTTGGCTTAGGCATTTTTTGAACTAAGTCTAGTGCTTCTTTTGCACTATATACTTTTGTTCTATCAACTAGCTTTTCAGCTTCTTGATATCTCTTTCCTTTTTTCATTTTTTACCTCCTTTGGTTCAAACGAACAAAATATGTTCTCCCATAATTTAAATTATTCTTCTACTACAACACCCATAGATCTTGCAGTTCCTGCTACCATACTCATTGCTGCCTCTAATGATGCTGCATTTAAGTCTGGCATTTTTTGTTTTGCAATTTCCTCAACTTGTGCTTTAGATAATTTAGCTACTTTATCTCTGTTTGGTTTTCCTGAAGCTTTTTCTATTTTAGCAGCTTTCTTTATTAAAACAGCCATTGGTGGTTCTTTTGTAATAAATTCAAATGATTTATCTTTATAAACTGTAATTACTACTGGAACTATCATTCCATTTAAGTTTGCTGTTCTATCATTGAATTCTTTTACAAATTGCATAATGTTTACACCACTAGCACCTAAAGCTGGTCCAACTGGTGGAGCTGGTGAAGCTTTACCTGCAGGTATTTGTAATTTTATAACATTACCTATTTCTTTCTCTGCCATTTTAGTCTAGCACCTCCTTTTAATTGGAATATGTATATTAATCTAAAAAAGATTATTAACTATATTTTTTGTACTTGTGAAAAGTCTAATTCTACTGGAGTTTCTCTTCCAAACATTGATACTAAAACTTTTACTTTATGTTTTTCCTTATTTATTTCAGTTACAGTACCAATAAAATCTGTTAATGGTCCATCTAAAACTTTTACTGAATCATTAATATCATAATCCACATTAACTTCAGCTATTTCAAATCCCATAGCTCTTATTTCATCTTCTGTAAGTGGAATAGGATCTGTACCTGAACCAACAAAACCTGTAACTCCTCTAGTATTTCTTACTATGTACCAAGTTTTTTCAGTTACTATCATTTTTATTAATACATAACCTGGAAAAACTTTCTTTAAATTAGTTTTCCTTTTTCCATCTTTGATTTCTATTTGTTCCTCCATTGGAACAATTATGTTAAAAAAGTAATCTTCTAATTCTCTATTTTTTATTGTTTTTTCAAGGTCTGTTTTTACTTTATTTTCATAGCCCGAATATGTGTGTATAACATACCATCTTGGCACCAATTCTTTTTCATCTTGAGACATATTTTAGCCTCCTTTATTCTTCTACACTATTAGAATTTTCTACTTCTGAATTATCTACACTATTAGTAACTTCATTAGCCTCTTCATTAACTGATTCGTCGTCAGTTGTACTATTTGAATCCACTACATTTTCTGTATTTGTAGTATCTACTATTTGCTTTAATTTATCAATACCATAGGTATTCATACTTTCAAAAACAAAGTCTAACACAAATACAATAGCAGCTGTTATTAATACAACTGTTATTACTGCAACAGTATTGTTTATTAATTGCTTTGGTGTTGGCCAAATTACTCTTTTTAATTCTGCCTTAAAATCTTTCATAAAATGTTTTTTGTCTTTACTTTGCTTTTTATTATCTTGCTTTTTATTTGCTTCTTTAGGCATTATTTATTCCTCCTTAAAGGCATTTACTATTTTGTTTCTTTATGTGTAGTACGTTTTTTGCAGTATTTGCAATATTTAACAACTTCTAATCTTTCTGTATTATTCTTTTTGTTTTTTTCTGTCATGTAATTTCTTCTTTTACATTCTGTACATTCCAATGTTATTGGTTCTCTTGCTCCTTTTGCAGCCATTTTATACACCTCCAGATATATTTATGCTTAAATTTTTTTTGCTATTTTTATAAGCGTATGTTATCTACATACGCTTGAATATTGTATCATATTTGTTAGTTATTGTCAAGGTATTTTGATAGATTTTCTCTAATAAAATGTTACGATATTACTACTTAATAATGTTTTTGATAATATTCTATTTCATTAAAACAAATTTCAAAAATTTACACACCAATCTTGACAAGCTCTACCTGATTTTGATATGCCACATCTTTTTTTACTCTATTGTTCTAGTTACTATTCTTTCTTAATCTTCTACTACCATTAATGCAGCTTTAGAATAGCAGATATCACATTACAGGTAGGACCACACGGGACGAGTAGTTGCTGCCGTCGCTGCCGCCAGCGTTGTCGTCGAAGCTGAACAAGCCTGGATCCGAACCACTGATATAGAAGCCTCCACGTCCAAGGAAAGGGTAGTTCGAGTAAGGAAAGCTAGAGTAATCTGAATACCATGATGTTGAACCAGAATAACTGTTTGATGTTTCGTATACTGCATCTCCATATTTCTCTTTTGGGTTTAGCAAGTTATAATTTCCTGACTGGCTATCACTTCCTGATGTACTTGTTGCTTGGTATACGTCTTTATATTTTGCTTCTGCTTCATATACATTTTTTCCATAATTTGCATCTGTTAAGTTTGAATGTCCATTATTTACATATGCTGCTGTATATTCATATGCTCCTCCGCTCATATCGTATATTCCCCAAACATTTCCTGTTGTGCTTTGTGATGCATTACTTATATAACTTCCATCTGCTGCTATATAGCTACTATTATCGTTTATTGTTACTTCTGTCCCTTTTCCATATGTTGTATTTTGGCTTAGGTATGCTACTGCTCCCCATTCTGTATTTTTCATTAGGTGTGGATCTACTGACTCCATATCGTTACTATTTAATCCATATGGATTTCCTGCTTTATTTAATTCTGTACACACTGTATATATATTACTTATACTTATATTTCTCCAACTTGTTACATTTGCTCTTATTGTTGCTGTTAATGTTGTTACATTTGTATCAGTACTTCCTGTACTTTCTGTTGTTGTACATTCTGTATGGCTTGTCTCATATTTTCCTACCCAAATTCCTGCAAGTTTTGTTGTTCCATAATTAAATGCTGGATGTACTACGAAATCTGACATTCCACTTCCTGTTGTATAGCTTGGATATTCTTCACTATATGTTTTTGTTTTATCTTTATTTTGATTATTTGTATCTATAAATACGATATCTATATTTCCTGCTGTACTTCCACTTGTATGATATTGACTTGTTATTTGGTATGCGTATCTTGGTATCCATACTAGCATGCTATATGCTGAAGATTCATTTAATGTTCCATCTTCATTAAATACATCTACTGTTCCTGTTGCATCTTTTCCCTCATTTTCTCCACTTGTTGGTGTTAATACTACATTTGCCCATTCTTTATTTGCATAATTATACCACTTTTCATCATCTACTGTTGTTTTTACCCATTTTGATTTGGTACTATCCCACTTTACTGGTACCATTCCATCTGATATTTCTGGAGCTACTGCTAATACGCTATCTACATAGCCTTCTGGTTCGTCTGGTACTGGTATTTCTGGTTCTTCTGCTATTATATGTGCATATTCTTCTAACATTTCATTCATGCTTTCTTCTTCTGCCTTTATTGCATTTGTTGTCATATCTTTTGCTTCTTGAGCTTTTTTTAATAATCCATTTTCTCCAAATGTTGCATTTATTGTTACTGTTGCTAATATGATTAAGATTACTATTGTTACTACAAGCGCCACTAGTGTTATTCCATTTTGTCTTTTCTGTATTTTTTTAATAGCCTTTTTTCTTGCCATTTTTCGTTCCTCCCTTTTAATTTTTATTCTTTTGCTTACTTTCGTAAAATTTATTTAAATTATATCATACTACTTTTTATCAGTCAATATTTTTTTATTTAACCTTTTCTCCAAATTTAACACATTCTTGAGACATTTCTTCATCTGGTTTCCACAACATTTTTAACCCATCATTTATAATTTCAAAACCTGCTTTTTTTAGCTCTTCTGTTATTAGTTTTACAGCTTCTCCACTCCAACCATAACTTCCAAATGCAACTGCTTTCTTTTCTTTTAGCTTCATACCTTTTATCATTTCTAGTATACCTGCAATAGAATGTAAATATCCATTATTTACAGTTGGTGAGCCTACTATAATAATTTTAGATTTAAATACCTCTGTTAAAACTTCTGTTTTATCATCTTTCGCAGTATTCATTATTTTCACTTGCACATTTTTATCTGCATTTACAATTCCTTCTGCTATCTTTTCTGCCATTAGTCTTGTACTATTCCACATTGTATCATATATAATAGTTACTTGATTTTCTTTATAATTGTTTGCCCACTCTAAATATTTTTCTACTATTTGCATTGGATTTTTTCTCCAAATTAAACCATGACTTGGGCAAATCATTTTTATTGGCAAATTCATATTTAATATCTCATTTATTTTCATTTTTACCATCATTCCAAATGGTGCTAAAATATTTGCATAATATGTTAAAGCTTGGTTAAATAAATCAGCTTCATCTACTTCATCAGCATATAAAAACTCTGATGCTAAATGTTGCCCAAAACCATCATTGCTAAATAAAATTTCTTCTTTATCCATATATGTAAACATTGTATCTGGCCAATGAAGCATTGGAGCTTCTATAAATGTTAAAGTATTTTCTCCAATATTTAACTTGTCTCCTGTTTTTACTGTTACAAAATTCCATTCTTTATGATATTGCCCTTTTAATGATTTTACCGCATTATTAGTACAATAAATTGGTGTATTTGGTATTTCTTCCATAAGTTCTATTAAAGCTCCACTGTGATCAACTTCTCCATGTTGAATTATGATATAATCTATTTTCTTTAAATCTATCTCTTTTTTTAAATTATTTACAAATTCCCTATCATAAGGAAGCCATACAGTATCTATTAAAACCGTTTTTTTATCTCTTATTAAATATGAGTTATATGAAGAGCCTTTTCTAGTAGTAAATTCATCCCCATGGAATTTTTTTAATTCCCAATCTGTCTTTCCTACCCAATAAATTTTGTCACTAATTTTTTTATGCATATCTAACCTCCTTATTTTATCTTGCCTGTTTATTTAATAAAGTACTTCCATTTGCTCCTTTTGCCAATTGATTTTTTCCTCTATTTGTAGATTGTTCTTGTTGTAATTCTTCATATAGAGCAACAGCTGTTAAATCTTCTGATTTATATTTTAAAACATAATTTTCATCTATTACATGATGAATAAAATATTCATTTGGAGTATTTAAATCTAACACTATTACCACCTCTTAATTTTTTCTACTACTATATTTTATATTAATCATTTCCAATTGTCAAATTTTAAACAATTGTAAAATTACAAAAAAAGCATATATAAAACTAAATACTTTAATCTTATATATGCTTTTTAAATATAAAAAAAACTGGCGACAACCTATTTTCTCAGCAGGGTAACCCACAAATATCTTCGGCACATTGGAGCTTGACTTCTGT
>CALXVN010000074.1 GCA_944392085.1 uncultured Clostridia bacterium | reverse complement strand
GGATATAGAGCAAAAACTAGATTTGCTAAATTTCATAATTTACCAGAGTTAATGTCAATGTTTAAGGAAATAGCTGATATTCAAACAGCTGACACTTTAAACTTACCAACACCAGCTTTTGAAAATATAAATGTAGTAGTAAAACCAAGTGAAATACAACAAGAGATGGTGCAACAATTAGGAGAAAGAGCAGAAAATATTAGAAATGGAGCAGTAGATGCAACACAAGATAATATGCTGAAAATTACTAATGAAGGAAGAAAACTCGCTTTAGACCAAAGACTTATGAATCCTTTATTACCAGATGAGGAAAGTAGTAAAGTTAATTCTTGTGCAGATAATATATATAAAATATGGAATGAAAATCAAGATAAAAAATCTACTCAGTTAGTATTTTGCGATTTATCTACTCCTAAAGATTTAAAAGGCTATGAAAAAGAAGAATTTACAGATGTATATAATGAATTAAAGAAAAAGCTAATTCAAAAGGGAATACCATCTAATGAAATAGCTTTTATTCATGAGGCAGATACAGAAGTAAAAAAGAAAGAATTATTTAGTAAAGTAAGACAAGGAACAGTAAGAGTGCTTATGGGATCAACACAAAAGATGGGAGCAGGTACTAATGTTCAAAATAAATTAATTGCGACTCATCATTTAGATTGTGCATGGAAACCATCAGACTTAACGCAACGAAATGGTAGAATGATTAGACAGCATAATGATAATAAAAATGTATATGTTTATTACTATGTAACAGAGAAAACATTTGATAGTTATATGTACCAATTAGTAGAACAAAAGCAAAAGTTTATATCTCAAATAATGACATCAAAGACTCCAGCAAGAACAATGGAAGATATTGACGATAAGGCTCTAACTTATGGTGAAATCAAGGCACTAGCCACAGGAAATCCATTAATTTTGGAAAAAACAACACTAGACACAGAAGTTTCAAAACTAAAATTATTGAAACAAGAATTTATGAATCAAAGATATTCTTTGCAAGATAAAGTTATAAAATATTTTCCAGAGGAAATAGCAAGACTAAATAATAAAATAGCTGCAATGGAAGAAGATACAGTAAAATTAGAAGAATATACCAAACCTAATAAAGATGGATTCTCTCCTATGAAATTAGAGGGTATTATATATTCTGAAAAGCAAGATGCAGGTAAAAAATTATTAGAGTGTGTACAAAATCTAAAAAGTATGGAAGAAAAAGATATTGGAGAATATAGAGGATTTAATATGACTGTTAGTTTTGATTCTTTTTCAAAAAATATTAAGCTTAGATTAAAAAATAAATTTAGTTATTCCATAGATTTAGGAACTGATATAAATGGTAATATAACTAGAATAAATAATTGTTTAGAAAATATAGCTAAAGATATACCAACAGAAAGAGAAAAGCTAGATAATACAATGTTTCAATTAGAAAATGCAAAGAAAGAAATACAAAAGGAATTTCCAAAAGAACAAGAATTAAAAGAAAAAATACAAAGACTAGACAAAATAAATGCAGAACTAAAAATAAATGATAATGATCATGAAATGTTAGGAGATGAGCAAGAAGAAAAAGAAGAAAAACAGACTAATAAAAAATCTCCAGAGCGTTGTTAATTTAAAGTTCTTATGATATAATTTTCTTGAAATATAAAAATAAGTTATGGAGAAAATTATAATGGTTAGAAAGAAAGCAAAAATTGAATTATCCGATGAAGAACAAAGAATAATTTTATATGCGTTAAACGAATTAAGAACAGAATTAATACAAGAGAATAAATACACAGATGTTGTTAATGAAGCCATAGGAAAATTAAAAAATAAAATGAAAGCTGATAGATATGATCTTGGGGTTATAATAAATTCATTAGACAGAAAAAGAAAAAATGAACTTGCTAAAGGAAATGATACAGAACAGATGGACTATTTGATTTTGAGGCTACTTAAAATATATGAAACTTTAAAATAATTTAGTAAGGGTGAGACTAATGGAAAAACAATTAGAGAAAAAGTATGTTGTATTAGATGTTGAAACTAATGGACTGTCATCTATTAAAGATGATCTTTTATCAATTTCAATATATAAGCCAGACGATGGCAAAATATATGATAGGTTTTTACCACTTGAATTATCAGATGAAGTAGAAACAACATATATTAATGGAATCACAAAAGATATGTTAAAAGACAAAAGCCCATTAACCCAAAATGAATTAGATGAAGTTATTAGTAGTTTTGAATTAGAAAAGAGGACAATATTAGTATATGGAAATATTGATGAAAAATTTATCAAAAACTATTTAAAAAGGAAAAAACTGAAAGGATTTGATAAACTTAAATTTTATAATTTTAAACATGATATTATCTCTAGTAGATTTTCAGAAGGGAATATTACTAAAGATAATTTATGTAAGATTTATGGAATTGATAATATACAAGAAGTACATAGTGGATTAAATGATTGTATTTTAGAATGGAATCTTTTTAAGAGTATGAATGGAAATAAATTGATAATTATAAATAATGAAGTGTTTGAATTTAATAATGAATATATCATTCCTGTAAGTTACTTAACAACATATACGAATTTTAAGTATTGCATAAAAGATTTTCCAAAAATACATGCAGAAATTAATCAAATAAAAAAAATACGAATTAATTCTTCAGAAATAAAAAAATTTGAAACTAATATAAGTGGAATTACAATAGAACATTTGATAAACACTTTATTAAATGTAAAAGATATGAATAATGAAACATACTTATTTCAATTAGAAAACAAGAAGAAATTAAAGAGACTAGGAAAATTACCATCAATAGTTCATGAAATACCTATTCTATTTAACAGAGATGGAACAATAACAGCATTAAATAAAGAAGATGAAAAAAAAGTTGATGAAATTAATAAAGTAACTGAAATAATAAAAGAAAAAATAAAACCTTTAATAAAATATATAAAAGAAGATATATTTGGTAATGAACAGATTCTATCACAAGAATTGGTTGTTAATAAAAAAGATAATGTTTTAGCAAAGTGTGATTTATCATCGAAAGACAAAATATTAGAAATTAAAACCTTCATTCCAAATATTGATAAAATAAAATACCAATTATATTATGAAGCTAATGGTAGAGATATTTATATGTTACAGACAGAATGGAATAGAGAACTTAAACAAGGACTTATCTTTAATTTATATAAAGTTAATATTTTTGAAAATGATAAAATTGTAAGAACATCAGAAAAAAATTTAAAAGTAAAATCAGGTAAAAAAGAGTTGGAAAGAAAAATTGCTGAAAAAGTAGGAAAATATTTTAATGAGAAAGGAAACAAGTGGTCATTAGGATGTCTGGCTTTTAAAAATTCGGAAGATTTTAATTATACATACTTAAAAAAATATATACAAACAAATAAAATTACTACTCAAGAACTTTCTAATAATATTGATGTTAGTGAAAATACAATCAGAAATTGGCTTAATGGAAAATCGAGACCGTATGTATGGAATGCAATAGCAATATGCGTTTATTTAGGAATTGATGAAAATAAAATAATAATAAAAAAATAAAATTATTTGATAAATTTATAATTAAATGTGTTCTTAAAAACATTTATATAATCATAGAAATTGTATTTTATTAAAAAAATAGTAGTATTTTAACCTCTTTAATGGTATAATAATAGTATGTTGAGAAAGGAAGATAAAATCTATGAAAATGGAATTTATATTTGATAAAGAAAAATTGAAAAAAGCAGGCTATCAAGAAGAACAATGTCTAAATGCAATTAGAAAACACTTTAACAGTTATAAAAGTAAGACAATAAAAGAAATTGCAAAGGGAATATTTGAAGGAACTGATGATGACTGGAATGCTTTTGGATCTACTGCAAGATTTCCATATACAAGTTGGTTTTTAAAAGTAATTAAAGAATGGTATTGGTATGTAGATGAAGGAGATGGGCAAGGAGAGAAAAAAGGAGATTGTTTAGAGGCATATTACGAAGTAAAAGCAGTAAATGGTTAAGAGGTAATATATGAGAAAAGCAATAAATTTTGATATTGACACAAAAAAATATGAAGAATATACAGGAAAAAAAGCTCCAACAGCTTATGCAGAAGTAAAAAAATTCTTAAAGAAAAATGGATTTGAACATAGGCAAGGATCTGGTTATGTTTCTAAAAATAGTTTAGATGATTTAAGAATTACAGCTATTATTACAAATATGACTTTAACTTTGAAGTGGTTAAGATTTTGTGTGAAAGAAATAGATGTAACAAATATAGGCAAACAACACTCGTTACTAGACACAATAAATAAGCCATATATTGGAGATGATTTATCAAATTTAGATGATATTGAAATATAAAATGGCAAGGGTAATATTATAATGATATTACTCTTTTTTCATGTCAAATGTATAAAAAAATATTTTGCACATTTCTATAAAATAAAATATCGTGTTATACTCCCAGCAAAAGGAGGAAAGTTGAAATGAAAGAAATATTTAATAAACCTGTTTTAGATCAGTTATATACTTTTAGAAAAGAAGAATTTGAACAAAATTTATATAATGAAGATGAGCAAATAAAAAAATTGGAATTAGAGATAACTGATTTATCTGAAGGATTTGTAAATTATTTAAAAGCTATTATAACAGATGAAAATGAACTAAAAAAAGTATTAAAGTTGTTTAGAAATTACGAGTTAAAAGCAAGTGAAGAAACTGATTGTTGGACACTTATTTATTTTAAGTTAGGTATTGTAGAAGGTAATAAATTAGCACATGAAATTACACCTGTAAAATCCATTAAAAAAGATGATGACTCATTTCTAAATTATAACAATAATAATTTTTCCGAGTGGTTAGAAGAACAAAAAAGAAAATATTGCTTTGATACACCAGAGTATAAAGAATTGCAAGACAGGTACAGAAAAATTAGTGAAAAGTACCCTAATGCAACAGAAGTGTTTGAAGATTTAGAATTTATAGAGCTTAATAAAGAAGAACAAAAAGCACTTATTGAACTTAGAAAAATAGATGTAGAAATGGGAGATATGGAAAAAGATTTGTGTTTTAAATTGGGAATAAAAGAGGCAATGAGTTTTTATAATGGTAATTAAATTTATTGTAAAAGACATTAGAAAAGAACAAAGACTTACTCTAAAACAATTATCATATAAGACGGGAATATCATCGACACATCTAAATGATATAGAATGTAATTACAAAATGCCAAGTTTAATATTTGCTATTAAAATTGCAAAAGCATTAAAAGTTAATATCAATGATCTGTATTATATAGAAAGGTATTAGAAAAAATCTAGTACCTTATTTTTATGCAAAAAATACAAGAAGGAGGTGCAGCTAATGTCAGAATATATACCAAAAGAAATTGTAAAACAAGCAAAACAAATAGATTTGCTAACTTATTTTATGAATAATAATCCATCAGAACTTGTAAAAAAAGGTGCTAGTACTTATTCCTTAAAATCTCACGATAGTGTCATTATAAGTAATGGATTATGGCATAGATTTTCTACTAATGAGGCAGGAAAAACAGCAGTAGATTATCTAATGAAAGTTGAAAAAATGACACTACAAGAAGCTGTTAAAAATGTATTAAATAAAGATATTACTACATATAAAATGTCTAAAACAGAAATAAATAATGTACCTAGACAGATAATTATTCCAGAAAAAGCAAGTACCAATAAAGAGGTTATAGATTACTTAAAAAATAGAGGAATTGATGAAGATATTATTTTAGATTGTATAAATAAAAAACTAATATATCAGGAAAATAAAACAAATAATGTTGTTTTTGTGGGTTATGATTATGAGCATAATATTAAATATGCAGGGTGTAGAAGTACAAATGAAAAAAGAATAATGCGAGATGCAAAAGGTAGTTCAAAAGAGTTTTCTTTTAGAATGTTAAGTAAAATAAAGAATAATACATTACATATTTTTGAAAGCAGCATAGACTTATTATCTTATGCGACATTATTAAAACAAAAAGGATATGATTATCAAAATCAAAACCTTTTAGCTTTAGCAGGGGTATATCAATCAGGAAATAATATAGAACAAAGTAAAGTACCGATAGCAGTAAAAAACTTTTTAGAAAGAAACACTTATATTGAAAATATTGTACTTCATTTTGATAATGATAGAGCAGGAAGAAATGCAACAAAAGCACTTATAATAGCTTTAAATAGGTACAATATATATGATATTCCTGCACCTTATGGAAAAGACATAAATGATTATTTATGTTACAAGTTAGGATTAAAGAAAAGACAAGAAATAGAACAATATAAAGTAAATAAAATACGAAACAAGGAATATATACAGGTATA
>CALXVN010000073.1 GCA_944392085.1 uncultured Clostridia bacterium | reverse complement strand
AATAATGTATGAGCAAATTGCTTTTTGATTATTTAATTCTATTAATATAGATATACTTTGCTTTATGCCATTATATTTTAATATATTTGTATCAATGTCTTCTAGTTCTATACGGTATCCACGTAGTTTAATTTGCTTATCTAGTCTTGTTAAAAATACAAGATTTCCATCAGGTAACCATTTTACTTGATCACCAGTTTTGTAAATAATTCCTTCACCAAAAGGATTTTTAACAAATTTTTGTTTAGTAAGTTCATAATTATTTATATATCCTCTAGCAATTCCATCGCCACCAACCCATAATTCTCCAGGAACACCAATTGGTTGTAAAGTTCCAGTTTTAGACACTACATAACAAGTAGAATTTGAAATAGGCTTTCCTATTGGAATTATTCCATCCTTCTCATTTCCTGAAACTTGATAACATGTTGAATAAGAACCATTTTCAGTAGGTCCATAGCAATTAATTATTTGTACTTTTGGACAAGCAGAAATTACTTTTGCAATGTGTTTTGGAGATATTACATCACCACCAGTTAATAAATAACGTACACTTGCAAAAATACTTGGATCTTCATTTATTAATTGATTTAAAAGCCCTGTTGTTAAAAATAAAATAGAGATTTGTTTTTCTTTAATAAAACTCTTCATATATGAAAAGTCCATTAATCTTGCTTTAGGGAGAATATGTAGTTTAAAACCATTTAATAAAGCACCAAAAATTTCAAAAATGCAGGCATCAAAAACAATAGTTCCTGTTTGAACCATAATTTCATGTTCTTTAAAGTTCAAGAAATTTGGATTTTTTACAAGCCTTACAATATTTCTTTGCTTTACCATAACACCTTTTGGAGTTCCAGTAGAACCTGATGTATAAATAATGTATATTAAATCTTCAGGTGTAATTGAAATTTCTAAATTATCTTTATTAGCGTTATTTCCATATATAAATGATGAATCTAAATCTATTTCTAAATAACTTACATTTAAACTCTTGACCATTTCACAAAGCTTATGACTTGTTAATATTAAACTAGGATTAGAATTAGATATTATATATGTTAAACGTTCTACAGGAAGTTCAAAATCTAATGGTAAAAAGCATGCTCCTGATTTTAAAATTGCAAGCATTCCTATTATCATTTCCAAAGATTTATCAATAAATAATCCAACAATATCACCATTTTTTATTTGGTAATTTAATTTTAAAATGTGAGCTAATTGATTTACTTTTTCATTTAATTCACCATAAGTTAGTTCTTCATTTTCAAAGTTTATGGCAATTTCATTAGAATGTTTTTTCACTTGTTCTTCAAATAATTCTATAATTGTTTTTTCGTAAGGATAAGCTATTTTTGTATTATTAAAAAGAGTTAATATTTGATTTTTTTCTTCAGGAGTGACAATTTCTAAATCCTTTAAACAATTTACATTATTATCAACAATTTGACTAATCACATATAAAATACGATTATGAATCTTTTCAATTTCGCTTTCTGTATATTTAGAAACTTTGTAGTCATAAGCAATATTTAAATTATTATCATTTAAGTCAAATAGGTGAATATCAATATCATCTGCTATACAATTATCAAAAATCCAATTACTCGTATGAGGAATTTGGTCTTGATTTTCAGTAATTTTTGTTATTTGATAAGAAACTACAATGTTATATAAAGATGGAAGTGAAGTATTTTTTGCTCTTAAATCTTCTAAAATTGTTTCATATCCGTATTTTTGATGTCTTAATAAAGAAAGTGAGCCTTGTGCAATATTTGTAGCAAAAGTTTTAAAGTCTAAAGCATCATCTATCTGTATACGAAGTGGTAAAACATTAACAAACATACCACAAGTATTTTTTTCTTTAAAATTAGAACGATTTAAAACAGGAGTACCTATACAAAAGTCGTTTAAATTAGACACTCTTCCTAAATAAATAGAATAAATTGCCATAAAAAAGTTAAACAATGAAATTTTATTCAAAGATGCATAATCAGATATTTTGCACATTAAGTTTTGGGGAATAGAATATAGTTTCCTATTAGCATTAATAGAATTAGCATTATTTGCATATTGGCTAGGAATTGTAGCAACTTCAGGAACTGTTTGTAATAAACTATTCCAATATTCTTTATCTTTTTCAAATTTTTTACTGTTTCTATATTCTTTTTCAGAAATAATATAATCTATGTATGAAGGATTTTCTATATTTTCAATTTCTTGAGAATTATTATTTAGAAGACAAGAATAATATGTGACAATTTCATTGCCCATAATTCCTAAGTTCCAAGAGTCAGAAATAATGTGATGGTTGTTAATAATAAAACCACCATGATTATTAGGAAGTTTAAACATTTTGAATTCAAATAAAAAAGAGTCTAAAAAATTAAATGGTGTATTTGCCATTTTTTGAGCCATTAAGTCCATTTCTTTTTCAGATGAAAGAGATAATAACTCAATTTCTATAGGTTCATAATCATCAACATATTGCATAAGTTTATCATTTTGAATAATAAATTTTGTATGATATACATCATTATTTTTAATAAACAATTGAATTGCGTTATTTAATATCTCAAAATTTACGGGTTCATTAATAGTAAGTACGCCACATACATTATTAATATTTGTACCACTGTAGTAATTTTCAGTATGCCAAATAGATTTTTGAGGAGTAGTTAATTCATATAAACTTTTTTCCATTTTAAATAATCCTTTCAAAATATATATTCTCTACAATTACAAAAAAATTATATACTTAAAAAGAATAAAAATCAACAAAATCTTGAAAAATTTTACATTTTATATTACAATATGGTTACTGTTTAGTATAAAAATAAATATACACAAAAACAACTAATGCATCTTAGATGGCAATGGACATTTTCTTTCTTCACGAAGTTAAAAGAAAAGTACATTGCGACTAATTATAAATATTAACAATAAATAATATTACATTTGAAAACAAGGAGGAATTTTAATGGAAAAAAGATATCATGAAGAAATATCAAATTTTAGGGAATTAGTAAAAAGATATGAAAGTTTTGGGGAAAATATTGCTTTTAAGTACAAAGAAAACAAAAAAATACAAGAAATAACATATAATCAGTTTGCTAAAGATATTAAAAAAGTTGCAGAAAAAGTGTTAGCTTCAGATGTAAAAAGAGTAGCAGTAATAGGAAATAATAGATATGAGTGGTGTATTACATATTTAGGTGTAACTACAGCTGGAAGAGTTATTGTTCCGCTAGATAAAGCATTAACAGATAAGGAAATTGAAAAATTATTAAAAAGAAGCAAAGCAGATGCAATTGTATATGATGAAAAATATCAAAATGCTGTTGATGAAGCCACAGAACAAGGCTGCAATATTAAATATAAAATATGCATGGATGATATTAAAAAAGATGGAATATTAAATTTTAAAGAGCTACTTGAAGAGGGAGAAAATATAATAAAAGAAGGAAAATCAAAATATGATGATGTAAGATTAAAAGAAAATGAAATGTATATTATGTTATTTACATCTGGCACAACAAATGAACCAAAAGCTGTTATGCTATCCCAAGAAAATATATGCAAAAATATTTCAGCATATCAATATAATTTTATGATATATCCTTCAGATATCCTACTTTCATTTTTACCAATACACCACACATTTGAATGCAGTATAACATTTATATATGGTACATATTGTGGGGCTACAATAGCGTTTTGCGAAGGACTAAAACACATAGCAAATAATTTGAAAGAATTTAAGGTATCTATATTTGTAGCAGTTCCACTTGTACTTGAAACAATGGCTAAAAAGATTCAAAAAGCCATTTCCGATAGTGGTAAACAAGGAATGATAGATGCAATGACAAAGATATCTAATGTTCTTTTAAAATGTAAGATAGATTTAAGAAAAAAGATATTTAAACCTGTATTAAAACAATTTGATGAATATTTAAGAGTTGTACTTTATGGTGCTGCACCAATGGATAAAGCTACAATACAATGGTATAACAACTTAGGCATAGAGCTAATTCAAGGATATGGACTAACTGAAAGTTCTCCAGTTTTAACAGCAGAATCATCTGAAAGAAAAAGAGCAGGTTCTATAGGAATTCCTCTAAAAAATGTAGAAATAAAAATAGATAATCCAGATAAAGATGGAGTTGGAGAGATAATGGCAAAAGGACCTAATATAATGCTTGGATATTATGAAAATGAAGAAGCTACAAAAAAAGCATTAGAAGATGGTTGGTTACACACAGGAGATTATGGATACATAGATGAAGATGGATTTACATTTGTAACAGGAAGAAAGAGCGATATTATAGTTTTAAGAAATGGAAAGAATATATATCCTCAAGAAATAGAGTTTTTAATAAATAAACTACAATATGTAGATGAATGTATGGTATATTCTAGAGAAAAGACAAAAACAGATACACTTTTATGTGCAAAAATTGTGTATAACAAAGAAAATATAGTAGACCAATTTGGAGAAAAATCTGGGGAAGAATATGAAAAATTAAT
>CALXVN010000072.1 GCA_944392085.1 uncultured Clostridia bacterium | reverse complement strand
ATCATCTTTAGTTTTAATATCAAAAATTTCTAGAATTGCATATGTAAAATTGTTTTTTATATAATCTTCTCCATGTTCCTTTAAAATCTTCTCAAAATCTTTATTATCTCCAGACAAGCCTTTAGCATATGAATTCCATCTTTGCCATATTCCATTCTCTCCTGTTGCAGAACCAATATATATTTTTCCATTTGAAGTATCAGTAATAATATATATTCCTTTTACCTTTTCTAAGGCATTTTTCCATTCAGGAGCTTCGTATTTAGCTATTATTTGTAACTCTTTATGCGATAATAAAACATCATTATAACCATTGAAATTAGATAATTTTGCAGATGGTAATAATTCATATATTTCTGGGTTAAAATCTCTTTGTATATTTTCAAAAGGTTTATTGTATATATCTCTTCCAACAGGCCTATCAAGTTTTATAATTAATCTTTTTATATATTCTTTGAATTCATCTTGTAATGTTAATCTATAACCAATTTGATCATATACTTCAGGCATAATTTTTTCTATTTTATATAATCCTCCAAACATATAATAGTTGATTCCATATGTATAATATTGAGCAAATGTTAATACATATTCTGCGTCAGAGTAATTATTGTTAGCCTGTTTAGATTTCCAACAATTCATTTCCATCCACCTAGCATCATCAGATAACAACAAATCTAAAGCAGGATACTTTTTATTTCCAGCATTCATATTAAATTTAACTTTTGTTTTTCCTTTCTCAGTTACTTCTTTAAAAAATTCCTCAAATTTTATCATAACATATCCTCCTAATAATTAACATTATAATTTATTCATATCTTTTTTTAGCTTCTTTTATAATTTCCTTCATTTCATTTCTCAAACTTTCTGGTCTAATTACTTCTACACAATCAATGTTTCTCATTGCCCACATTTTAAATCCCATAGGGTTTGCATCAACTATTAATTTAAATGTTTTATCATCATTTTTTATAATGGTTATATTTTTACCAAATTTATCAAATATTGTATCCAATAGAAAATTAGGACATATAGCTTCAATTTCATGTTTTTTCCCTCCAAACATCTCAACTAATGATTCAGCATATTCCTTAATTTCTGCAGATGTTTTAGTAGTTGTCCTTTTTTCTTGCAGTTGCTTTAGATTTTTTATTCTATCTAATCTATAATTATAAAAATTATCATTTCCCTCTTTAATGCCTATCATATAAAACTCTTGTTTATTATATACAATTGCATAAGGTGTAACTTTAGGTTTACTTACTATTTTCTTTTCTAATTTTGTAGTAATATCATATTTCCAATATTCAAATTCTATTTTATTTAAATTTTCTATTGCATTTGAAATATCTTCTATGTTTTTTATTACTTCCATATTGTCTGTTTTTGTGTCATTTGCATAAATCTTATAGTTTTTAATTTTTTGATTTTCATAAATATTTTGCATAGTTTTACATTTTGTAATAATATTTTTTGCAATAGATGGTACTATGTAATTAGCATAACTAAAGGTATCTATAATTGCTCTTATTTCTCCTGGTTCAAAGTCAGTATCAGGATTTCTATTTATATAGTAACCCTCTCTATTTTCCTCTCTTGTACTAATATCATAATCTAACTTATATTTTAACAAATTAATATTTCTTCTAATTGTTCTTGGGTCTATCTCTACATTATATATTTCTTGTATTTTTCTTTGAATTTCAGCTGCACTTAACTTATGATTTTCATCACTATATTTTTTTAGTACATTTAATATATATAATATATTTCCATTTTTTTCATACAATTCCATTTTCTTTTTCTCCTATATTTCTTTTAATTTTTCCCATACTTTAACCATTGCATAAGTATCTAATTCGCAATATTTTAATAATCCCTCTCTTGCCTTTTTTTGTTCTTCCTTTGGCATATTCTTAATTTCGGGAAATATATCCATAGCTTCTCCTCCATTATGTACTAATGGTAAACTATGATAATCTAGTTCTGAATTGTTTGGAAATAATGCAGGAAGTACATATTTAATTGAATATGAGCCTTGCATTTCCTTGCAATAATACATCCTATCTGAAAAAGGTATCATTAAGTCTTGTATGTGGTCATGTATATTCATTAAATGCTCTTCTAAATCTGGAAAAATTTCTGCTAGTTCTTTTATTCTTCCTTTTTCAAATGACATATTATATGCTGTAACACATACATCTTTTGGAATATCTTTTACTAAATTCTCTGCTAACTTTCTTCTTGGATCTTCTCCAGATTCTGCCAAAAATTCTTTGTGAAAAAGTTCTCCATTTTCTTTTTCAATATAATGTAGTGAATATTGAAAGGGAATTTTTTGATATGGTTTTAAATTATCAAATTCCGGAATAGCTGTTTGCATTGTTTCAAAATCTAAAAAATAGATAGGATAATATAGATTTTTCATAAATTCTCTTATTCTTTGCTTATCTATATGTGGTTCATAATTAAATACTTCAAAATCTATTTGTTGTTTAAATCTCCAATTTAAATCTTCTTCTACTAAATCTTTGAAATTAACTTTTCCTTCATAGTACAGCTTTATAGCTTTATCTTTGTGCATTTTTCTAATTTGAAAAACATTGTGCTCTGGTAAATGTTTTGTACAATATTGCCAAAATTGACATTGATAAGGTTTGAAACATTGCATTCCAATTTCCTGCATTGGTTCTGATTCTTGTTGCATATATTCATTAATTTCTTGTATTTTTATTCTAATTTCTTTTTGTTTTTCTAAAACTATATCTGTAACATCTTCAATATTAAAAAGTTGTTGCAAGTTTAATTCACCATGTCTTATATATTGATTATTTATATAAACAATACTTGCTTTAGCTACTTTATATCCTAAGTTACTTAAAATATAAAATTGATATGAAATGTCATCTAAATAAATATCCTTTACTTCGGTGGAACTTTTTACTTCATATATTTCTACTGAATCTCCATTATTTTCTAAAATATCTACACTACAAAAGTTATTTTTATATTCAAATGATGCTTCTGTAATAATATTTTGGCTTCTTTTTAATTCCTCTTTAGTATCGTAAATCATTTTATCTAAATTTTCATTATACTCAATATTAATATATTTTCCAAAGATTCCTTTTGCAAGCTCTCCTACTTTTGTTCCATTGTCTAAAACAGCCTGATTATCAATTTCTCCTTTTTCTTCAGGTTTGTTTTTATCAAGCCATAACATTTTATTACATTGTATCGCTCTACAATATTTAGATTTCGACAAATTCATTACATAAATCACCCTTTTTATATTATATTATTTTATGATATAATTCAATATGTTTGGTCATATAATGTCACACTATTATTAATATATTTTTTGATTATTCTACTATTCTTTTAGCATAAGAGCAATCTGCAATAACTTTTTTATTGTACTTCTTTGCATTTTCAATAACACATTCTACTAATCTTCTTGCAATGCCTTGTCCCTGATATAAGTTACTAACTTCTGTATGTGTTATATTCCAGTTAGCCTCTTCTTCAATAAACACACATTCACCTATTTGTGTGTTATTATCATAAGCTACTGATTTATTATTTTCTTTATCAAATTCTATTTTAATCATAAATACGTTTCTCCTTTTCATACTTAATATATCACATAATTTATTTTTTGGCTATATAATATAACAAAAAAAGCCCCGAAGGGCTATAATCATTCTTCTTTGATAATATTTTTACTTCCTAAATATGTTGCTAAGAAATATAATCCATATATCACACCAATTATAATTACTGTTGCAATAATTGAAGGCAATAATTCCTTTGCACTTGCTAATCCTGCCATCATTGAAATTACAAATTGTATTCCAAATATAGAATGAATTATTGCAAATACTAAAGGTAGGATAAAGAATATTGCTATTTGTCTAAATAGTGCTTTATTTATCATTTTCTCGTCACAACCAATTTTTCTTAATATTATATATCTTTGTCTATTGTCAGAACTTTCTGTCAATTGTTTTAAAGCTAAAATTGCTGCACTTGCTATCAAGAAAATGATTCCTAAGTATATTGAAATAAATACTACTATTGTTGCAATTCCAACGCTTGCTTGTATAATTGCTATTTTTGTTAATCCTTCTAATTCAATATCATTATCATTTATACTTTTAACAACATCACTATCTGTATCCACTAAAATTGGTTCTATTTTTTCTTTTTCTTCTTCAGT
>CALXVN010000071.1 GCA_944392085.1 uncultured Clostridia bacterium | reverse complement strand
AATATATTTTTATTAAATAAATTATCTATTGATAATAAAATTAATCCCTGATGATGTGCCATATATGTTTTAACAACTGCACTTTTTTCATCTTTTTTAAGTCTATTTAATGTGTAATCTATTGATTCATAAAAACCATATTTATCATACATTCCTTCTTTTTCTAGCATTTTTAGATTTTCTATTGTTTCTATTGGATAATCATTTATTGCTAAAATGGTTCCATAAGATGAAACTACCATTTCATCTGCTAATCCTCTTTTTAATCCAAGCCATGGAATACCAAATGCTTTGTATTGATAATTATTATTTAAATCTCTTAAATTAAATGCTGCTTCTGATATTCCCCATGGAATTTGTAATTCCCTTGCATATTTCATTTGAGACATTATGGCAAATAGGCTAGATTCTGAAATTAATCCTCCCGGATATTTGGGGATATTTATATTGGGCATTAAATACTCAAATGCTGTTCCAGACCATGATATTAGCCCCTTATATCTATTAACCTCAGTAAGTGTTCTGCTTAAATTATACCAATGTTTTTCTGGTACATCTTTTTTTGCAATAGCAACCAAACTTGCTTGCCTTGCTTCAGATGCTAGTAAATCATAGTATGATGGTGTTAAACTATTATCTTCTACATTAAATCCTATTGAAAAAAGTCTACTTTCTTTACAATATAGATATTTAAAATTAGTAGCACTTATTATATTATCTAGCATTCCTAACATTATATTTACTTTTTGTTTTAGTTCTTCTGTATTTATTTGTTCACATTCTTTATTATTTTTTTCTTGTATTATATTCGACTTATTTATATTATTACTATTTTCTAAATTTTTCACATCAATTAAAAATTGCTTTAATGTATATAAATATCCTATAAAATTACCACTATCTACTGTTGACACATATTTAGGTACAAGTGGTTCTAAAGTCTTTATATTATACCAATTATATAAATGGCCATTCCATTTTTGAAGTTTTGTAATACTATCAAGCATTTTATATAATAAATTAATTGTATCCTCTATATTTTCAAAACCCAAATCATAACTTGCTGTTACTGCTAAAAGTCCTAATCCAATATTAGTTGGAGATGTTCTATACACCACTTGCTCTTTTCTATCTTCTTGATAATTGTCTGGTGGCAAGTAATTTGATTTTTCTGTTATATTTTCTTTAAAGAATTTCCATGTACGTCTTGCAACTTGTAACATATATTCTTTTTCATTTTTATTTAATTTGTCTATTGCAAAATCATCTTTTTCTTTTTTACTTATATATTTCATTACGCTAGGAGTAATAAACCACAATATTGCTAGCACAATTGCTAACATACATTTTGGCACACAGATTAAAAAAACTACCCCTAATACTAGATTAGCCCACATATTTTTATAATATGAAAATAAATCTGTTTTAGAATTTTTCTCTGCTTCTTCTGCAGTTGTCCATTCTAATAAATGTTTTTTACTTTTGCACATTCTATATGTTGTTTTTACAAGCGCATTTATCATTGTATATGCTTTATCTGGCAAAGCACCTAACTCTAAAATTCCTCTTATTATACTTGCTTTACATCCTGAAAATCCTTTATAAAAAGTTTTTTGTATACTTTCTTCACTTTTTTTGTATATTATCCTATTTACTAGTTCTACAACATATGGAATTACTATTGATAATATTAGAATTGTTATTACTGGCCATATTTTTGCACTAGTGAAAATATGAATTAAAACTAAAAATATTATTGAAACAAGTGCTATTGGAGAAAATACAATTTTTACTACATTATTTAATATTTTATATTTTGAAACAAGGTCTAATGGATTTTTTCTTTTTATTCCCTCTTTGTTTTTTATTTTATTTTTTATCCAACCTAATATTTGTATATCTCCTCTTGTCCATCTGCTAAGCCTTGTTTTTAATGCTAAATATGATGTTGGGTATCCATCCATAAGCATTATATCTGTTGCGAGTCCACACCTTAAATACGAACCTTCTAATAGGTCGTGGCTAAGCACAGTATTTTCTGGTATTTCATCTTTTAAAACAGATGAAAAAACTTCTACATCATAGATTCCTTTACCTGTGAAAATTCCTTCATCAAAATTGTCTTGATATACATCTGATATGGCATTTGTATATGAATCTGTTCCTGCGGACCCTGCGAATATTTTTGTAAATTTTGTTTTACTTGCACTATTTAAACTAATTCCAACTCGTGGCTGAATTATGCCATGGCCTGAAACTACTGCTCCACTTTGTATTTCAGGTTTATTTAAAATATGTGACATTGCACCAATTAATTGCAAACCACTATTTAATACAAGTTCTGTATCTGCATCTAAGGTTATAACATATTTAATTTTAGGTATTTTATTTAAATCTATTGTATTTACTCTAAAATCTTCTTTACTATTTTTTAAAATATACTCGTTAAACTGAGTAAGAAGTCCTCTTTTTCTCTCCCAACCTAAATAGCATTCTTCTTTATCATTCCATTTCCTTTTTCTATATATAAAATGAAATTTTGGGAAATTATCATCAGGATATTTTTTATTTAGTTCTTGAGCAAGTTCTATTCCTAATTTTGAAATTACTTCATCAAAATCTTCTTCTTCCTTTGAGCTTGCCGATACATCTCCTAAAAGTGCAAAATATATGTTATCACTTTTATTTGCTATATAATATACTTCTAGCTTTTTCATCATTTCTTTTAGTTTTTCTTCTTTTGTGATTATTGTTGGAATAACTACAAAAGTTGCATCTTCTTTTGAAACTCCATTTTGTAAATCTATTTTAGGTATTAGTTTTGGCTTTATAGCCTTTCCTAATATATATTGTAAAACTTGCATAAAAATTATTTCTATTGGTAAATAAAGAAGAATTGCAGTTATAATGCTAAGTAAAACATTTGCAATTTGAGTATACATATACACACCTAACAAAGATGCTAAAATTAAACTAATTATTACCTTTATCGTAATATATCTTGTTATTTTTTGCTCATTTGTTGAAAATTTTATCTTTCTTCCTAATAAGCTTTCTAGTAATTCTTGTTTTCCTTCATCTATTAAGTAATATCCTATATGTGCTCTTTTCCCTTGTCTTTCTTGTGCAAGTTCTAAACATTTTTTTGCAATATATATTTCAGATATTTTAGTTTTTTTAGATATTTCCTGCAATATATTTCTATAATATATTTTGGTTTTGTAGTCCATTTTCTCATATACATTTGCTGGATCTTCATTTAAAATATCATCTACTTGATTTATTTCTTCAAATATATCTATAAAATTTATTCTTTGAATATTTTTTATGCTAGTAATGGAATTTCCCATTGATACTTTTTTTACAGCAATATCAAAATGTTCTTTTTTTATAACATCTGAAATATCTACTCCCATTTTATTTACTTGTTCTTCTAGAATATTTAAAAATGGATATGCTCTTTTTCCATATTGTCTTAATTTATATGACATATATTCAATAAATGGATATTTCATTTCTCCATATTCTTTTACCTTTAACTTATATTCTCCTAGTTTACTAAAACGTAACTCATCTTTTGATTTGTTTTCTACAAGCCTTTCTATTATATTTTCTACCTTATATTTTTGAAGCGCTGCTGAATATATTCTTTCACAAATATTTCTAATATTTTCTATTATAGCTATCTGCAAAAATATACCTATATTCCAGATTTCTTCCATATTTAGTTTTTTCTTTTCTTGATATGCTTTTAAAAAGCAAGTTAAAAGTTTCCCATCTATTTTTGCATCTGTATAAGATACAATTTCTGATGCTAGCACATATATCCTTGCAAATCCATAATTGTTTCCATTTGCTATTCCTAAAAAATTTCTATATTTTTTTAGTGTTAATTCTTTTTCTATTCCTTTTACTGTTTCTTCTATTACATAGTAGTTATCTAAAAGCCATTCTCCTGCTGGATGTATAGGAATTTTAAGTTTAATTTGCTCATTTAGCAAATTATATACCATTGTTATTACTTCAAAATTATCCATCATTCTAGGAACTGGATATGTGTTTTTATCTGATTTTTCTTTTAAAATATGGTCTGA
>CALXVN010000070.1 GCA_944392085.1 uncultured Clostridia bacterium | reverse complement strand
AATGGCATAACAAATCTAGAGGACCTTCAAAGTTCTCTAGTTTTATAGCGTATTTTTTTGTTTCTAATGTTAATATGTTTTGCATTTTCTTACACATTCCTTCCCTAAGTACAGATATTTATTATTGTGTAATATAGTTAATTGCTTCTTTTACGCTTTCCATTTTATATCCTTTTTTTAGCAGATATTGGATTAATTGTTGTTCTTCCATACTATTTTGTTTTTTTAATATAATATTTTTAGCAGAATTTATTTCATAATTTTCTAATTCTTCAATATGGCTATCAAAATAATTTTCCATATCATTTGTTTTAATTCCTTTTGACATTAGTTTATATTTAAGCTCTTTTATTGATAAGTTGTTTAAGTTCATAAATTCTGCTACTGCTCTTTCAATATAACTTTCATCATTGATATATCCTATTTCTTTTAGGTTTTCTATTACATCATCAAGCATATCTTGATTATCTAGATTTAAAAATTTCCTTTTTATTTCTTGCTCTGTTCTTTTTTTATACATAATATACTTTAAAACTTTAGTTTTTAGTTTGTCAAACTCTTCTAGTTCTTCTAATGTAAGCATTTTTTCTCCTTTTATTTCCAAGTTCTTTTTAAATTTTTGTTTTCCTTGTTCACAAATGCTTTTAATAAATCAATGTTTGCAACTCTACACATAGCTAAAATATACATAAAAACATCTGCTATTATCTTCAAAATTTTACTCTTCGTCTTCGTCTACTTCTTCTTCACCTAAGCTTTTTTCAAAAGCAGCATTAAAATTATCTCTAATTTTCTTTTCTACTTCTGCTGTTACTTCTGGATTTTCCATCAAATATTTTTTAACATTTTCTCTTCCTTGTCCAATTCTTTCACCATTATAGCTAAACCATGAGCCAGATTTTTCTATTATGTCTAGATTTACAGCTATATCTAAAATATTTCCTTCTTTAGAAATACCTTTTCCATATACTATATCAAATTCAGCCTCTCTAAATGGTGGAGCAACTTTATTTTTTACAACTTTTACTTTTGCTCTATTTCCTACAACTTCTCCATCTTGCTTGATATTTTCTATTTTTCTTATATCTAATCTTACAGAAGCATAATATTTAAGTGCTCTACCACCTGCTGTAGTTTCTGGATTTCCAAACATAACTCCAACTTTTTCTCTTAATTGATTTATGAATATTACAACTGCTTTAGATTTATTTATAACACCTGCAAGTTTTCTTAAAGCTTGAGACATAAGCCTTGCTTGTAAACCAACATGTGCGTCTCCCATATCTCCATCAATTTCTGCTTTTGGAACTAAAGCTGCTACTGAGTCCACAACAATTATATCTATTGCTCCGCTTCTTACCAATGCTTCAGTTATTTCTAGTGCTTGTTCACCTGTATCTGGTTGAGAAACTATTAAATTATCTATATCTACTCCTAAATGTTTTGAATATACTGGATCTAATGCATGCTCTGCATCTATAAAAGCTGCTTCTCCACCTAATTTTTGTGCTTCTGCTATCATATGAAGTGCAAGTGTAGTTTTACCAGATGATTCTGGCCCATATATTTCTACAATTCTTCCTCTAGGAATACCTCCGATTCCTAAAGCTATATCTAAACTTAGAGCTCCTGTAGGTATTGCTTCAACCTCCATTGCTCCAAAATCTCCTAATTTCATTACTGAACCTTTACCAAATTGTTTTTCAATTTGTCCTAAAGCTGCTTCTAGCGCTCTCATTTTTTCTGGGTTTTGATTACTCATTTTATTTTTCCTCCTTAATAAACAACTGTTTGTATTATATACTATTTTTTATATTTGTCAAGAACTATTTTTGATTTTTTTACTGCCTATACCAATTTTCAAAATTATAATATACTGTATAATTATTTGGTTTTATTTCTCCTGTAAGCCTAATACTGTGTATTACCTTATTTTTATTTCTATATAAACATATATAAGGTACTTCGTCTTCATAAATTTCAATTATTCTATCATATTTTTCTTTTAGCACATTGGTATCTGAAATATTATTTATTTCATTTAATAAATTTGTTATTTCAGTATTTTCATAATTAGCAATATTATCTTCTCCCAAAAAATATGTTAAATCTGGACTATATCCATTGTTTACTCCTGTTATTATCATATCATAATTTTTATTTGTCAAGTAATTTTTATATGAAGAGTTTGAAACTTTGTATAATGATACATTAATTCCTATATCTTCTAATTGTTCTTCTATTAATTCTGCTACTTTTACTCTAGTTTCATTGCTATTATCAACAATTAAATTTAAATTCAAATATTTTGTTGTATAGTTTTCAGTTTTTCGCCAATATCCATATCTATATTCCCAACCAGCATTTTCTAATACTTCTTTTGCTTTTTCTTTATTGTAGTTTGATGAACTTTCTTTTTCATATAAATAATTTCCATAATCTATTGGAAAAGATGATACATAATAATTATTGCTAAATACCGATGAATTTATTTTATTCTTATCTATGGCATAATTTATAGCTTGTCTTACTTCTTTATTCTTTAATATACTATCTTCGCAATTTAAACTAATAAAATCTAATTCTCTTCCTTTATAATTATTTGTAGAAAAACCGAATAGTTCCAATATATTCTTCTGTATCTGTTTTTGACGTACATAACATATCTATATTTCCAATTTTCAGGCTGTTATATACATCTCCCATTGTGCCATAGAAATTCACAACCACCTTACTTATCTTTCTTTCTACATCATTAGAATTATACCAATTTTCATTTATGCTAAGCTCGATTTTTTCAGTAGTCGCAGATATAACTTTATACATTCCTGTTGAAATTGGTGCTAATCTTGATTTGTAAAAATCTTCATCTTTAAATTGTGCATAAGAAACAATGGGGAATATTAAATTATACTCAAAAAAAGCCTCTGCATTATTTAAGTTTAATTTAATAGTATTACCATCTATTATTTCTACCGATTTAATATTTTTAACATTATCTGAATAAACTGATTTTCCTTCTTGCAATTTTTCTATTGTAAATTTCACATCTGTACCTGTTACAGATGTACCATCTTCCCATTTTAAGTTATCTTTTAGCTTAATAAGATATGTTTTATCATTAGTTTTTGACCATTCTTCAGCTAATCTTAATTCAATATTATAATCGTCTGTTATCTTTATTAGTGGTTCGTATATAATAGTTGATAAACTAATTATATCTTTATTATTCGTTATTAATGGATTTATATTATCAAAATCTGATATTCCTATATTTAAAATTGATTCTTCATTTTGTGTATTTTTAACTGTATTCGTTTCATTTACTTCATTATTATCACTATCTTTAAAATTTATTTTGTATACAGCAAATCCAATTATAAATACTACAAAAACTATAAAAATATACTTAATTAAGTTTGATTTCATATAAATACCCTTTCTTAATTTACTTATATAAATATATAACATAAATTAGTTTTTTTCAACTGTTTTTTTATTGTATAGGGAAAATCGACTTTTTACTTGATATTTTAGTGTTTTTAACGATTTTCACGTATACAACAAGGTTAAGTTTCCTTGGGCTGTGCACATTTGCGAAGCAAAATGCACATATGGCGAA
>CALXVN010000069.1 GCA_944392085.1 uncultured Clostridia bacterium | reverse complement strand
GGATCTTTCGAAGTAAGAAAAAGAGCTGCTAGAAAAGGTAGAAACCCACAAACTAAAGAAGAAATAAAAATACCAGCATCTAAAGCACCTGTATTCAAAGCAGGAAAAGCATTAAAAGAATTAGTAAATAAAAAATAATTGAAGATATATATAAATATATGAATTCATATAAGATATAGGGTTTCCTATATCTTTTTTTAATAAATTACATAATCCTATTGACATTTACATAAAAAAACAATATTATATATGTGTAAATTTGTAGATTTTTGTAGAATGGGGAGAAAAATAAATGTATACTAAAATGCTAACCTCAAAAATGGGTGGAGAATTAGTAAGTTTTAAATTAGACGGAGAGGAAAGAATCCACCAAGGACTAGACTGTGTAGACGAAAATGGAAAAGTATATTGGAAAAGACATTGGCCAGTATTATTTCCAGTAGTAGGTAAGCTAAAGAAAAATCAAACAATTATTAATGGAAGAATTTATGAGATGCCACAACATGGATTAGCAAGGGACTTAGAATTTGAACCTATAACAAAGTTAGACAATTTCCATTCTTATGTTTTAAGAAGTAACAAAATAACTAAGAATAGGTATCCTTATGATTTTGAACTATATACAACATATAGATTAGATGAAAATAAGGTAACAACTATATATAAAGTAATAAATACAGGAGACATTACACTTCCTTTTGGAATAGGCGGACATCCGGCATTTAAGATAGATTCAAATGAATTAAAAAAAGGAAATTATTATTTAGAATTTGAAGAAGATGAAGATAAGATTCATTTTTTGTATTTAGTTGATGGACTAGTAGGTACAGAATATGCAAGAAATACGATGATTGATAAAAGGAGAATAGCCATAAATCAAAATACATTTAATAATGATGCTCTAATAATGAAAGGACTTACATCAAACAAAATTAGTTTAAAAAATAAATCGACTGGAAGAAAAATACTTAGCCTTGATTTTACAGGATTTCCATATCTTGCAGTATGGTCAAAGCCTAATGCACCATTTATTTGCATAGAACCATGGTACTCAACAGCAGATACTATAAAAAGTACAGGAGTATTTATTCAAAAACAAGATATTATTTCATTAAAGCCAGCAGAAACTTTTGAATGTAAATATACAGTAGAATTTTTTTAAAGTAATTTGAAATAAAATATTTTCATAAATATATTTGGCTTTAGTAAAAAAGAAAGGAAATTTAGAATGGAATATATTATGAATTTAATAGGAATAATGATGACTTGCTCAGGAGTAATAATGGTATATGATGCAAGGAAACTTACTAAAAAACTATTTGGATTTGGAGATCAAAATCAAGCGTCTTGGGGAATGAAAATACTAGGATTTATTATAGCAATAATAGGAGGATTAATAATTTATTTCTAACGTGTATTTTATGTCCAGATTAAAAATTTATATTACATTAAAAGTTGTAATAATTTTATCAAAAATAAGAAAACTGAAAGGATGTACATAGACTAAAAAATGAGAATTAGATTTAAACCGTGGGCTAGAGCAGAATTAGAAGCTAGCAAATTTTATATTGATAATCCAGAAGAATATAAAGGAAAATGGAGAGAATTATTTAGTAACGGCAATCCTATAAATTTGGAACTAGGTTGTGGAAAAGGCAGATTTATTTCTCAAGTTGCTGTATATAATCCAGATATAAATTATATTGCAATAGATTTAGTAGATGCAATGTTGGGTCTCGCAAAAAGAAAAATAGAAGAAGAATATAAAATGGCAAATAGAAAAATAGACAATATATATATAACAAGGTATGATATAGAAAGAATAAATAATATTTTATCAAAAGAAGATAAAATAGAAAAAATATATATTAATTTTTGTAATCCATGGCCAAGAGGAAAACATAGAAAAAAAAGACTAACTCATACAAGACAATTAGAAAAATATAAAGAATTTCTAAATGAAGGTGCAGAAATTTATTTTAAAACTGATGATGATGAGTTATTTAATGACAGCATAAATTACTTTAAAGAAAGTGGATTTACAATAGAGAAGATTACATACGATTTAGAGGAAGAAACAGACTTTTGGGAAAATATAGAAACAGAGCATGAAAAAATGTTTAAAGAGCAAGGAATAAAAATAAAAGCTTTAATTGCAAAAAATAGTTAAAAAAATAATATGATTATTACGTCGTCAAACTTCATTTGAAATATAACTAATGTATAAATAATACGCCTTATAAATTTAAACTTGTTTTAAATTACAAAATTTGATTCTTTTTCAACTAAATGGAATTAGGAAATTAGGAAGAAAGGAATGTAAATAAAAATGGAAAAAATAAATAATTTAATAAGTTTCTTTAAAAATATTACTTCAGAACAATTGTTAGATATAGGAATAGCACTAATTATAGTGATATTATTTATCATACTAAGTCCACTAATTGCATATCTTTTAATTAAGGTGTTTAAGTTTAAAGAAAAAGATAAATCAAAAATAAAAAATAGTCCATTTTATTTGCCAATAAAAGCACTATTGATATGTGCCGGAATATATTTAGGTATATTAATTATTAATCCTATAGATCAAATTATGATAGTTTGCAAAAGAATATTAGATATTGCAATAATTTTAATAATTGCTAAAGGGTTAGTAAATTTTGTAGATCCAAAAGAAGGAATAGTAAGAAAATTAAGAAATGATGACATGCCAGATGGAAATAAAACAGTGGCAAATTTTACTAGTAAAATACTAAAATATATTATATATATTAGTGCTGGACTTTTAATTTTAGCTGTATTTGGAATAAATCCATCTAGCCTAATAGCAGGACTAGGAGTAGGAAGTGCTGTAGTAGCTTTAGCTGCACAAGACTTTGTGAAAAGCTTAATTTCAGGTTTTTCTATTATGGCAGATAAACCATTTCTAGTAGGGGATTGGATTAGTGTTGGAACAAATGAAGGAACTGTAATAGAAATTTCATTCAGATGTACTAAAATAAAGACATCTGATAATACTATTGTAACAATACAAAATTCTGTATTTACAACAAATAATATTATAAACTGGTCTAGAATGCAACAAAGGCGATATTTGTTAAATGTAAAACTTCCTCTTGAAACAAATTCTGATAAAATAGAAAAAATACTAGGAAGGATAAAATTTGTTTTAAATAATAATGAAAATGTGAATAAAGACACAATACAAGTACATTTTGATACAATAGGGCTAGATGCAATAAATATAATTATATATATGTATACAGATATAATTGCATATGCTGAATATTTAGAATTTAGAGAAAGAGTAAATAAAGATATACTAAAGGTGCTAGAATCAGAGAATGTAAAAATGGCATATCCAGGACAGAATGTATATGTACATCATGTAGAAGATGAAAATATAACAGTAGAAACATAAAATTTCCCCACTGAAAAATCGGTGGGGTTTATACAAATTATTCATACAATGGACACAAAAAGCATGTATAATATATAACATAGTATAAATGGAAAGGATAATATAATATGGGAGATATAACAGTTTTAGTAGTAGATGATGAAGCAAGAATGAGAAAATTAATTAGAGATTTTTTAATGCAGAAAGGATTAGGAATTTTAGAAGCAGGAGATGGAGAAGAAGCATTAAAAATTTTTGAGGAAAATCAAGGGAAAATAAAATTAATTTTATTAGATGTAATGATGCCAAAACTAGATGGATGGTCTGTTTTAAGACAAATTAGACAAAATTCAAAAGTACCAATTATTATGCTTACTGCAAGAGGTGAAGAACAAGACGAACTTTTTGGATTCGAGCTAGGAGTAGATGAATATATAACAAAACCATTTAGTCCTAAAATTTTAGTTGCACGAGTGGAAGCAATTTTAAAAAGGACAAGCCCAGAAGCAAAAGAAGTAAAGGACTATGGTGGTATAGTAATAAATCCAGAAGGCAGAACTGTGACAGTTGATGGAAAACAAATTGAGATGAGTCTAAGAGAATATGAACTTTTAAAATATCTAGTAGATAATCAAAATATTGC
>CALXVN010000068.1 GCA_944392085.1 uncultured Clostridia bacterium | reverse complement strand
TGTGTTTTGACAATTATATTTTGCACAAAAAGTGGTTCAACTGTGTGAGCACAATCACAACATTATGCAGGGACAGCCTTCGATGTAGGACAGATACTTTCACAAACACAAAGAACAAGACTTTGGAATTCAGCTAAGAATTCAGGTGTTTGGACTTTTGTAGAACCTATATCATTGACACCTACATGGGTACATTTTGATAAAAGGTTTCGGAACTCCTGCTTGTAGTACAGGTGGATATCCACTTATAAAAAGAGGAAGTATTAGCAATTATGTTTTAATTGCACAAGATGATTTAAATACATTGGGATATACAACGGGGGGATTAGATGGAATATTTGGAGCAGCAACACAAGAAGCAGTAAGACGTTATCAATCAAAAGTGGGGCTGGCAGTAGATGGAATAGTTGGATGCAATACATGGAGTTCTTTACAAGAAGATGTTGTAGGAACAGGGAAAACAAGTACAACTATAGACTAGTTAGTAGTATATAAAATAAACAAATATAAATTAAATTTTCTTAGACTTGATTTACCAATAAAAGTAATAATATTTACTAATATTAGTAAGTATATGAATTTTATGTAATAAAAATGCTAGGATGAAAACAGTATCCTAGCATTTTTTATGAAAAAATAGTAAAATTAATTATAAAAAAACAGTAAAAAAACAGTAAAAAACATCAAAATAAACAGTAAAACACAACAAAATGTTTGACAATAAACAATAAGCATGATATTATTTATAATAAGATAAATAAAAGAGAAAGGAAAGATGCAATATGACTGAAAAAGAAGTTTTTGAAAAGATAATTAATACATATGAGAAAAATATTATAACATATGATGTAGTAACTAAAAAAACAGGAAAAGTACAAAAACACAGAAAACTAAAAAACGATAAATATGAAAAAGAAATGAATGAACTATTAGTAACTGCTATGAAGGGAAATAGATTATTAAATAATAAAGTAGAAATAGAGTTAAAGTTAGGATTTCCTTATAATAGAGTATATATACCTTGGGTTCAGTTATATTATCTAGAGAAAAATTCAAAAGGAACTAGAGGAAATTATACAGGTATATCAATTGATATAGAGAAAAGAAATATTGAACTATGGATCGGATTTGGAATGACTCGGACTTAAAAAAATGGAAAAAATAGAAAAAAAGGAACAACTTACAAATGAATATAAAAGAATGTATGGAGAAAACTTAGATAGAGGATTTGAATATACATCAGTGTTTGTTGAAGCAACAATTATTTCTAAAGTAATATCATTTGATAAATTTAATAATGAAGAATTTAGGAAAGATATAGCGTATTTAACAGATTTGTACATAAGCTTTGAAACAAAAGGAAGTACTAATGCACTAACAAATGAAAATGTAACTAAAAAAGAAAATTATGTATATAAGAAAAGTTCAAAAATAATGGGGAGAAATATACTGTATAAAGGATTTCCTGGAGCAGGAAAGTCATATAGGGTGATGAAAGAATTCTTGATGGATAAAAATGGAGAAATGATTGATGAACAGCAGTATGAAAGAGTAACTTTTTATAGTGAATATACTAATGCTGAATTTGTAGGAACAATTAGACCATGTATAAAAAACAGTATACCAACTTATAGCTTTGTTTCAGGGCCATTTACAAATATACTGAAAAAAGCAATAAATAATAAAGAAACAAATTTTTATTTGATAATAGAAGAAATAAACAGAGGAGAAGCGGCATCAATTTTTGGAGATATATTTCAACTTTTAGATAGAAAAAACAATAATGGAGAGAGTGTATATTCAATAACTAATTCATTAATAGCCGAAGAAGTGTATGGAGATGAAAAACGAAAAGTTCGTATACCAGAGAATTTATCTATTATAGCTACAATGAATGTAAGTGATGAAAATGTAAAGACATTTGATAATGCTTTTGAAAGAAGATGGGAAACTGTATGGGTATTAGATAGTAAAGGAAAATTTGATGATAAATATATAAAGGGTATGCAAGAAATTACATGGGGAAAATTTAGAAATGTAATTAATAATGTTATAGTAAATCAACAAGGAATTTTAAAAAATGAAGACAAGCAATTAGGAGCATATTATATTAATGAAGAGTTTATAACAGATATAAGCGAGAATAATGAATTTGGAAGAGAAAAATTTTTATATAAAGTAATTATTAATTTGTATACTAAAACATGTAAATATGATAAGTCATTGCTATTTAGTGAAGAGATAAAAACTATAAATAATTTAGTAGAAAAGTTTTTAAGTAGGAATTATTTAGATATTTTTAAAGATGATATAAGAGATAAATTATTAAAGTAGGTGAAGATGAAATTGAAAATAAGAAATATTGTAGAAATTAAAGTCGCAAAATCAGATAGGGAATTTGTTGGTATTAAAGTATTAAATAATAAGGTTAAAATAACATTTCCAATAGGTTATAGAATAAAGGAAGAAATTATAAAAATAGATAATAGAGAAAAAATTAAAAGTATATTTAATGATGTAAAATTACTTATGACAACAATAGAAAAATTTAAAAGTGAACTATATGAAGCAGGAAATAACGAGTTTAATTTTTCAAGTGCAATATTTATTATAGAAGATTTTATAAAAAACGGATTATATAATGAACAAGTGAATATATCTAAAAAAAATACAAGTGGAAAAATAAATTGGAAAAAAACAATATTACAGATGCAACCAATATTTATAAAAGGCAATTATTTATATATAGAAACCTATAACTATAGTATATATGGTAGACAAAATAAGGTAACAGAAATACAAAAATATTGTTTGAGTATAATTTCGAAAACATTAGGATGGCTATATAATATTCATAATAGCTATATTGAATATCAATATATAGAGAAAAAAGAAATGATGTATGAATTAATTACCGAGTTAAACAAAACAAATGAAGATAGGAAAAAGAAACTATTAGAGCAAATGATATTGTTTATTGATGGAACTGAAACATCAATTATAGGAAATGAAGAATTTGAAATAGGGACATTATATTTTGATAAAGTATGGGAAAATATATTAAGAAAACAGATATATAGTATAAATAAAGAAATAAAATGCTATCCTACAACTTATTATTACATAGATAAAAAAATAGAAAATAGTAAATTGTTACCAGATATAACTATACAGAATCAAAATAATATAATTATTATTGATGCAAAATACTATTCAATAGGAAATTTACCAGAATCATCCGATATTTGCAAACAATTATTTTATGGACAATATATTATGCATAAAAATTTGAAATGTAAAATAAAAAATATATTTATTTTACCACAAAATTTAGATGAAAAGATTACGGATAACAAATTTATAAATATAGGTTATGCAAATGCTGAACATTTAACAGAAAAAAATAGAATATATATATACTATATAGATGTAAAATCTTTATTAGAAGGCAATTTAATTATGAAGGAGTTACTAGAAGAAATAAAAAGTATATAGAATATTTGAAGCGTTAAAAAGAATGTCTGATGAAAAGTATGCAAATACTAGAAACTATTGATTTCGTACTTAAAGAATATAGATATATTATAATTGATGAAGCACAAGATTTTAACAAGGATATAATTAAATTAATTTACGATAAAGCAGTAGAAAATAATATAAAACTGGTTGTATTTTATGATAAAAATCAATTAATTTTTCAAAATGACTTACCAGATGTAACCCGTTGTTGTGGAAAAAACAAGAAATAAAAATAAATGAATAAAACTCTAGAGCTACAAGCAATTGCTAGCTCTTAATTTTGTGCCAAAATAAGTAGTATAAAATGCATTGGGCACCATTTGGGCACAAATATATATATAAAAAGGTTATTGATAAACCTTGAATTTTCGATATTTCCTACCATACCTTCATCACCTCCTTTCATGTGGTAGGGGAATAGATATAAATTAAATATATTTAAATACTTCTTCAGGATAAAGTATTTTGTTCTTATTCTTAAATTCATTAATATCTATCCATTTAGCAATAGTTTCGCCATGATCATCTA
>CALXVN010000067.1 GCA_944392085.1 uncultured Clostridia bacterium | reverse complement strand
AGAAGGTTTGCCTTTGCTATCCCTGAATAGGTAGCATAGGTGGTACAAAAGCGGGCAAGTAAAACTTGCCCGCTTTTTGTAGAAAAAATTTAAAAAAACTGTACTATTTTCCAAAAATAGTGTATAATAACAAATGTGTTTAACCGACAGGCTTATACTCTTAATTAAGAGTATACTGTAAACTATAATAGAAACTAGAGGTAGTAAACATGAAAGATTCAAAAATTTATAAAAATTTTGACAGAAAGGAAAATTTAAAACTAGCATCAAAAGTAGTACATGGTGCATTAGGTGTAGATCCAGAAACAGGATCACTTAGTTTCCCTATTTATCAAACGGCTACGTATAAACATAAATCTGTTGATACAATAGAACATTATAATTATAGTAGATGTATTAATCCAACAAGGGAAGAATTAGAAAAGACAATGACTATTTTAGAGGAAGGTACAAGAGCATTTGCAGTAAATTCAGGAATGGCAGCAATAACACTTGTATTCTCACTTTTAAAGCCAGGTGACCACATAATAATGTCAGACGATATCTATGGTGGAACATTTAGAGAAGTAAATGAAGTTCTATCAGTAAATGGGATAGAACATGACAGTATAGATTTATCTGATTTAGATTTATTAAAAAGAACAATAAAGAAAAATACAAAAATGATATTTATAGAAACACCTACAAACCCTATGATGAAGGTTGCAGATATTGAAAAGATATCAAAAATAGGACATGATATAGGGGCTTTAGTTGTTGTAGATAATACATTTTTAACACCATATTTCCAAAGACCACTTACACTAGGAGCAGATATAGTTGTTCATAGTGGTACAAAATATTTAGCAGGACATAATGATGTGTTAGCAGGTATTGTAGTTGTAAAAGACAGTAAAATTGGTGAAAAATTAGAAATTCAAATGTATATATATGGTGCAGGATTAGGACCAATGGATTCTTGGATAATGCTAAGAGGAATAAAAACATTGGCTTTAAGAATGGAAAAGCATCAAGAAAATGCTATGAAAGTAGCAAATTGGCTTCGCAATCAGCAAAAAGTAGAAAAAGTATATTATGTAGGATTTGAAGATCATAAAGATTATGAAGTAACAAAAAAACAAACTACAGGATTTGGCGGAATGATATCATTTAGAGTAGATAGTACAAAAACCGTAAATGATATATTATCAAAGCTAAAATTAGTTATATTTGCGGAAAGTTTAGGCGGAGTAGAAAGTTTGATTACTCACCCAGTAAGTAGAACTCATACAGAAATATTAGAAGAGATAAGAGAAGCATTAGGAATAACGGATACACTACTTCGTTTATCAGTAGGAATAGAGGATGCAGATGATATAATTGCAGATTTAGACCAAGCTATGAATCCTAAAGGGGAGGAATAATCTATGACAAGATTTACAAAAATGCAAGCTTATGGTAATGACTATGTGTACATTGATGCTATCAATCAAAAAATTGACAACGTAAATGAACTAGCAAAATATGTAAGTAATAGACATTTTGGTATAGGCTCAGATGGAATGGTTTTAATATGCAAATCTGATGTTGCAGATTTTAGAATGAGAATGTTTAATCCAGATGGAACAGAAGGAGAAATGTGTGGAAATGCTTTACGTAGTTTAAGCAAATATGTATATGACCACAAATTAACAGATAAAGAAGAACTTACTATTGAAACTCTTGGCGGAATACAACATGTTAAATTAACTGTAGAAGATGGAAAAGCAGTAAATATTGAAGCTAACATTGGTAAGCCAGTATTAGATACAAGAAAAATACCAGTAAACACTAATTTGCCAGAATTTATTGAACAAGAAGTAACTGTATTAGATAAAATCTTCAAAATTACAGCAGTATCATGGGGAAATCCTCATTGTGTAATGTTTATAGATGACGTAGATAATTTTGATGTTGAAAAATATGGTAAAGCAATAGAATATAAAACAGATTTATTTCCTAACAAAACAAATGTAACATTTGCAGAAGTTATAGATAGAAACAATATTAAAATGAGAGAATGGGAAAGAGGAACAGGAGAAACTATTGGATGTGGTACAGGGTGTTGTACAGCAACGGTAGCAGCAGTTTTGACTGGAAGATGCAATAGAAAAGTAAAAGTACATCAAATAGGTGGAATTTTGGAAACAAATTGGGATGAAGAAACAGGAAAAATGTTTATGAAAGGGCCATCTCATACTGTTTTTGAATCAGAAATTGATGTTGACAGAATAATTAATAAAAAAGCAAATAGAGTAAAAAAATTAACAAAATTACTAGAAAATGTGGATTATGAGCTTGTAAAAGGAAGCTTAGATGTAGATATTGCAGATGTAAAAGATGATTCTAGAAAAATAGAAGAAAATGATTTATATATAGCAAAAGTAGGAAGTACATCAAACTCACATAAATTTATAACAGATGCAATAAAGAAAGGCGCAAAAGCAATTGTAATAGAGCAAGATGTAGATATAAAAGAAGATGTTACAGTAATAAAAGTGAAATCTTCTAGACAAGCCATGGCATATATTTCAGCTTCATATTTTGACCACCCAGCAGAAAAATTAATAACTATTGGTGTTACTGGAACAGCAGGAAAAACTTCTACAACAACAATACTTAAGAAAATGTTAGAAGAAGCAGGAAATAAAGTTGGTCTAATTGGTACAATAGGAGCATTTATTGATAAAACTAAAATAGACCTTCATAATACTACACCAGAAAATTATGAAGTACAAAAATTATTTGATAAAATGGTAGATGCAGGATGTAAATATGCAATAATGGAAGTGTCTTCTCAAGGTTTAAAAATGAATAGAGTTGATGGGTTTACATTTGATTATGGTGTATTTACAAATATATCAAATGAACATATTGGTCCAAATGAGCATGAAAGCTTTGAAGAATATATGTATTGCAAGAGTTTATTATTCCAAAAATGTAAAAAAGGAATAATAAATGTAGATGATAAAAACTGGAAAAATGTAACTAAAAATCATACATGTGATATAATAAAATTCGGTGTAAATTCTGAAGACGTTGACATGAAAGCAAGCAACATAGAATTTATAATGACACATGATTTTCTAGGAATGGGATTTGAAACAAAAGGAAAGCTAAATGACAGATTTGAAATTGCAATTCCAGGAAGATTTTCTGTATACAATTCTTTATGTGCAATAACAATTGCAAACGAATTAGGAGTAAGCATAGAACCTATGAAAAAAGCTTTAAGAAAAGCGTATGTAAAAGGTAGAATGGAATTAGTAAGTTCTAACGAAAAATATAAACTTATAGTAGATTATGCGCATAATGAAGATGAAATGACAAATCTAATGGAAACAATTATGGAATATCATCCAAAAAGAATAGTATGTATCTTTGGTGGAGGAGGAAATAGAGCTAAATCTAGAAGATACGATATGGGAGAAATTTCAGGTAAATATGCAGGACTTACAATTCTTACAGAGGACAACCCTCGTTTTGAAGAACTACAATCAATAAATAATGATATAATTATTGGACTAAATAGAAGTAATGGAAAATATATAACAATAGATGATAGACAAGATGCAATAGAATATGCTATGAAAAATGCACAAGAAGGAGATATGATACTTTTAATTGGAAAAGGACATGAGCAATACCAAGAAATAAAAGGTGTTCAATACTTCTGGGATGAAAGAGAAGCAGTAAAGAAGGCAGAAGAAAAATTGAAAAAAGATTAGATATATGAAAGATTTCATAAATGCGGTCTTTGTGTGTTAATAAGGTGAAGTGCCCAATGAGGATTAGACAAGTTTTCTATGCTGTTTTTAAGTTCTATATTGAATTGAACTTTTGTCTTTCTAGATATGTTTTGCTCAATAACTTTATCTTTTAATGCTTGCTGATACTTTTCCAACAGTTAGTTGCGACCTTTTCATCATAAATTTAATTTTATATAAATGGCAATAATAAACCGGAAATTTATTATTGCCATTTATAAATTTACGTAAATAGTAAAAAAATCTCGACAAATATAAATTATTGTGTTAATATATAATGGTAAGCATAAATATTGGGGTATCGCCAAGCGGTAAGGCATCGGACTCTGACTC
>CALXVN010000066.1 GCA_944392085.1 uncultured Clostridia bacterium | reverse complement strand
TCAGGATTATTATAAATTGGCCTTCTTGCAAGTTCAACTGAATAATCACAATCTGCATCATTTACATGTAAATACCAGCTATTTGCAAAATCATTTATTTCAACTTCAAATGAATAATTTAAAGTATTATTTCTTATTTTTAAAATAGGTTGTGTTTTGTTAAAAAAATCTTCTCCATATTTTTTAATATAAGACTCCCTATCATTATCAGAAATGTCCCAATAAATAAAAAGAGTTGTTGGAGTTTGTGCTAAAATTTTTACTACTGTTTCATTATATCTGTAAGGTAAATCATAATATTCTGTAGTAGAAGTTATTTTCTTTTTAGCTTTTGAAGTTTTTTTATTGTTCGCACTTTTAGTAGAAGATTTTTTTGAAGTAGTATTTTTAGTTGAAATACCTTTTGAAGTATTTTTTTTATTAGAATTAGTTTTTTTAGTAGTTTTTTTGTCAGTTGAGTTTGCTACTACTAAATTCTTTTTAGTTACTTTTTTTGAATTTTCAGTTTTAGTTATATTTTCTTTATTAGTATTATTTATTAGTTCATCTTTAGGTTTTCTTGGCATGTTTTCCTCCGTACTTAAAATATTCACAATATATGATATATCAAATATAAAATAAATTCAAGGGAAAAAGGAAAATTTTCTTGCATAAATTAAAAAAATATGGTAATATATATAACATAAATGCTAAGAAAAAGAGGAGTAGGTTTTAAATTTCTATAAAGAGAATAGAAGTAGTTTTGCTGGGAGCTTCTAATAGAAATAAAACTGAAGGTAGCTTTGGAGTAGATATAGTGAACCAATAGTAACTATATACGTGTAACTTGCGTTAAGAGTTTTGGAGATGCAATGAAAATATTTAGTATTAAATGTAATAAATTGTGAATTAAGGTGGTACCGTAAGTAGAAAGCTTGCCCTTATATATAGGGTAAGCTGTTTTTTTGTTTACTAAGTAAAAAATAACTTATAATAATTTTTTAGAGGAGGTAGATTTTATGGATTACAGAAGGTTTGAAAATAAGGTTGTAATTAGAATAGACAAAGGAGAAGAAATAATTCAAAAGATGTTAGAAGTCTGCAATCAAGAAAATATAACATTGGCAAACGTTAATGCAATAGGAGCAGTAGGCGAATTCGAAGTAGGCTTATTTAAAACAGAAGAGAAAAAATATTATTCTACAATTTATAGAGGTGATTTTGAAATAGTTTCATTAACAGGAAGTATAACTACAAAAGATGGAAAATTATATCATCATATTCATATGAGTGCCGCAGATGGAGAAAATAAAGTATATGGTGGACACTTAAACTATGCAAAAGTTAGTGCAACTTGTGAAATGTTTATAACTATAATATCTGGAAAAGTAGAAAGAGAATTTAATGAAGAAATAGGTCTAAATTTATTTAAATTTTAATAGTTGAGGTGAAATTTAATGAATAAGAAATTAAATGACAAATTTAATCCAAAAGATTTTGAAGATAAAATTTATGAAGAATGGGAAGAAAAAGGATATTTTAAGCCAAGTATGGATAAAACAAAAGAAAGCTACTGCATCATGATGCCACCTCCAAATGTAACTGGAAAGTTGCACATGGGTCATGCTTTAGATGATACCTTGCAAGATATTTTAATACGTTTTAAAAGAATGCAAGGCTATAACACATTATGGCTTCCAGGTTCAGATCATGCTGCAATTTCTACAGAAATGAAAGTAGTAGAAAAATTAAAAAAAGAAGGTAAAACAAAACAAGAGTTAGGAAGAGAAAAATTCTTAGAAGAAGCTTGGGATTGGACTAAACTTTATGGTGGAACAATTCAAAGTCAGCAAAAAAAATTAGGATGTTCTTGTGATTGGTCTAGAAGAAGATTTACATTAGACAAAGGATTGTCTGATGCAGTTTTGGAGCAATTTATTAATTTATATAATAAAGGTCTAATATATAAAGGAACAAGAATGATAAACTATTGCCCAAATTGTAAAACATCTATTTCTGATGCAGAAGTTGAATATAAAGAAGAAGCAACACATTTATGGCATATTAGATATAAAATAACTGGGACAGAAGATAGATATATTACAGTTGCAACAACAAGACCAGAAACAATGCTTGGAGATACAGCAGTTGCAGTAAATCCAACAGATGAGAGATACCAAGATTTGATAGGAAAAACTTGTATACTTCCAATTATGAATAAAGAAATCCCAATAATTGCAGATGAATTTGTAGAAAAAGAATTTGGAACAGGTTGTGTTAAAATTACACCTGCACATGACATGAATGATTATCAATCAGGATTAAGGCATAATTTAGAGATTATAACTGTATTTGATGATAATAACAAAATGGGAGATTTAGTTCCAAAATATAAAGGAATGGATTTGTTAGATGCAAGAAAAGCTATTGTAGAAGATTTGAAGAAAATAGGAGCATTAGTTAAAACAGAAGAATATGTTCACAATGTAGGAAAATGTGAAAGATGCAAAAATACAATAGAACCAAAAATATCAGAGCAATGGTTCGTTTCAATGAAAGATTTAGCAAAAAGAGCAGCGGATTCAGCAAGAAATGAAGAAATTAAATTTGTACCTAAGAGATACGAGAAACAATATTTTAATTGGCTAGATAATATACAAGACTGGTGTATATCAAGACAATTATGGTGGGGGCACAGAATACCAGCATATTATTGTGAAGAATGCGGACACATTAATGTAGCAAAAAAAATGCCAGAAAAATGCGAGAAATGTGGAAGCACGCATTTACATCAAGATGAAGATACATTAGATACATGGTTTAGTAGTGCATTATGGCCATTTTCAACACTAGGTTGGCCTAATACAGAAGAGGAAGACTACAAAACATTTTATCCAACAAATGTGCTTGTAACTGGTTTTGATATAATTACATTCTGGGTATCAAGAATGATGTCACAAGGACTAGAGCTTACTGGAAAAGCACCATTTAAAGATGTCCTAATTCATGGAATGGTTCGTGATAGCCAAGGAAGAAAAATGTCTAAAACATTAGGTAATGGAATAGATCCAATAGAAATAATTGATGAATATGGGGCAGACGCATTAAGATTTGCAGTTGTTTCAGGAACAACAATGGGAAATGACATTAGATATATGCCAGAGAAATTGGAGCAAGCATCTAACTTTGCAAATAAAATTTGGAATGCAGCAAAATTTATAATTAACTCTCTAGCTGAAGAAGAAAAAGTAAGAGAATTTTGCTATGAAGTATATGAAAAAAATAAATCGTATAATCCAGATTTACTAAAAATAGAAGATAAATGGACATTAAATAAATTTGATAAATTAGTAGTAGATGTAACAAGAAACATAGAAAATTATGACTTAGGAGTAGCACTAGATAAGATATATAGCTTTATTTGGAATGAGTTTTGCGACTGGTATATAGAAATGGTAAAACCACGTATGTATAGTGATGATGAAGAAACAAAAGTTGCAGTAAGTGATATACTAAATCATGTATTTGGGTCTTCACTAAAATTATTGCATCCATTTATGCCATTTGTAACATCAGAGATTTATTCAAAATTAATTTGTTTTGGAACAGAAGACCTAATTGTATCAAAATGGCCAACAATAAGGAAAGAATTTGTATTTAATGAGGAAGAAGAAGCGGTTGAAAAATTAAAAGAAATAATTGTAGGAATTAGAAATTTAAGAAATACAAAAAATATACATCCAAGCAAAAAATCAAAACTTATCATTGTAACTTCAAAATATAAGCAAGAATTAGAAGAGGCACAAGATATATTGCTAAAACTAGGTTTTGCTGAAGATATAGAAATAGTAGAAAAAATAGAAGAAGCACAAGAAAACAAAGAAGAAATAGATAGTGCAATGTCTATAATATTAAGTGATGTAGAGGTATATATACCACTAAAAGGATTAATAGATATTGAAGAAGAAAGAGCAAGGCTTCAAGCAGAAGTAACAAGATTAGAGGCAGAAGTAGCAAGGGGAGAAAAAATGCTATCAAATCCAGGATTTGTAAATAAAGCTCCAGAAGCAAAGGTAAATGAGGAAAAAGAGAAGCTAGCAAAATATAGAGAAATGCTAGAGTTAGCAAGAGAAAGATTAGGAAAAATGAA
>CALXVN010000065.1 GCA_944392085.1 uncultured Clostridia bacterium | reverse complement strand
TTTTTAGTGGTAATGAAAATTATAGTAGTATGAATCAGTAGGTCGTCCGTTCAAGTCGGACAAGTGGCTCCAAACTTTAAAGCAGAACTAGAAAAGCTAGTTCTGTTTTTTTAGAAAAGAGTTGATTTAAAATGTTATGTGCTAATTGTGGAAAAGTAATTTTAAATAAAAATAAGTTCTGTAACAATAAATGTCAAAAAGAATACCAATATAAAGAATACATTAATAAATGGAAATTAGGAGAAACAGATGGAATCAGAGGAGAATATCAAATATCAATGTACATAAAAACATATTTATTTAAGAAATATAATAATAAGTGTGTAAGATGCGGTTGGGGAGAGAAAAACATTTATACTAATACAATTCCTCTAGAAGTAGAACATATAGATGGAAATTATAGAAATAATAATGAAGATAATTTAATACTATTATGTCCTAATTGTCATTCACTAACTGCAACATATAAAGGAGCGAATTTAAATCATGGGAGAAAAGCAAGAAGTAAATATAGTAAATAAAATAATAGTTGTTACAGGTGGATCTAGAGGAATAGGCGCAGAAATTGTAAAGCATTTATCTAAATTAGGATATACTGTAATTTTAAATTATAATAAATCACAAACTTGTGCTAAAAATGTGGAAAATGAATTAAAGAAACAGGGGATTACTGTAGATACTTTTAAAGCAGATGTTTCCCAAAAAGAAGAAGCAGAAGATTTAATTAAATATGTTTTAAATAAATATAGGAAAATAGATGTATTAATAAATAATGCAGGTATATCTCAAACAAAACTTTTTACTGAAATTAGTGATGAAGACTGGAAATATATGATGGATAACAATTTAAATTCAGCTTTTTATTGCACAAGAGCAACTGTGAAGAGTATGATACAAAATAAACAAGGGTTAGTGATAAACATATCATCAATCTGGGGTATTACTGGAGGAAGTATGGAAGTTCACTATTCAACTGCAAAAGCTGGTTTAATAGGATTTACTAAGGCTTTAGCAAAAGAACTAGGACCTTCTAATATAAGGGTTAATGCAATAGCGCCAGGAATAATTGATACAGATATGAATAAAGAATATTCTAAAGGAGAAATAGAAGAGGTAAAAAGCCAAATACCTTTAGAAAAAATAGGAAATACCATAGATATTGCAAAATGTATAGAATGGCTTATAAAAGACGAATATACAACAGGACAAGTTATTTCTATAAATGGAGGGTGGTATATATAAAAGAAAAACTCTGGGATAACCAGAGTCTTTTTTAATTATTTACTTTTCTTTTATAATTACCAGAGATTATTTTTGGTAAATATGTTATAAGTTTGTATACTGCTATTCTTATTTTTTTGCTCCATAAATATGTCTTTCTTAATTTATGAGCAGGTTCTATATTTGCTTCTTCTTTTACTATTAATGCTAATTCATTCTTTTCTATAGGAAAAATATAATTTTGAGCGTCGTTATTATCCCATTCATTATTTGAATTTCTAAAGCATAAATTTAAAGTATTATTTGATATAAGTTCAATTTCTGCTTGAAAACCAAGCTCTGTTCTTTCCATCTTTATTTCATTTAAATTATCCCAACTATTACCAAAACCATAATGAACAAAGACTTCTTCAGAATCTTCCTCAAATAATTTGCCGGTATAAGAAATCTTAACAGTAGTGTTTTCTATTAATTTATCTGTATTAAAAAATATGTTTTTCACTAATTCCATTTTTTTCTCCTTTTATCTCTTGTTATTGTACAATAAATTATATTATTAAACTAAAAAATATTCAATAGTTTTTATAAAAAAAATCAGAAATTTTGTAAAAATATGTATTAAAATATTAACCCAGTATTTGTTCCAATAACTTTTCCAATTATATTATAATTAATTTTCTCAGAAAGAACAATATCGCTAAAGTCCTTATTATCTGCTCTTAATACAATAGCATCTTTTCTAACAATATATCTTCTAATTATAACTTTTCCATCACACTCAAATATACCTATATCTTTATTATCCAAAGGTGAATTAAATTCAACAAAAACATAAATATCCTTTTCCAATCTAGGTTCCATTGAATTATCACTAACCTTTACAGCTAAACAAGCGCTAGGTAAATCAAAAGGACACTCTATAAAAGAGTCTAAGGAGCTAACTGCTAGTACCTTATTATATGATATATGTTCAGGCATCTTATTTTGAATTTGCTCATCTGTAAAAACCTTATCATAAGTATACATTAAAGGTTGATAAGGAACTTCTAAAGCTCTACAAATTGTTTTTAAAGCCCTATGGCTAGGGTTTCTTTCTTCCTTTTCTATATGTGTAATATGTCCAATATTAATGTTTGTTCGCTTTGCAAGTTCTGCTTTAATCACATTTTTATCATTTCGTACTCTAGATATCATTTCACCTATCATTTGTATCAACCTCTCTTCATAAATATAAATTATTATATATAAAAAAGAAAAAAAAGTCTAGTAAAATAATAAGTTTTTTTGTAAAAATATGCAGAAAAATATATTGTAAAAAATAGCAGTGTATGGTAATATAAATCTATCAAATGTATAAAATACAATAAAAGGAGAAATTTATTTTATGAAAAATGAAGAAGAATCAACAACTAAAAAAATAATGCCACTTATAATAATTTTTTGTGTTATAGTTTGTTTACTAATTTTTTCTGTAATTTTTGCTCTAATAAATATAAATAATGAAAAAATTATAGGAAAAGTTTCTATTATGGGAATAGATGTTAGTAATATGACAATGGACGAGGCAACTGCTACTATAACAGATATCGTAAATGCAAAATTATCAGAGGAAATGATATTAAAAAAAGATGATTATGAAACTAGTTTAAATGGGACACAAATAAATGCAAATTTTGATATTGAAACTGCAGTAGGTACGGCATACAACATAGGAAGAAATGGAAATATAGTAACAAATAATTATAGCATTTTATGGTCAATAATTTGGGGAACAAATATTGAAATGAATCTAAATTATAATGAGGAAACATTAAATAAAAAAATAAATGATATATCTTCAAAATTACCAGGTGCTGTTGTTCAAAGTAGTTATTATATTGAAGATGAAGAATTAATAATTGTAAAAGGTAAATCAGGTATTGAAGCTAAAAAGGATGAATTAAAAAATACTATAATACAATCAATTAAAGAAATAACTAAAAAATATGATATAATTACTATTCCAACTGATGAAGTTGAACCTGAAGAAATAGATTTAGAAAAAATAAGAAATGAAATATACAAAGAGCCTGAAGATGCTTATGTATCAAAAAATCCAACAACTGTACATACACATGTAAATGGAGTAGATTTTAAAATATCTATGGAAGAAGCAAAAAAAATAATTGCAGAAGAAAAAGATGAATATATTATTCCACTAAAAATCACTTTGCCAGAAAAAACATTAGAAGATTTAGGGGAAGAAGCTTTCCCAGATGAACTTGCAAGTTATACTACAAGATATGACCCGAGCAATAAAAATAGGGGAAATAACTTAACTATTTCTGCAGAAAAAATCGATGGAACAATTATTATGCCAGGAGAAGTTTTTTCATATAACCAAACAGTTGGAGAAAGAACAATTGCAGCAGGATATAAAGAAGCAGGAGCTTATGCGGGAGGAAAAGTCGTACAAGATGTTGGAGGAGGAATATGCCAAACATCATCTACTTTATATAATGCAGCATTACTTGCAAATTTGGAAATTGTAGATAGGAGTAATCATCAATTTTTAACATCATATGTAGCTGCTGGTAGAGATGCAACAGTAAGCTGGGGTTCAATAGATTTTCAATTTAAAAATACAAGAACATATCCTATAAAAATAGAAGCATCAGCTAAAAATGGAGTATGTGAAATGAGCATATATGGAATAAAGGAAGAAAAAGAATATGAAGTAGTTATTCAATCAGTAGTTCTTTCATATATACCTTATACAACAAAATATGAAGATGATGATACTTTAGAAGAAGGGAAAGAAGTAGTAGAGCAGTCTGGATACACAGGATGCACAAGTGAAGCATACAGAATTTTAAAATTAAATGGAGAAGTAGTATCAAAAACATTACTTTCAAAAGATACTTATGATCCAATGACTAGAATTATAAGAAGAGGAACAAAAGTTGTAGAAGAAGGAGAGAATAACTAAAACTTAGTTAAAGAATATAGGAAAATTGGACGTTAGCGAAAGCAGAGCTTTCGACGTCTACTATTGCACGTATCAAGGTAAAGGAACCTTGTTGTATACGGAAAAGTCGTTGAAAACACTGAAATATCAAATAAAAAATTGCTTTTTCTTATACAATAAAAAAGAAGCCAAAATGTACTGAACCCAAAAAGTTGGACAGTATAAATTAGGCTACTAACTTGGAATGTTCTCTGTATTGAACAGGGGAC
>CALXVN010000064.1 GCA_944392085.1 uncultured Clostridia bacterium | reverse complement strand
TTATATAGAGATTTTAGAGTAGGATTTTGGGAGGGACATCAAAAGGCACATGACTTAGGACTATATATGCAAAAATACTGTGGCTGCGTATTTAGTGAGGAGATTAGATATTATTGCCACAATCAAGCAAAGCCAGATGTAGCAATGGATTTAAAGGGTATTAAAGAAGAAAAACCACAAGTAAAAAGAATAGAAAATAAAGAAGATTACATGGACTTACTTTTAGAAGCAGATCCATCAAAAGCTAGTATTATGAAGTATTTGCAAGATTCTGATGTATATGGACTAAAATTAAATGATGAAATTATTTCTTTGGCAGTAATTTTGCACATTGATAACAAAACATTAGAATTAAAAAATTTAGTAACAAAAAAAGAATATAGAAATAAAGGATATGCAAAAAGATTATTAAGGCACTTATGTGGTAATTATAAGCAAAAATATGATAAGATGATAGTTGGAACGACAGAAAATAATATTCCATTCTATGTAAAACAAGGTTTTGATAAATATGAAAAGACATTAAAGAATTACTTTATAGATAATTATGATGAAGAAATTAAAGATGGAAATCTAATTTGTACTGATATGATATATTATGCAAAAGATCTGAAAAAGAAAATGTAGTTATTGACAAATGCAGATACTCCAAAGGATGCAAAACAAGCATATGAGTTTGGAGCACAAGGTATAGGTTTATGTAGAACAGAGCATATGTTCTTTGCACCTGAGAGAATAGCAGCAATAAGAGAAATGATAGTATCTAAAACAAAGGAGCAAAGAGAAAAGGCACTAGATAAAATACTTCCAATGCAAAGAGGAGATTTTGAAGGATTATTTAGAGAAATGAAAGGTCTTCCAGTAACTATTAGACTTCTAGATCCACCACTTCATGAGTTCCTACCACACACAGATGAGGAAATAGAAGCTTTGGCAAAAGATATGAACATGACTTTTGAAGAACTTAAAAATATAGTTACAGGATTACATGAATTTAATCCAATGATGGGACATAGAGGATGTAGATTAGATGTAACATATCCTGAAATTGGAGTAATGCAAACTAAGGCAATTATAGGAGCTGCAATAAATGTAAAAAAAGAAGGAATAGATGTTAAACCAGAAATAATGATTCCGCTTATTGGGGATTATAAAGAGCTTGTATATGTTAAAAACATAGTAACAAAAACAGCTGATGAAATGATAGAACAAGAAAAAATAGATTTAAAATATATGGTTGGAACTATGATAGAAATTCCAAGAGCTGCATTAATAGCAGATAAAATTGCAAAAGAAGCTGAATTCTTCTCATTTGGTACAAATGATTTAACACAAATGACATTTGGATTTAGCCGTGATGATGCAGGAAAATTCTTAGGAGAATATTATTCTAAAAATATTTATGACTTCGACCCATTTGCAAGGGTGGACGAAGAAGGAGTAGGACAATTAGTAGAAATGGCTTCAAAATTAGGAAGACAAACAAGACCAGATATAGAGCTTGGAATATGTGGAGAACATGGAGGAAATCCAGCATCAGTAGAGTATTGCCACAGAATCGGATTAACTTATGTATCTTGCTCACCTTATAGAGTTCCAATAGCAAGACTCGCAGCAGCACAAGCAGCAATAAAATATCCAAGATAAAATATTTAACACAATAATCGCTCGCTATAGATACTAGTAGTATTTATAGCGAGCCATTGGTAGAAAATTTTTGTTATTCAAAAAAATTCTACCGGCCAGTAGTACTGACCGATAGAAATATACACATCAGCGTGTGTTATTCTAAAAATAGGTTGAATTCATATATGACAGAAAAAGAAGCAAAAGTATGTTTATCTTTGCACGAAATTTCATATGTAGAGTAATTTTCTTTTAATTTCTTGAAAGCATCAGAAATTAAATCAGGATCATATTCACTTTTTTTCCAAAGACCATCGTAATATTCCAATTCAAATGGAGAAGCAGTAGAATAAAAACTAGTATGTAAGCTGCTAAAATCACAACGAAAAGAAATAGTCAAACGATTGGAATATGGCTTGCTCTTGATGAGTTCCTTAAATTTTGGAATTAAGAAATCATCAATAAAAAGTTGTACTTTTTGCTCTCTTTCTTCTGCACTTTCATTTGGCATCGATTTATACTTCGAATAAAGCGATGCTACTCTTTGCCGTTGACGTTCCACATAGGCTTCTCTTTCTTTGTCCCAAATTCCCATTTTTAGACCTCCTATTTTTCCAAATACAAGAGTATTTGGAATGATATTACATCATTTTATAAGGATTCTGTTAATAGAATAACAAATTTCTGCTTAAAAGTCAATAGTTATGTGAATTAAGCTAGGGTAAAATAATTCTCTTACATATAAAAATGTAAAAAATTTCATAAATAAAAAACAGAAAAGAATAAAAATAGAATAATTTAAATTTAGGAGGTCAAAATGAAAAAGATGATAAATTTAATAATTATTTTATTTTTAGCTTTAGCAATGTTACTAATCTTACCAAATATTTGTAAAGCTGCAACAGCAAGAGATGAAGAAACTTTAAATAATGCTATTCAAAGTGCAGAATCAGGTAGCACTATAGAAATTCAAAATAATATTACAATAACTAAACCAATAACTGTAACAAAAGAAATTACTATAGATGGTAATGGGTATACTTTGGCAGGCTCAACAGAGTGGACATCTACCTCAGGAAATCAAACAATGTTCACAGCATCGTCTTCAAAAGCTAAATTAACTTTAAAAGACATTGATTTAAATAATGGACCCAAATATGGTATTCAAGCTTATGAAGCTGGAAAAGTTATTTTAAATAATGTTGGTATTACTGGTTTTAAATATGGAGGAATTTTAGTAGATGGAGGATATGTAGAGATAATTGATTTACATTTGGGTTACAACGGTACTGTGGCAAATAATGGTATAGAAATAGATCAAGGAGCATCAGTAAAAAATACTCCTACATTAGTAATGAATGGTACTTTAACATCCGATTCTACTGAAAATGTAATACGTCCTGCTGAAAATGCTTATCTTACAGAATTTATAATTTCAAACACAGAAAGTACAGTAAATAAAGTTGTAATAGCTGGTGATAAAGTTGTTTTAACAGATGAAAATGATAAAGTTATTTCTGAGACTACTATACCAGAAAAAGTAACACCTAATGTAGACGAATCTGCTAAAAAAGTAATTATAACATTAATTCAAGGTGAAAAAACTAATAGAATAACTGTTAATGATGGTGATACTATAACCAAGAAGCAATTAGATGAATATATTACTATAGAAGATGGATATGAAGTAGTAGGATATTTTACAGATAAAGATTATAAAAATGAATTTGATTTTAAAACAAAATTAGATAAAGATACAACAATATATATAAAAATAGTGAAAATAGAAGAAACAGAAAAACCAGAAGAAACAGTACTTGAAACAAAGCCAGAACCAGAAAAAGATGATGTGCCAAAAACAGGAGTAGAAAGTTATTTAAGTTTATCTATTCTTTCTATAATAATTTCAGCTACAGGAATTATGTATATAAGAAAAAAGAATTTAAAATAAGAATATATTAAAGAATATGGAGAGCAAATAAGGCAATTTGAGAACAATATTAATAAATATTATGATGAATTAAAGAATTTTACACAAGCAAGTAGCGACAACAAATGGATAGAACATTTTAAAAAGTACAAAAATGTAAATTCCTTATCAAGAGAGCTAATAGATAACTTAATAGATAATATATATGTATATGAAGACAAAAAAATAAGAATAAAGTTTAAATATGAAGATGAATACAACTATCTAATGGAATTTATAAAAGAGAGAAAAAAATTTATATCGTAAGAGGGAATTTAATTCTCTCTTTTTTAAATGAATATATAGAATATTTTGACTGAATATGATATAATTTCAAATAGTTTTAATGAGGTTATATATTATAACCACAAAATAGGAACAAGCCTATATATATCAATAAAAACATAAACTTTTGAAATAGGCTTAAAACTAAGCTTTGACTTATTGCAATAAGCTCAAAACTCACTCATATTATGCACTTTAAGGTAGATAGACAGGATACGCAGATTTTTGAGGTTAAATACAAAAAGTCGCGAGCGGTGAACGTTATAGTAAGCAGATACAAAAAGATAAGGAAGAGAGTATGAAAAAGGCAAATAATAATATTTAAATAATAATTAGTAAGTTGTATAGAGGAAAATAATGAAAAAAACATTTCTTAAAATATTTTTAATAATTACATTTATACCGATTATGCTAACAATACTTAATGTTATAAAAAGCTATTTTTATGGATATGAAATTGTAATGATGAGTGGATTAGATATACCACTAAGTTTTGGTTTCAAAGCAGTTTATAATTATTTATGGTTTATGTTTTCATTTACATGTTTAGGAATAATTACAATACCAGTAATAACTATCTGCATTATATATCAAGTATGGTATTTTAGTATAAGAAATAAACAAAATCAAGGTAAACAAAAATAAAAGTTTAAACACAACATACAAGTTATATAGATGGTATGAAATTAATAAATTATAAAATAAAGGAGAATGAATATGAATCCTATAGAAAACTTAAAAGATTTGATAATTTATCAAAGTAGAAATAAGGATAATGTTTTTGTTGAAGTTCTATATGATGATGAAGATTTTTGGCTAACACAAAAATCAATGTCGAAATTATTTAGAGTGGAAGTTAAT
>CALXVN010000063.1 GCA_944392085.1 uncultured Clostridia bacterium | reverse complement strand
TATACAGATCTTCCAATAGAAACTCAACAAAAAGAGTTGAAAAAATATACAGATAGTGTTAAAATGCTTATGGGTGATTCTATTAACGAATATATAAAAGAAGAAAATTCGTTAAATCCTTAGAAAATACTAAGGAATGACGTAGAAGAATTAATGATACCTAAAAGTTAATATTTTCTAGAATTATATTCTAGAATTGAAATAGCGTACAGAACGTGCAACAAATAAGGGGTTGACAATGTGTTTGACAAGTCGCCTCGACCATATTAGAGGACTGTAGCTAAAAACAGTTCTTTTATTTTTATTGTATAGGGAAAATGGACTTTTCACCTGGAATTCCAGTATTTATAACAATTTTTCCGTATACAACAAGGTTAATTTACCTTGCTCCGTGCAATAATTGCGAAGCAATTTTGCACATGTGGACGTCGAAGGCTCTGCTTTCGCTAACGTCCAATTTTCTTATATAAAATCGATTGTTATAGGAGAAATTTATGTCTGTTTTGGAATTTATTTTAAGCAATAAAGATTATTTAGAAGATTTAATTACAAGAAATACGTATCATTCAAATGCTATTGAAGGAAGTACACTTACTTATGCTGAAACATATGCTATTCTTTACAATGACAATAGCTTTAAAATTCAAGGAAAAGAGCCAAGGGAAATATATGAAGCTATAAATCATAAAAAAGCATTAGAATTAGTTTTTAAGAATTTACAAAATAATGAAGAATTTGATGAAAGATTTATTAAAAAATTAAATGAAACGATAAATAGAGATATTAAAGATACAGAAGGTTATAGAACTGTACAAGTATTTATACAAGGTAGTGAACATATTCCACCAGAGTCTGAAAAAGTTCCAAATTTGATGATGTATTATATATATAATTACAATCATGACGAACAGGATATTTTTACTAAAATTGCCAAATATCATATTGATTTTGAAAGAATACATCCTTTTGAAGATGGAAATGGAAGAACTGGTAGATTACTTATAAATTATGAATTATTAAAAAATGATTTACCACCTGTTGTTATAGTAAAAGAAGATAGAGTAAAATATTTTGAATTTTTAAGAAATAATGAAGTCAGTGGCTTAGCTGAATGGTTAAAAGAATTAGATACTATAGAAGAAGAAAGAATTAAGAAGTTTGGCTTCAATGGATAGATTTTAGGAGAATTAGTTTAAAAGAAATATTTTTCATACCTATGTGTGCTTTACAAGCTAAGCGAGAAAGGAATGGAATTTAAAATGGACGAAATTGATTTGAAAAAAAATATTAAAAAAGCTATTTTATTATTTTCTAAAGTATTTGTCGGATTTGCTATATTTTTTGCTACTATAGCACTAATGGGAAATTCAAAAAATGGATGGGGCTATACAAAAGTACTATTATTTATTGCGTTACTTATAGGTGTTGGTTTACCTGCTATTTTAGGAATATGTTATCTTATTATAAATATGTTTTTTAAGATGATTAACTCAGGTAGAACTATAATAGATTTTGATAAAGAATATATTAGAGATTTACCAAAACATTGTAGTCCAGCAATAGCTTCATTGATATATGATTTAAAAATAGATGTCTACAAAGACTATACAGCAACAATATTATATTTATGTATTAAGAAATATATTAATTTAATAAAAGATGGAAATACTTATAAAATTACTATAGAGAATAATAAAGATATTTCTGATTTAGGCAGATGTGAAAAATATGTATTAGATATAATTAAAAACAAAGACAAATTTGATGAGAATCAATTTAAAAAGGAAATCATTAAAGAAGCACAAAAAAAGGAATTAATAACAGATAAAAAGCATAGTAAAACAGTAAAAGTTATATTAATTTTAATATTTGTTGTTATGTTATTAATTATTGCATTTAATATAAACAAAATTTTATTTATAATTTGCATTTCTATTCTTGGGGCAATATTATATGCAGGATATTTAGTATTAGAAATGAAAAATAGAAATCAAATTAATCTTGAAGTAGTAAATACTGAATATGTAAGAACAAAAGATGGTAAAAATATTGCATTACTTTTAAAAGGATTAAAAAGATATATCAATGAATATACATTAATAAAAGATAAAGAAATTGATTATATACACATATTAGAAAATTACATTCCATATGCATTAGTTTTAGATGAAGCAGATGCAGTAGAAGATTTTATAAAAAACAATGAAGAGTATAGAAATTTAATATATAATAGAAAAGTTATACAATAGGATGTGTACTAGAGAGATAAAAAAGTTGTAGAAGCAAAATCCTTCCGTGATAAAACATAAAATATCAAGGAAGGATTTTCTTAATCTCCTAATATTTAGTTCCTATCGTTCTTCAAAATCTTTAAATCTTTTTTTATAAGTTTGCATTACCTGAGAACTTCTTGAATAAACATTGCAAATACCTCTTAGACTACTTTTTATTACCATTTCATCAGACACTGGGTTATAAAACAATTGATTTCTGTCAGAAAAATGTACGGTTTCTTCTGCTCTTTGTTCACTATACATACTTCCTACTACTACATCTTTTACATGATATGCATTAATTACTTGTTTGTATAAATCAATATCTTCTATAGTTATTCCTTGCAAAATAGGTTTCATATATAAAACAGTTGGTATATTAAGCTTATTTGAAATATTAAATGTCTTAAAACGATTATTTGGATTATCAGTATTCTTTTCAAATTTGTTCCATTCACTAACACTTGCAGAACTTACAAAAATAACTAATTGTCCTAAATATTGTATTAACTCTTGAAAATGCATAACTTCTTCTAAAGCAATTTCTTTTTTAGTAGATAACTGTACTTGATTACCTTGACTTAGAAAGTGTTTAATTAATTCTACAGTTTGAGGTTTGTTTTGTTCATTCCAACATTCTGAAAAACATCCTAATGTTATAAGTGTATCTGAATCAACTTTATAACCGATATTTTTTATATCGTCTAAAATTTGTTTAGCTGTTCTTATTTTAGAACTTTGTTGATTATTCCTATATCCAATTTTAGGCAAATAACAATAAGAACAAGCACCAATACAACCTAAACATGTGTTTATAAAAATTCTATTTTTGTCTTTTGCATATAAATAACCTGTATCTAACATATACTATTTTTCTCCATTCATATTTTCTAAAACCAATGCTTTTTTAGGGCAAAAATTAGAACATTTACCACATTTTATACATTTATCATAATCTATTTTAGGAGCATTAAATCCATCTTGTGACAATGCGCCTACTGGACAGACTTTAACTGCTGGACATTTATGATTTTGTGGACAATTTTCAACTATTATTTTTAATTTCTTTTCCATAAATTTATCTTCCTTTAAAATTTTTAAGTATTATATCACTAAATGCAATAATATTCAAAATAATCACCTTAATTTTTTTTTATACATACAATATACTAGGTGATTATTTATGGAAGAAGAAAATATGATAGTTCCTACAAATATAGCATATACATCATGCATACTGCAAAATAATATAGAACAATTAAAAAAGAAATATAGATTTTTGAGAACAGGGAATATAGGGTATAGTGTTTTAGGAAAGCCAATACCTTATATAAAAATAGGAAGTGGTACAAATGAAGTAATGTATAGTGCTTCTATACATGCTAATGAGTGGATAACTTCTGTGGTACTTATGAAATTCGTTGAAAACTTTTGCAAAGCATACGAAAAAAATGAAAAAATATATGGATATAGTACAAGAGAGATATTTAATAAGTCATCAATATATATTGTACCAATGGTAAATCCAGATGGGGTAGATTTAGTAACAGGAGTAATACCTGAAAATACTGGAAGATATAATCAATTTAAAGATATTTCTTTAAATTTTCCTAGTATTCCATTTCCATCTGGTTGGAAAGCAAACTTTAATGGTGTGGATTTAAATTTGCAATTTCCAGCAGGATGGGTAAATGCAAAACGTATCAAATATGCACAAGGATATAATAAACCTGCTCCAAGAGATTTTGTGGGGTATGGACCTCTAACAGAACCAGAAGCATTAGCACTATATAATTTTACATTAATTCATAATTTTAGATTAATATTAGCATATCATTCTCAAGGACAGGTAATTTATTGGAAATATGCGGATTTTCTACCAGAAGATTCAGAAGAAATAGGAAAAAAATTTGCCGAAGTAAGTAGCTATACTTTAGATTTAACACCACCAGAATCTGCCTATGCAGGATATAAAGACTGGTTTATACAAGAATACAATAGACCAGGATATACCATAGAAGTGGGACTTGGAACAAACCCACTTCCAATTTCTCAATTTAATAAAATATATAATGATAATATTGGAATATTGGTATTAGGTGCAATACTATAAAACTATATGATTTTTCAAAAGATATTATATAGTTTTATTTTATAATATGAATTGTAAATAAATTATTGGTTATAATATAAAAAAATAAATTAGATATTGCAAAAAATGGTAATAATGATATAATGTAATAAAAATGTAAAGGAGAGATATGTATATGGAAAAAAGCGAGGCAGAGATATTAAAAGACAAGCTTTTTAATAAAAAAGAAAATGGATGGAATTTTGCTAAAAATAAAGAGGATATATTCAATTATGCAGATGGATATATAAATTTTATGAATGCATCTAAAACAGAAAGAGAAATTATAAAATCAAGTAAGAAAATTGCAGAAAGCAATGGATTTAAAGATATAGGAGAATATAGTTCTTTAAAAGTGGGAGATAAGGTTTATTATATAAACAGAGAAAAAAGTATGTATTTAGCAGTTATAGGAAAAGAAGATATAGAAAATGGCATAAATATAATTGGGGCACATGGAGATTCTCCAAGACTTGATTTGAAGCCAAATCCTATATATGAAGATGGAGAATTTGCATATTTTAAAACACATTATTATGGAGGAATTAAAAAGTACCAATGGACAACTATTCCACTTAG
>CALXVN010000062.1 GCA_944392085.1 uncultured Clostridia bacterium | reverse complement strand
CATAATGATACAGTATATGCAAGATTAACAGATGGAACAAACTATGGAGATTATGCAAGTGTAAGCATAAAAGATACGATAAATCCAAGTGTACCAACAATAAGTTTAAGTGGAACAGCAGGAAATAATAGTTACTATAAATCAAATGTAACAGTAACAATAACAGCAGGAAGCGATGCACAAAGTGGAGCAAATAAAGTAAGATATAAAGTAACAGGAGCACAAACAGTATCACAAGCGGATACAGCAGCAGGAACGACATCAAAAAGCATAACAATAAGTACAGATGGAACAAGTACAATAACAGCATATACAATAGATAAAGCAGGAAATGTGTCATCAGCAAAAACACAGGTGGTATATAAAGATAGCACAGCACCAAGTACAGCAAGTTTAACAGTAGGAACAGTAGGAGAAACAACAATAGCAGTAACAGCAAAAGGAGCAGACGCAACATCAGGATTATATAGTTACCAGTTCCAACGAAGTACAACAAGTAGTACATCAGGATTTACAACAGTAGCAACACAAACAAGTACATCAACAAGTTATTCATACGCATATACAGGATTAACAGCAGAAACAACATATTATTTAAGAGTAATAGTAACAGATAGAGCCGGAAATACAAAAACAGGAACAGCAGTAACACAAGCAACACCAGTAGCAACAATACCAGAAAATACAACATATGTAGGATATTATGCAGATGTAGATGGGAATGGAAGTGTAGATGGAGTAATATATGCAGACTTAGCAATAGGAGGAAGTGGACAATGGGGAACTAATATTAACGTAAGCTATACAATACCTAAAGGAAGTAATTTCAAAAAATATGAAATAAGTAAGAAAAATTATACAGATGATTTTGGAACAAAAGATGTAATAAAAGTAACAAACTCAAGTGGAAATGAAAGATTTTATGTAATGGCATTAGATGATGTGGATTCAAGTTATCATTGTTGGTATGATGCAGCATATGGAAATATGAGTGATTATGCAAGTACAACATCAACATCATTTGGAAGTGGAAAGCAAAACACAAAAAATATGATATCAAAGTGGAATTCAAGTAGTTATGGAGCACAAGATGACGGTAGATACACAGATGTATGGGGATTAAGCACAGTGCAAAGTAAAATAAATGCAAATCCAGCGTGGTTCATACCATCAAGAGAGGAATGGGCAGCATTTGCTGGAGAATTAGGTATAACTAGCTCAAATTACTCAAGTAAAGGACTTAGCTACAGCTACTGGTCGTCTTCGCAGAGCAATACCGTCCAAGCTTGGATCGCGCTCTTCAGCAATGGCTTTATGGACTACAACGATGTGAACTACGGCAATGTGTACAACGGCACCTACGTCCGCATGGGCACGACTTTCTAATTTTGTAAAAAATTAGAAAGATTAAAAAGCGTTATGTCAATAACGCGTAGAAGGCAAAACGAGTAAAGCTTCGTAAGAAGCACTCGTTTTGCCAAAGATAAAAAACTGGAGGAGAGAAGTCTTGGATGGTGAAAATGAAGTAAAATGTTCGAAGAATAAGGGAAAAAAGAATCATTGGACACAGAAAAATGTGGATACAGCGTGTAAAAAAATAAATAATGAAATATATGGAAGAAATAGACAAGCTCCTCTACACATTAAACTAGATGATTTAGCAGTATATATAAATGATAAAATAACAAGAAGAGGAATCGCTAAGGGAATGGTATCAATACAAGAAGATTTGAATAACAATATTTTAAAGGCTGAAAAGCAAACAATGGAAGCACTTATGACAAATAATAAGGAAATGCAATACAAGTATCTAATGTATGCAAAACATATTATGAAAGTCGAAATATGGACAGATATAAGATTCCTTATGATAAATAGAGCAATAACCCCTGGAGAAGTAACTGAATTGATAAGAAGGCAAATAGAAATAGAAAAAGATATAGATAAATGGGCAATTTCAATACAGAAAGCTATATCCGCCGAAAGGTAAGATTAGCAAACTTTTATTATTAAAAGATTTTTTATATAATGAAAGTGATTGCTCCACCAGAATTTGGTATTTTCAAAAGTTGAGTAATATAAAATGTGTGAGGCATAGTTTATTGTTAAGTTTGTTAGAAACTACTACTGGTCGTCTTCGCAGAACAATACCAACAACGCTTGGAACGCGAACTTCAACAATGGCTATATGAACAACAACAATGTGAACAACAACAACTTGTGCAATGTGAATTCCAACGGTAACACGAATGGCAATAGCAATTGGAATGGCCTCCGCCCATGTAGCTCCTATAAATTTAGGATATATAATTAAAGATTATATATGAGGAAAATAGGAACATGTTATATCCATTCCTATGTCAAAGTATAGGAAAAACTAAAAATAGATAAATATATTTGTTAGTAAAATATTATTTGAAAAGGAGTATATTTTAGGACTGTTTTTAAGAGGTAATTATATATTGCCTCTTTTTTGAATAATAAGAATAAGGAATACCGATAAATGAAACGAAAAAATAATTTATATGATAATATGTATAAACTAGAGAATATAGAAACTGTAATTAATGAAATTTGTAAAAATACAAAAAATAAAAAAAGAGTAGAAAGATATAAAGAGTTTAAATGTGCTAATATTTATGATGTATATAATACTTTGAAGAATAGAGAATATAAACCAGGAAAACTTAATGTGTTTGAAATATATGAACCTAAAAAGAGAAGAATAGTAAGCCAAGAAATGAAAGATAAGTTAATAAATCATTTAGTAGCAAGATATATTTTATATCTAAGTATATTACCATGCTTGATTGATGCAAATGTTGCAAGCAGGAAGAATATGGGTTAAGCATTCGGATGCATGACAAGTTAAGCATTAGCTATATTTTACTTAAATGACATGGATCATTTTATAAAGGAAAAGTTAGGAATAAAATACTATGTAAGATACCAAGATGATTTTTGCTTGTTTCATGCATCAAAAGGATACTTAAGGTATTGTTTAGAAGAAATAAGAGAGTTTTTAAAAAATGAAGGTTTAAAATTAAATAATAAAACTAGAATTTATAATAACAAAAACAATTATATTTTTTTAGGACATACAATTTATAATAAAAAGGCTAATTACAGAGAAAAATATAAAAAAATCAAAAAAAAAATATCTTATAAAGAAAATGAAATAAGCTTGTATTCGTATATATGTAGTATTAATACTCTAAATTAAAATTAATTATTAAAATTTTATAATACTCTAAAATAGAAATTTCTCAAAGGCTAGGACATAGCAATATAGAAATAACAATGGATTTATATTCACATTTATATGAAGAAGCAGATAGAGAAGTAGCAGAAAGATTTGAAAAGTTGATAAATGCAAATTAGAATAGTTGACAAATGGTTGACAAATGTTAAAATTTCCTAAAATTTACTATTGACAAATAAAGGACAAATATGTTAATATATATACTGTTATCGCAATTGATAACAGTGATACGGAGAGGTGGTCGAGTTGGTTTATGGCACCAGTCTTGAAAATTGGCGTAGGTTTGTAGCCTACCGTGGGTTCGAATCCCACCCTCTCCGCCAAATAAAAAATGATAAGGAGTAAGAATAAATCGAACTTCTTTCAGTATATGGAGGCTTACCCAAGTGGTTGAAGGGGACAGTTTGCTAAACTGTTAGGGTTCGCAAGGGCCGCGAGGGTTCAAATCCCTCAGCTTCCGCCATAAAGTAAAACGTTAGATTATAAATCTAGCGTTTTTTTGCATTATATAAATATTATACGAATAGTAATTTATAGGGTGATATAAATGAAATTAGGTGTTTGTTTAGCAGGAGGAGGAGTAAAAGGAGCAGCACATATTGGGGCTTTAAAAGCATTAAAGGAAAAAAATATAGAGATAGATTGTATATCTGGAACTTCTTCAGGAAGTATTGTAGCAACTTTATATGCTTCAGGTTATTCATGTGAAGAAATTTTAAATATTTTTAAACAATATTCTAAAAAAGTAAAATATATAGATTTAAAAAATATTTATAATATAATAAAGAAAATTATATTTGAACATAAATTTGTAATAGAAGGATTTAATACAGGAGAAGTTATAGAAAAAACAATAGATAAATTATGTAATAATAAAAAAATATATAATATAAATGATATAAAAAATAAATTATTAATTGCTAGTGTTTCATTAAAAAATGGTAAAGTATACTTTTTTGAAAATTTAAATAATAGAAATACATATTCTGATGAAATAATATCAATAAATAATATTAATATAGGAAAAGCTGTTAGAGCAAGTTGTAGTTTCCCCGGAGTTTTTTGCCCAGTAAAATATAATGAAGATTTATTAATAGACGGGGGAGTTAGAGAAAATGTGCCATGGAAAGAAGTAAAAAAAAGGGGAATAGACACAGTACTATGTATAGCATTTGAAGAAGAAATAAAAAATAAGAAAGATAAGAATATAATAGATTCTATAAGTGGTGCTATGAATTTAATAAGTAGAGAATTATCAAATTATGAATTGAATGGAGCAGATTACGTATTAAAAATAAAAACAAAAGAAATTTCATTATTAGATTTTAAAGAAATAGAGTACTTATATAATTTAGGATATAATAAAACAAAAGAATATTTAGAAAAATATTTATTAAATAATATAAAAATAAATAAAGCAATAAATAAAATAAAAACAAATTAATAGTAAAATAATAAAAAATAAAAAACAAATAAATTAATAAGAAAAAAATAAAAATAATTAAATAAAAAATAATTAAAAAAATATAAACAAAAATATTTTAATTAAAAAATAAATAATAAAAAAATAAATAATAAAAAAATAAATAATAAAAAAATAAATAATAAAAAAATAAATATAAAATAATATTAATAAAAAAATAAAAAGGCTTAAAATCGAAAATAAAAAGATAAAAAAATTAAAAAGTAAAAAATAAAGAAAAAAATAAAAGTAAATATATAATTTAGAAAATAGAAAATAATAAAATGAAAAAAGTAAAAACTAGCGAGAAAATATATTGGAAAAGAAAGGAA
>CALXVN010000061.1 GCA_944392085.1 uncultured Clostridia bacterium | reverse complement strand
TTAATTAATATAAAAATAAAATATTAAGATAAATGAAGATATCGAGAGATAATTATTCATTTATAGAGATAGGAGATTAATTTGAAAGGAAAAAGATTAAAAAAGACAGCTAATTCTTTTATGAAGAATGTTGTGATTTTAATATTTTCACAGCTTCTAATAAAAGTTTTGGGACTTGTTTACAAATTAGTAATAACCAACATACCGGGTTTTGGAGATACAGGACTTGGTTATTATTCAGCAGGTTATCAGATATATGCATTACTTCTTACTCTTTCTTCTATAGGAATTCCAAGTGTTATTTCAAAATTAGTTTCAGAAAGAATAGCTATAGGAGATACAAAAGGAGCGCAAAGAATTTTTAAAGTAGCATTTAAGTTTTTTACTACAATAGGATTTATTCTATCAATAGGGCTATTTTTAGGAGCAGATATTATAGCAAATAATATTTTAAATGTGCCAGATGTAGCGTATGTTATGAAGGTATTATCTCCAGCTATTGTATTTGTGGCGATGTCTGCTGTGCTTAGAGGATATTTTTCAGGACAGCAAAATATGAAACCAACAAGCGTATCACAAACCTTAGAACAATTTTTAAATTGTGTATTATCAATAACTTTTGTATATGCTTGTATAGGAAAAGATACATATATCATGGCTGCTGCAGGAAATCTTTCTACAACATGTGCAATAGTAATTACATTTGTATATTTAATAATGTATTTTAAGAAAAACAAATTAGATACAAGAAATTCTATAATTTCTCCTGAAAAAAAGAAATCTAATAAAGAATTACTAAAAATAATACTTGGAATATCAATTCCAATTACTATAAGTTCTTTAATTTCTGTTATAAGTGGTGTAATAGATACTGCAACTGTAAGTAATTGTATGCAAATTGCATATAGCGAGGCTGTAGCATCTAAAGAAGAATTAGAGCAAATTGCTATGTCAGCTACAGGAATATTGTCAAAGGTAGATACTTTAGTAAGTTTTCCACTTGCTATAAATTTGGCTTTTTCCACAGCACTAACACCTGCAATATCTGAAGCACTAGCAAAGAAAGATAAAAGGACAGCTTCTAGAAGATTATCATTTTCTTTTTTTGCATCTTTAATAATAATTTTGCCATGTGCAATTGGTTTTATAGCACTTTCTGAGCCAATACTTAAAATGTTGTATCCAACAGCATCAGATGGTGCAGGAATATTTATGATTGCATCAGTTTCTATGATTCTTACAGCATTATCTCAAACTTTAACTGGAGGACTATATGGAGTAAATCAATCAAAAATACCAGCTATTGCAGCAGGCCTTGGAGCAGTGATTAAATTTATATTAAACATGATATTAATTAGTAATCCAAATATAGGAATTTATGGAGCGTCAATAAGTTCATTTGTTTATCAAGTAATAGTATTCTTTATATGCTATAATGTAATGAATAGATGTGTAAATATGAAAATTAAGTTCAAAACACATATATTAAAACCAGTTATATCTGCTTTAGGCATGGGATTAGTAGTATTTTTAGGATATAGATTATTTAGTGGCTTTTTAGGAAATACAATTAGTACTATCATTTCTATTATTTTAGGTGCAATATCATATTGTGCATTAATATTATTCACAAAAACGCTAAAAAAAGATGATATAATGATGATCCCTTATGGAACAAAGATATATGAAATACTTGTAAGAATGAAAATATATAAAGAAGAATAATAAAGACAAGTGAAATCTTGTCTTTTTCTCTTTACATAAGAAAAACAATAAAGTATAATAAAATTATATGATAAGGAGGAATTGATTTGCAGACTTTTAAAAAAATAAAAGAATTTTATAAAGAAAATAACAAAAAAACATTAGTAATATACATTGTTTTAAGACTATTAGTTATTATATCTATGATATGGCAGTTATTTAGGCAAAATTGGAGTAATGTATTTTTATGTGTCCTTACATTAATTTTATTTACTATACCATATTTCTTAGATAAAAAATTTAAAATAGAATTACCAACTGTGCTTGAAATTATTATACTGTTATTTATATTTTCAGCAGAAATATTAGGAGAAATACAAAACTTTTATGGAACTTTTAAACATTGGGATACAATATTACATACAATTAATGGATTTTTATGTGCTGCCATAGGATTTTCATTAATTGATATCTTGAATCAAAATGAAAAAATACGTATGAAGTTATCCCCTATTTTTGTGGCATTAGTTGCATTTTGTTTTTCAATGACCGTAGGAGTATTGTGGGAATTTTTTGAATTTGGAGCAGATACATTTTTTAGAACTGATATGCAAAAGGATAGAATTATAACATCTATGTCTACAGTCACTTTACATCCAGAAGGAAAAAATATACCAGTAAAAATTGATAATATATATAGTACTATAATAAATTATCTAGACAAGAATGGAAAAGAAGAAAGTAAAATCATAGAAGGAGGATATTTAGATATAGGAATAATCGATACAATGAAGGATTTATTGGTTAATTTTATAGGAGCTGTAGTATTTTCTTTAATTGGTTACTTGTACATTAAAAACAGAGATAAGTATAAATTCGCAGAAGAATTTATGCCAAAAGCAAGGCAAAACTAAAAATTATAAATATAACTAAATGTATTGAAAAATATAAATGTAATGGAGGAATATTTTAAGAATGGAAAATATAGTAAAATACTTTATAATCTATCTAATAATAATAAATTTAATAGCATTTATTGCAATGTATCTAGATAAAAGAAAAGCAAAATATGGAAAATGGAGAATACCAGAACAATCTTTATTTATACTAGCATTAATTGGTGGAAGCATTGGGGCAATAATAGGAATGTATACTTTTAGACATAAAACAAAAAAACTAAGATTTTCAATAGGTTTTCCAGTTATTTTAATATTACAAATAGTATTGATTTTTTCTATATGGAATGATTTTATAAAATAAAGTTTTTTTAATGATATTAATTACTAACAAAATCTAATAAAATACTTGACACTTGAGCTGAATACATATAAAATATATATGTAGGAAAAAATATATTCTATTATGAAGAAAATATATTTACAGTACATTGAAAATTAAATATAAAGAAAGAGGTGTAAATGATTATGGAAATAATAATCAATATCGCCATATTTCTAATCACAGCAGTTGTATTTACTTTTGTTGGAGTAGCAACTAGAAGGAAAATTGCGGAATCTAAATTAAATAGTGCAGAAAATGAAGCAAAACAAATAATTGAAAGAGCAAAAATAGAAGCTGAGAATAATAAAAAAGAAGAAATTTTCAAAGCTAAAGAAGAAATTTTAAGTGCGAGAAAAGATTTAGATGATGAGATTAGAGAAAGAAGAGGCGAAGTACAAAGACAAGAAACAAGATTAATTCAAAAAGAAGAAAATTTAGAAAAAAAGCTTGAAGTAGTAGACAAGAAAGAAAGAGATTTAGTAAAAAAAGAAGAAGAGCTGGCGACTAAAAGAAATGAACTGAAAGAAATTACAAACAAGCAAATGCTTGAATTGCAAAGAATTTCTGGACTATCTTCAGAAGAAGCTAAAAAAAGAATACTTTCTGAACTTGAAAAAACAATGACAGCCGAAAAAGCTGCGTTAATTAGAGAAGTAGAAAGTAAGGCAAAAGAAGATGCATTGAAAAGTGCCAGAGAAATTGTAGGATATGCTATTCAAAAATGTGCAGCAGATCATACATCTGAAACTACAGTATCTATCGTATCACTTCCAAATGATGATATGAAAGGAAGAATAATAGGTAGAGAAGGTAGAAATATAAAAGCTTTAGAAACTTTAACAGGAATTGATCTAATAATTGATGATACACCAGAAGCAGTCGTAATATCTGGTTTTGATCCATTAAGAAGAGAAGTTGCTAAAATTGCTTTAGAAAAATTAATTGAGGATGGAAGAATTCATCCAGCTAAAATAGAAGAAATGGTAGAAAAAGCAAAAGAAGAAGTAGAGAACACTATAAAAGAAGAAGGAGAAAGAGCAGTTTTAGAAACCGGAGTAATAGGACTACATCCTGATTTAGTAAAATTAATTGGTAAATTAAAATATAGGACAAGCTATGGGCAAAATGTATTAAATCATTCAATTGAAGTATCTAATTTAGCAAGAATAATGGCAGATGAACTTGGATTAGATTCAAAGCTTGCAAGGCGTGCCGGATTATTACATGATATTGGAAAAGCTTTAGACCATGATATGGAAGGAACTCATGTCGAAATAGGTGTAGATATTTTAAAGAAATATAAAGAAAATGAAAAAGTTATAAATGCTGTACAAGCACACCATGGAGATGTAGAACCACAAACGATAGAAGCTGTTTTAGTACAAGCAGCAGATGCTATTTCTGCATCAAGACCTGGTGCAAGACGAGAAACTCTTGAAACATATATTAAGAGATTGGAAGCATTAGAGAATATAGCAGATTCATTTGAAGGTGTTGAAAAGTCTTTTGCTATACAAGCTGGTAGAGAAATAAGAATTATAGTAAAACCAGAAAAAATATCAGATGATCAAATGGTATTAATGGCAAGAGATGTAGCTAAAAAAGTTGAAGATGAGATGGAATATCCAGGACAAATAAAAGTTAACTTAGTAAGAGAAACAAGAGTTGTTGATTATGCAAAATAATTTTAAAATACTGTTATAAGTAAAAAACTTATAACAGTATTTTTTTGTATAGGAAAACTAGAAGATTTTTCTATGCAAAAAAGTCTCATTAATAAAATCTATATTAATTATTTTTATCAAAGTAATATTTAAAAAAATAATTAATATAATTATTAGTAAATTAGATAAAAGAGCATGAGCTCAAAAGGGAGGATAGTATGTATTTTAATAAAAAAGTTATAAAAATAGTAGGCTCTACATTGATATTTTTAGTAATTTTTACTTTTTCTGTAGTTTTAGCAGTTGATGATAGCATATATGTGTGGTCATCAGAAACAGAGCCTCTTACTTCAGAAACAAGTGCAGAAGTAGAAAATAATAAGAAAAATGAAACAACAAATAATGACAACCTGAATTTGCAATCAGGAGGAGCAATATTAATAGAGCAAAAAACAGGTAAAGTTTTATACAACCATAATGCACATGAAAAATTAAGACCAGCAAGTGTTACAAAAGTTATGAGCATACTGCTTATAATGGAAGCTATAGATTCTGGTCAAATCGCTTTAACTGATAAGGTACCTTGCACAGAAGATGCAGCTGGAATGGGAGGCTCACAGATTTGGCTAGAGGTAGGAGAGGAACTAACAGTAGATGAAATGCTAAAAGCAATTTGTGTTGTATCTGCAAATGACTGTACAGAACAATTCCGACACCTATGAAATA
>CALXVN010000060.1 GCA_944392085.1 uncultured Clostridia bacterium | reverse complement strand
TTGAGAAGTTAAATGTTAAATTATCTGTTCTATAGGCATCTCCGCATCCTTCACATCTTCCATAATAATTATTTGTGTAAGTTGTTCCTGCTCCCCAATTTACCCAAATTCTTGATTCAACAGAAGATACATCATATCCTTGTTTTATTCCGCCATCTTCTCTTACTAAATTGCCGTTTTTATTTTGCCATCCTACACAATGACATTCTAAAAAATTATCATAAGAATTATTTGCATCCGGACATTTATTTGCTTGTATTTTTGCATATGCAGTTATTGCACTTGACCCATATATAAATTCTCCTACCTCACAGTGACCTGTATAACCTTGTACAATTCCTGCTATAAATAATGTTCCTATTATAATAAGTAACATTATTGCTCCTTTACTTTGTTTAATTGTTATTTTTCCCATTATAAAACCTCCTTTTATTTATATATCGGCTTCATATATTATTCCATCTTTAATAGTGAAGTGTTTATTAGCTTTTCTGGCTAATTCCATATTATGCGTTACTAATATAATCGTTTTTCCTTGTTCATTTAGTTTTTCAAATATTTCTAATATTTTATAACTATTTTCTGTATCTAGAGAACCTGTCGGTTCATCTGCCAATATTATGTCTGGATTATTTATTAAAGATCTGGCTATTGCAACTCTTTGCCTTTGTCCTCCTGACAGTTTTTTTACCTGTATATTGATTAGTTCTAAAATACCTAGTTCTTCACATATTTCTTCAATTCTTTTTTCCTCTATCTTTTTCTGTTTACTAAATAAAGTTGGAACTAAAATATTATTTAAAACTGTTTCTTCTTCAATTAATCCAAATTCTTGTAATACAAAACCTATTTTTTGATTTCTTAACTTTGCCAATTCACAATCTTTCATACCATTGATATCTCTTCCCTCAAAGTAAAAAGTTCCTGATGTTAATTTATCTATACAACCTATAATATATAATAATGTTGATTTGCCAGATCCAGAGACTCCTACAATAGAGCAAAAATCTCCTTTATTTATTTTTAAATTAATTCCTTTAAGTGCTCTAACTTCTGTGTTTTTTCCTTTATTATAGTATTTGTATAAATTTTTAAGTTCAATAATACACATTTAATCCACCTCTTTCAGAAATTCACTAGGTTTATATTTCTTTAGATTAATTATTGTCAACACACTAGCTAATGCAGCAATGCTCATATATAATAGTACTGTTATTATTACCACTTTAATATTAAATGTATATATTGTTTTAAAATAACATACAATTATATTAGAAAAAATGCTAGATAAAATTGTGGGTATCAAGATTAGTAAGATGTTTTTTAAAATTATATACTTTAATCCTTTTTGCCAGGTTAATCCACATATATAGTAAATTGTTAACAGCCTCTTGTAATTAAGGGATGTAAGAATCGTATATCCTCCTATACTCATTATAATAAAAATATAAACGATTAAAAACTGATAAATTTGACTCTCATTATATAATATTACATTTTTAGAATCATTTTGCTTTAACATATTTAACGTATTAATTTTTCCTATTCCAGATAAATTGATCTTATCATATATATTATTAAGTTTTGATATATCACAATTAATTATAATTCCATCTTTAGCAGCATATTCTGCTTCAAAGTCTAAAATGTTAGGTATTATCGCAATTCTTTCTTTTAGATGTAATTTTGAGAATAAATCTGATACTGATGGATCCGTGTGATTTGAAGAACCATAATACATATATGTTCCTCTTTTTAAAATACCTATAACTATACATTTAATTTTTTTCATTTCTTCTGTTTTATACTCTGGCATTTCTATCTCAATAGTGGATCCAACATGATATTCACTTTTCATGTTATCTGAAATTATTATCGGGATAATTTTATTTGATTCTAAATCACTCTTTTCAAACCATCTCCCTTCCTGTATTTGTAATTTAATAGTATTGCATACTAATTTATCATATAAGAATAAGTTAAAATCGTTTTTATTAGTCGATGCTAAATAAACAGTTCCCGTTTCAGATACGCCATCAATATTATTTATGAATTTCTTTATTATATTGTAGTTCTCATTAAAATACGTTTTAGGTGAAATCAATAAATTAAAGTTACTTGAAAACAAAATCGTGTTTTCTCCTATATTACTGTTGTTGATTATCGCCATTGTTTCAACATTTTTGATAATTGGCACCAATAAAAAAGTAACTGCAAACACTGAGATTATAATCTGTAAAATTATAATTATATTTTTTAATTTGTCCTGTTTTAGGAAATTATAAAATATTTCTAAACCCTTTCTCATGATTTATTTCCTTCCTATATATCTAGCTTCTATCTTAGAAATTTTATTAGCTAAAAGATGTGTATTTATAAAAACTATTAATATCGTTAATGTAACTATAACCATTATATCGTCTAGTTTTAAAATATAATTTATCCCTATATATTTATAAAGACTAGATGTCATATAGTACAAAATAATTGATATAATACTTGTAAATATAGTAATTATACTGGACTCGCCAATTACTATTTTATAAATTTGAATTTTGGTTGCTCCGCATATTCTGTATATCATATATTTTCTCCAATTTTTTTCTATCCAGTATTTAAATAAAGCTATAATATTTACCATCGAAATTAACAGAAAAAGGCTATAGACAATAATTTGAAAATTAATATCTCTAAGATTTGCCGTATCTTCTCTAATCGGAAATTGTATTTCATAGTCTTCCAATCTATTTGTCAATTCTTTTTCAAATTTAACTCTATCTTCTTTACTAACTCCATTTGGTAGAATGATTTCTAATCCGGAAATAGGGTACTTATCTAGAAAGAAAGTGGTTATAGGTATATATCCAAATTCTATCATAGATTCCTTTATTTCTTCTTCACTGAAATTTGTTGATTTTTCTATATAATCGCTACTATTTATATTTATTTTGTCTATTGCTTGAACTACATAATTATGCTTATTAAACTTAATTTCTTTATGTAGGATGAAATTATCTTCCATTGATATACTATCAGTTATTCCTATTAATATATACCTACTGCACTTTTCTATATCTTCTTCATTTAGTAATCTTCCAATATAATCTTTCATAACATTGTTATTTTTATTAGTTCCTATGCATACTTGATAAGTAGAATACATATTTTGTGTAAAATTTTCATATTCTACTCCGCTTGCTTTTTCACCTTTTTTAACTAATGTTGGATTTGAATATACACGATAAATATTTGAAATAATGTGTTCATCTACATATTTTATAAATTCCTTAATTTTTTCTTCATTCATATTTTGTTTATGATTTGAAATATAATATCTATCTTTAGCTCCAATTGACACATTATATGAATCTACTTCATTCATTGCTGTACTACTAAGGAAAAAAAATGAATATATCGAAATTACTAGACTAATAACTAATATAATAAAAATCACTGTCCTTTGTTTCGCAAAATCTAGAATATCTTTAAATATTATTGCTAAACTTTTCATATAATACTTTCTCCTTTTTATTATATTACCATATTGAATCTTTTTCTGTTCTAAAAGATAGAAAAAGATATATTTTTATCTTTTGATTCATTTTATCGCAATCTTCAAAATATTTCCATATTCATGAGATGACTGGTCTTTTTTTAGGATAAGTGGTAATTATTCCTGTTTATCATTTTCTTATGCAAAATTATTGCAATTCCTGTTTATTTAAGATACAATGTTGTCATAAAATTTGAAACAAAGGAAATGGTGAAACGATTGGAGAAAAAGAAAACAATTTCATTTCAGAAAGAAAAAGAGAAAAAGTTTACGTTAACACGTAATAAAAAATTGTTAATTGTATTAATTATTACCTTGCTGTTATTACTAGCTTTGCTTGTGCGAATAGGTTTTCTACAGTTTGTACAGGGTTCGGATTTAAAGGAAAAAATGTATAGACAACTAGTTACTAGCAAAGCAATTAGTCCTAAACGTGGTTCTATTTTAGATACCAATTATAGGGCCTTAGCAAGGAGTGCTGCGGTGGATACGGTTACGATTAATCCTACTAGTATTTGTTCTACCAATTCCGATGAAGAAAAGGCAGCAGAGGAAACCAAGGCTTTAAAAGAAAAGGTGGCAAAAGCTTTTTCTGAAATATTTGAATTAGATTATGAAGAAACTCTTGCTAAAGTTAGTAGTGATTCTTCTATTGAAACCATCGCAAAAAAAGTAGAACAAGATAAAGTAGATGAGCTTCGTAACTGGATGGAAGAAAATGAAATTTATTCTGGAATTAATATTGATGAAGATACCAAACGCTACTATCCATACGACAATTTAGCTTCTAATTTAATTGGTTTTTGTGGTAGTGACAATGATGGTAGATGGGGATTGGAATACACTTGGGATGATGTATTAACTGGAACCCCTGGAAAAATAGTAACTTCCGAAGATGCCGTACAAGAAGTAATACCAGATAAAGATGAACGCTATGTTGCTCCAGAAAATGGTAGTAATATTGTTCTTACTCTAGATGTTTATATTCAGTCTATTGTAGAAAAGTATTTAGAGCAAGCTGTTATTGAAAATAACGCTGGTCAAGGTGGAATTGCAATGGTAATGGATCCTAAAACAGGAGATATTCTAGCTTCTGCTACTTATCCAGATTATAACTTAAATGATCCAAATACGATTAATGATGAAGAAATTCAAAAAGCTTGGAACAATCTTTCCAGTTCTGAACAATATAACTATTTATCCGAAATGTGGAGAGATAAATGTATTTCTAGCACGTATGAGCCAGGTTCTACTTTTAAAATTATTAATTCTGCCATTGCTTTAGAAGAACAAGTTACTACTCCCGATGTAGAAGGCGAATTTAATTGTATTGGATATGAAATGGTTGCAGGCTTAAGAATTCACTGTTGGAGCTCTGTTCCGCATGGTCCAGAAAGTTTACGTGAAGCACTTGAACATTCTTGTAACCCTTCCTTTATGCAATTAGGTAAAAAAATGGGAGCAGACACTATGTACCGCTATTATGATGCGTTAAACCTTTTAACCAAAACAGGGGTAAAGGCCTATGCAGAAGAAAGTGCTGTATGGTGGGATTTAGATGATGTTGGCGAAGTAGAGCTTGCTACAATGTCTTTTGGTCAGCGTTTTAATATTACTCCTTTGCAATTAGTTTCTGCTGTTTCTGCTGTTGTAAATGACGGAACATTAATGCGTCCAAGAATTGTAAAAGAAATTATTAATGCAGATGACGGTAGTGTTACTACCTTAGAGCCAGAAGAAGTAAGACAAGTATTTTCCAAAGAAACTTCTAAAACAATGCGAGAAATGTTAGAATCTGTTGTAGTAGATGGAACTGGAAAACATGCTGCTGTTAC
>CALXVN010000059.1 GCA_944392085.1 uncultured Clostridia bacterium | reverse complement strand
ATTACAAAAAAATGATGAAACCCTTAAAAATACAGGAGTGTAACTAAATAAAATATAAATTTAGTTGACACTACCATTAAATTTTAGGAGGTTTGTATATGAGAAAAAGTAATATTATAATTTTTGTAGTTATATTATTAGTAGTTATAGGAATATTTTGTTATGCAATGTGGGATGCTAATAAATCTTTAAATGAAATTAATAATAATGAAAGTGTAATAGCACAAAACAAGGTAAATGAATTGGTAGAAAATAATATTGTACAAAATGAAGTAGAACAAAATGTTATGCAGGAAAATGAAATAGATGCAAATACTACTACAGATACTACAAATTATGTTGGAGAATGGTATATTAATGAGGAAGCATATTTTAATGCTGAAAGAATAGATGAGATAATGGAAATGAGAGAGGAAAATAGAATTTCACAAGAAGAATTCGAAACTCAAATGCAGGCAGAAAGCAATACAAATATAGTAGAGTTAGACATAGATAGCTATTTTCAAAATAAAATAAAATTTGATTTCAAACTAACAAGTCCAGCTCCAACACAAAGAGAAGGAAAATTAGATGATATAGTTGTAGAAATAACAAATGGAGTAGGAACATTTACGTATACAGATAACTGGGGAACAAGTGGAAATGGAACTATCACATTAAGTGAAAATAAAATACAGCTAAAATTAGAAACAACAAAAGCTGCTCAAGGTGCATTATGGGGAGTAGAAGGAGTATATACTTTTTCATATAAAAGAAGGGATTAATTTTATACAATATTTACCAATAAAAATGATAGAGTATGTTTAGAAGACAACATACTCTATTAAACAATAATTAGAATATTTTAGATATTCATAATTGCATTTCTTGCAAGTTCATCGCAACGATTATTATATTCATTATCACTATGTCCTTTTACTTTAATAAATGTAACATTATGAGTACCGTGTCAATTTAACTAATTCTTGCCATAATTCTTTATTTTTCACATCTTTTTTATCAGCTGTTTTCCAATTGTTTTTCTGCCAACTTAAAATCCATTTTTGTAAAAATGCATTTACTACATATGCACTATCACTATATATGTTAACTTTACATGGAAATTTTAAAAGTTTTAAAGCCTCTATAACTGCTGTAAGCTCCATAACATTATTTGTAGTATTATCTTTTCCACCAGATATTTCTTTTTTATTATCTTTGTACATTAGAATTGCTCCCCAACCACCAGGGCCAGGATTGCCAGAACATGCACCATCTGTATATATTGTAACTTCTTCCATGAATCTATACCTCTCTTCTATTAAAAATATTTTATTTTGTAAAAAATGACAACCTTGTTGTTTTAAGGTATATACCTAAACGACATATTGTCAAAATTATTTATTTATGATATTATATCAATAAATTAATTTTTATACAAGTTGGAGGGGAAAATAATGAGTAGAGTTCTTGGAATAATTGCAGAATATAATCCATTTCACAATGGACATTTATATCATATAGCTAAATCAAAAAAAGAAACAGGAGCAGAATATGTAATTGCAGTGATTTCAGGAAACTTCGTACAAAGAGGAAATACTTCAATAATAAATAAATGGAAAAAAGCTAGAATGGCTTTATTAAATGGAGTAGACTTAGTAATAGAGCTTCCAACAGTATATAGCATATCAAGTGCAGAAAATTTTGCAGAAGGTGCAATAAAAACATTTAATTCTCTAGGAATTGTAGATACAATATCATTTGGAATGGAGACTAATGATATTTCTACATTAAATAATATAGCAAATGTATTGTTTAATGAACCAAAAGAATATATTACTATTTTATCTCATGAGCTAAAAAAAGGAAATTCTTTCCCAAAGGCTAGAGAAAATGCACTCATGATGTATTTAAATGATATAAAAAGGTATGCAAATGTATTATCAGGCTCAAATAATATTCTAGGAATTGAGTATTTAAAAGCAATGAGAAAAACAAAAAGTACAATTACCCCAATAGGTATAAAAAGAGAAAAAGTATTATATAATGATAAATATATTGTAGATGAATTTGCAAGTGCTACTGCAATAAGAAAAATGCTTATGACAAAACAGCTTAACGATATAAGTAAAGTTATGCCAAGAAATTCATACTTGTTATTAGGTGAAGAACTTAAACAAGGGCATTATGTAGTAGATATATCAAGATTTGAAAAAGAAATAATATATACATTAAGAAAGATGAGTGTAGAAGATATTGCAAAATTACCAGATGTTTCTGAAGGACTAGAAAATTCTATGAAAAACGCAGCAGATTCTTGCAACACTTTAGAAGAACTAATAAACATAGTTAAAACAAAAAGATTTACGCAAACTAGAATACAAAGAATTTTGTTATATGCTTTACTTGGCATTGATAAAAAGCAAATGGAAACATCAAAAAAGATTACACCATATGTTAGAATTTTAGGATTTAATAATAAAGGAAAAGAATTAATATCAGAGATGATGAAATTAAATCCAAAATTAAATATAGTAACTTCTGTAAAAAAATATATTGATACAGTAGCAAACAAAAACTTAAAGGAAATGTTAGAAAAAGATATATTAGCAACAAATATATACACATTAGGATATTATTCAGATTCATATTCTAATTTAGATTATACAAATAAAATAGAGATTATATAATGTTACTAATAGTGTTAAGGGAGACAAAAATGATTATAGGAATAACAGGAAGTTCAGGAGCTGGAAAAAGTACAATATGTGAAATACTAAAAAAGGAATATAATGTAAAGATAATAAACGCAGACAAAATTGCAAAAAGGCTTTCAAATAAAGGAACAAATTATATTAATGATATAATAAAAACATTTGGAAATGATATAGTAGACGAGCAAGGAGAATTAAAAAGAAAGAAATTAGGACAAATTATTTATAATAATCCAGAAAAGAGGAAAAAGCTAAATAAATGTACTTTTAAATATATAAAAAAAGAAATAGAAGAAGAAATAGAAAGAACTAAAGAGTATGTAACAATAATAATAGATGCACCACTATTATTTGAATGTGGGCTAGAAAAATTGTGTGATAAAGTTATAGGAGTTGTATCAAAAAGAAATTTACAGATAGAACGAATTGTAGCAAGAGATAATATTGATTATCGAGAAGCAGAAAGTAGATTAAATGCTCAGGAAGATAATGAATTTTATATTAAAAGATGTGATGTAATTATAGAAAATAATAATGATATAGGGGATATAGAAGAAAAATTGAAAGATATACTCTAATTGATAAGATGACTGTTAATATTTAATGGTTTAACTATATTTAAAATATATCTAGCTTTCTAATGTTTATTTTAACAAAAAACATTAAATAGTAACAGATGACTTAAATAAATTAAGATAAATTATTTGACTTTCGCAAACTAATGTTCTATAATATTTGTGGTGGTGCTTATGGAAAAAGTACAAAAGCAGATATTACATATTGATGTAAATAATGCATTTTTAAGCTGGACAGCTATAGATAGATTGGCACAAGGGGAAAAGATAGATATAAGAGAAATAGAAGCGGTAATAGGTGGAGATGAAACTAAAAGGTCTGGTATTGTTTTAGCTAAGAGTATGAAAGCTAAAACAAAAGGAGTATGTACTGGAGAAACTCTATACCAAGCAAGGTTAAAGTGTCCTAACTTACAAGTATTTAAAGGAGATTATAAAAGCTATAAAAAACATTCAAATGATTTATATAATTTGTTATTACAATATACAGATAAAATAGAAAGATTTAGTATAGATGAGTGTTTTTTAGATATGACACATTATTTAGGAAATGAAGAATTATTAAGTAAAGCATATGAAATTAGTAAAAGAGTAAAAAAAGAGTTAGGATTTACTGTAAATATTGGAGTTGCACATAATAAATTACTTGCAAAAATGGCATCAGATTTTACAAAACCAGATAGAGTACACACATTATATGAAGAAGAAATTCCTACAAAAATGTGGGTGCTTCCTGTATCTGAATTATTAATGATAGGAAAGAAAACTCTCCCTAAATTATATAATTTAAAAATAAAGACAATAGGTGATTTAGCAAAACAAGATAAAAGTTTTTTAATTAAAAAATTTGGCAAACATGGCTTAATGATGTGGGAATATTCAAATGGAATAGATAATTCAGAGGTAAACTATTTAGAAGAAAAACCAAAAGGAATAGGCAATTCAGTAACACTTCCAAGTGATATAGCAGAAAAGGAAAAAATAGAAAAAGTTTTACTTAGTTTAGCAGAACAAGTATCATATAGACTTAGAAAATATAATATGTATGCAAATGTGGTAAATGTAAGTTTACGCACAAAAGATTTTAAAGATTTTTCACATCAAAAAAAGTTAATATGTGCAACTGCAAATACAAAAGATATATATGAAGTAGCGAAAGAATTATTAAATGAAATGTATAAAAATGGTACTTTTATACGTTTAGTTGGTTTAAGAGTAGATAAATTAGTAGATAAAAATGAAATGCAATTATCCTTATTTAGCAATGAAAAGAATGAAAAACAAGAAAAAATAGATAAAGTGGTAGATAGTTTAAAAGATAAATACGGATATAATTTTGTTACAAGAGCAGGAAAATTACATTCGGAAGAAGTAATAAAGTTAAAGGATATATAATATTACAGAAATATTACAAAAACATTACAATTGCATTACATTTTAACATAAGTATTGAAAAAAAGACACTAATAGTATAAAATAAAATCATACTATTAGTGTTATTTTGCTGTGTGCTAATAAAAGAAGAGACATCACAAAAAATATGAACAAGAGCAGATAATATAAAGCAATAGTAAACAAAAATAGGAGCAAATACAAATGAACAAAAACCTTGATATTGTAGAGAGCTATTCTTTACTAAATGAAGAAATTTACTATTCAAAAATAAACCTATTATTTAAACAAATAGGTTATATTTACTATGTAAACAGAATAGAAAAGAATATAATAAAACAAGAAAAAGTAAAAATGGTAGGCTTAGAGAGTAAAAAATTAGAAAATAAGGACAAGTATGCATAAAAATGAATAAAATAGTGAACAAAAGAGAAAAATAAAGTAAAAGTAAAATAATAACAAGGAGGAAAAAATATTGAAAGTAAAAGTACAAAACATATTAAATAATCAAAAACGGAATAACACTAGTAGCATTAGTTATCACAATAATAATACTAATTATATTGGCAGTAATATCAATAAATGCGATGTTTGGAGAAAATGGATTAATAACAAGTACGAATAAAGCAAAATTAGAACATCAAAAAGCAGAAACAAGAGAACGAATAGAATTAGTATTGGCAGATGCATTTGTAGAGAAAAATACAAATAAAGAGGAATATAATGAAAATGAATTTTTAG
>CALXVN010000058.1 GCA_944392085.1 uncultured Clostridia bacterium | reverse complement strand
AATGTAAAGAAAGAAGAAGCTGAAGAATTAAAAGCTAAATTTACAGAAGTAGGAGCAGTTGTTGAACTTGCTTAATTAAAAATAATTTAAACAGTAAAAGAACAGTTAATATTCTAATTATTAGATTAAATAACTGTTCTTTTTATTGTTTAAGAAAAATGACTATACAAGAAGAAATTTTAAAATAACAAAGCAACCTTGGTCGCCATTTGTTCGTGCCGATTCAAAGTTTTCGACTAAAAGGATGAAATCTCAAAGGCAATGGCAATTATAGCCTATTTTATCTAATAGGAATTTCGGAAAAAATTCATATTAGATAAAATAAAGCAACTGCTTTCGCTAGTTGCTTTTGAAAATAAAAGGGGATGTTTTACTTATATATAGTTGATAATGGAGTAACTTAATTATCAACTATGGCTATATTATACAGATTAAATTTGCCCATTGTGTGAACAAAAAGTGATAATATTGAAAATTAAGGTTGTTCTTGTAAAGTAACTGTTATATCTTGTGTTTTTCTATCTCTCCAAATGGTTAATGTCATTTTATCTCCAATTTTCTTAGAATTTTTAATTTCATTTAATTCATCCATTGTTTCTACATCTTTTCCTTCAGCCTTTATTATAACGTCTCCAACCTTAATCCCTGCTTTTTCAGCAGCAGAGAAATTTTCTAAAGTTTTTACATATATACCTACTGTTAAATTATTTGCTTTTGCAGTATCTTCATCTACTTCAATACCACCTATTCCAAGATATGGCCTTTTAACTTTATTATATTCGATTAACTGATCTATAATATCTTTTGTAGAATTAATTGGAATTGCAAATCCAACACCTTCTACTCCGTCTCCTGAAACTTTTAAGGTATTTATACCTATAACTTGACCTTGGCTATTTACCAATGCACCACCACTATTACCAGAATTTATTGCCGCATTAGTTTGTATGGCAGTATAGCTATTTCCGTCTTCATCAGTAACTTTTCTATTTACAGCACTTACTATTCCATCAGTAACAGTACTACCTAATCCTAAAGGATTACCTAAAGCCATACAAAATTCTCCAACTTGAACAGAATCTGAATCACCTAGTTCAGCAGCAGTTAATCCATCTTTATCTATTTTTATAACTGCTAAGTCTGTCTGTTCATCTGTTCCAATTATTGTAGCTTCATATTCAGTATCATCATTATATAGCTGTACTGTTATTTTACTTGCTTTACCAAGCTCATAAAAAGAAGAACTAGAACTTGAATTTACAACATGGTTATTTGTTAGAATATATCCATCAGTACTAATAATTACACCAGAACCTTGAGCACTAGCGGTTCCCTGATTACCATAAAAGATAGAATTTACAGAGTATGTTACATTTATACCAACTATGGAAGGAAGTACTTTTTGTGCAACTCCTACTGCTGTATTTGAATAATCTAATAAAGAAATTTGCTGTGTATTTAATGCTACACTATTAGTTTCAGCTTCCTGAAAAATAGTACTATTTCCTAAAATTTGAGTTTTTATACTAGGTACACCAAAACAAGTTCCTATCACTATTCCTGCACCTAAAACGCCACAAGTAAAAGGTAAAAGCACAGTCTTTCCAAAACTATTTCCCTTATTTTTTTGTTTTGTAGTATTTGTATCAAAAGAACTATATGTAGTATTATTTTTTGATACAACATTTTTGAAACTATTATCAGTATTTAAAGTATTAGTTTTATTATTATTTTCATCCATTTTTAACCTCCATTCAAGCATTTACTGCTCATATATAATTTATATATATAATAATCTAAACTATTTATATGATACAATAGTTTTGTGAACAAAATGTGAAAAAAATGTAATTAAAAAGTTAAGCTCAAAAGAAATATGAAACTATATTTTTTTTGAGCTTTATTTGTCTAATAGGAAATTTCTTATTTTTTATTTAAAATGTAAAACATATTATTTATAGTTACATTTATTTATAAATACTAAGAATAATATAAAAAATAGTTATTTGTGAACTTTTTGTGAAATATAAAATAAAGTATTGACATTTATTAAAAAAGGGTATATATTTTTAGCAGTCAATATAAAAGAGTGCTAAAAAATATTGACAAGTTTGCATATATATTAATCAACAACATATTAATATATAGAATAAATGGTGTAAATTTTTAAGGAGGTAGATTTAAATGTTAAAACCATTATCAGACAGAGTAGTGATAAAAATGTTAGAAAAAGAGGAAACAACTAAAAGCGGAATAATTTTAGCAGGAAATGCTGCAGAAAAACCACAAATTGCAGAAGTTGTTGAAGTTGGACCCGGAAGAGAGGTTGAAGGAAAGCTAGAAAAAATGCTGGTAAAAAAAGGAGATAAAGTTGTAGTAAATAAATATGCTGGAACAGAAGTTAAATATGAAGGTGTAGATTACATAATAGTAAAGCAAGAAGATATTTTAGCTATTGCTGAATAAAATTTTTAGCTTAACAATATTACCGTTCCATTTTGTTGAAATTTGACATTTTCTTCTTCTAAACATTCAAGAAGAAAAGTACAATTGCTACGTGGGACTAGTAAGAAAATATTAAAGAATATAATGTTTTTCACAATGATTAATAAATATTTAAAAATAAATTAATTTAGGAGGTATTTAAAAATGGCAAAAGATATTAAATTTGGAGAAGATGCTAGAAAAAGTTTATTAAATGGTGTTAATAAATTAGCAGATACAGTAAGAGTTACAATGGGACCAAAAGGAAGAAATGTAGTTTTAGATAAAAAGTTTGGTGCACCACTTATTACAAATGATGGGGTTACAATAGCAAAAGAAATTGAACTTGATGACCCATTTGAAAATATGGGAGCTCAAATTGTTAAAGAAGTTTCTATAAAAACAAACGATGTAGCTGGAGATGGTACAACTACAGCTATGGTTCTTGCTCAAAGTATGGTAAGAGAAGGAGTTAAAAATGTTGCAGCTGGTGGAGATCCAATGGCTATTAAAAGAGGTATGGATAAAGCTGTAAATAAAGCTGTAGAAGAGTTAAAAAAAGTAAGTTCACCAGTTAATGGAAAAGAAGATATAGCAAGAGTTGCAAGTATATCTGCAAACAATGACGAAGTTGGAGAATTAATCTCAGAAGCAATGGAAAAAGTTTCTAAAGATGGTGTTATAACTATTGAAGAATCAAAAACTTCCCAAACAGAATTAAATGTTGTAGAAGGTATGCAATTTGATAAAGGTTATGTATCACCATATATGGTAACAGATACAGAAAAAATGGAAGCTATTGTAGATAATCCATACATATTAATTACAGATAAGAAAATAAGCAATATTCAAGAAATATTACCTTTACTAGAAAATTTAATGCAACAATCTGGTAAATTAGTAATTATTTGTGATGACATTGAAGGAGAAGCATTATCTACATTAATCCTAAACAAATTAAGAGGAGTATTAAATGTAGTAGCAGTTAAAGCACCTGGATATGGAGATAAGAGAAAAAATATGCTACAAGATATAGCAATTCTTACAGGTGGTGAAGTAATTTCATCTGATTTAGGAATGGAATTAAAGGATACTGGAATTGAGCAATTAGGTAGAGCAAGACAAGTAAAAGTACAAAAAGAAAATACAATAATTGTTGACGGAATGGGAGAAAAAACTCAAATTAGTGCTAGAGTAAATCAATTAAAAGCACAAATTGCTGAAGAAAAGAGCGAATTTGAAAAAGAAAACCTACAAGATAGACTTGCTAAAATAGCAGGTGGAGTTGCAGTAATTGGTGTTGGTGCAGCTACTGAAGTAGAAATGAAGGATAGAAAATTAAGGATAGAAGATGCATTATCTGCTACAAAAGCAGCAGTTGAAGAAGGTATTGTTGCAGGTGGTGGAACAGCATTTATAAACATTATTCCAGAAGTTCAAAAAGAAGTTGAAGAATTACATGGAGATGAAAAAATAGGTGGAAAAATAATCCTAAGAGCATTAGAAGAACCAGCAAGACAAATAGCGGCTAATGCAGGATTAGAACCAGCTGTAATTATAGAAAAAGTAAAACAAAGTGCTGTAGGAGTTGGATTTGATGCTGCAAATGAAGAATATGTAGATATGAAAAAAGCAGGAATAGTAGATCCTACAAAGGTATCAAGAAGTGCACTTCAAAATGCAGTGTCAATAGCATCAATGATATTAACAACAGAAAGTTTAGTTACAGATAAAAAAGAACTAAAAGAATGTAACTGTGGCGGTCATGAAGATGCAGGAGCAATGGGGGGAATGTATTAAGAGTAAAATTTTTTATTTAAATTTTAAAGACGAGAAGCATCTCGTCTTTAAAATTAGTAAATAGCTAAGATGTAAAATAATAAAGGTATATATTAAAAATACAATAAAATGTTAAAAAGCTAAAATTTATTTTTTAGTTTTTATAAAATTATTTAATTTAAGTACACACTAAATTATATACAATAGAAGTAATTGTATATAAAGGTATTTTTTAGTAAATGTACGTTACTATTAAATATAGTTAACTATTTATAAAAATAAAATTTTCACAGAAAATTCACAAATAAAATTAGCAATAAGTATTGACAATTGCTAAAAATGGATATAATATATATAAAGTTTAGCACTCTATCATAAGAACTGCTAAAAGAAGGTGCAAAATGGATAATAGAAAAAAGAAAATATTGCAAGCCATTATTGAAGAATATATTGATACAGCAGAACCAGTAAGCTCCGGTAGTATAGTAAAAAAATATGGATTGGACTTAAGTAGTGCAACTATAAGGAATGAAATGGCAGATTTAGAAAAGGTAGGATATATTGAAAAGCCACATACTTCAAGTGGGAGAGTTCCATCTGCTAAAGGATATAGATTATATGTTGATGAATTAATGAATGATAAAAAAATAAGCTTAAGTGAAATAAAATATATTCAATCAAAACTTATGGCAAAAGTTAATGAAATTGAAGATTTAACTAAAATAGCTACAAGCACTATTTCAGAAGTTACTCATTATACAACCGTTGCTATAGGTCCTAGGACTAAAATACAAAATATAGAAGAAATCAAGTTTGTACTATTAGGCTCTAGAATGTTAATGGCGGTAATATTGACAGATACAGGAATTATAAAAGAAACTATTATAAAATTTAATCAAAATATTACAGAAGAACAAGTTGAAACTTTAAATTTTATGTTTAATAACAAACTAAAAGGCAAACCACTAGAATGGATAGATAAGCCATTAGAAGAATATATTTTTTCTCATATGAATTATAGTTTAGAAGTTATAAAACCTATTATGGAGCAATTAAACAAAGCAATAAATGAAGAAGAAAAAATATATTTGGAGGGTGCAAATAAAGCATTTGATTTACCAGAATTTAAGAGCTTAGAAATTGCTAGAAAATTTATAAATGTAATAGATCAAAAAGAAATAGTGGCAGATTTATTAAATACAGGATTTGCGAAAGATATAAACGTATATATAGGAAGCGAAAATGACAATGAAAAACTAAAAGATTTTAGTATAATTACATTTAAGCATAGGTATAAAAATAAAGATTTAGGAACAATAGGAATAATTGGACCAACTAGAATGGATTATTCAAAGGTTATTTCAGT
>CALXVN010000057.1 GCA_944392085.1 uncultured Clostridia bacterium | reverse complement strand
TAATTCTTTTGCCCATTTATTAATTGACTCAATTGATTCTTCTTTTTGCATTCCTTTTAATTCTGCAAAATACATTAGTTGGTCAAATATTTTTGTTTTAGGATATAGCCCTCTTTCTTCTGGTAAATATCCAAAGTTTACACTTTTCCTATCTACAGGCTTCCCTTTCCAAGTAATTTCTCCGCTATCTTTTTTTATAATTCCAAGTAGCATTCTTATAGTTGTTGTTTTTCCTGCTCCATTTGTACCTAAAAGCCCATATACCCCTGGTTCTTTTAAACTAAAAGAAATGTTATCTACAGCCTTTTTGCCAACAAATGATTTTGATACATTTTTTAGTTCTAGACTCATTGTAATCCTCCTTTATTTATTTTCGCATACATTATACCATAAATTTATTTTATATAATATATTTTTAATTATTTTTCTGTAACATTGTTAAAGGCACACAGAAGCTTTTTTTCCTTCTGTGTGCCTTTATATTAACGCAATTCGATATTAAAGTGCGTTTCGTCTGTAAATTTCACGCTAAAGCTAGGATGGTCTTTAAAAGCTTCCTCGATTTTTGTCCGAAGCTCTTTATAGAAAAGTTGCAGGTAAAAATCTTTGAACCAATCTGTATACTGTACACTTATACTGTTCCAAGAGTTCTTTTTCAATCTATACATTGGTTCAGAAAAAGGATAAGGTTGCTCTGATGTTACAAGTGATATTTCATCAATACTAATTGTAACATTTCCATTTGGTACATAAAGGCCACTAGATATATTTTTATCAAATATCATTTCTGGACCTATTGTTATTTTACTTATAATTGCACTTCCAAATTCAAATTCATGCTTATCCACATATTCCTTTAGGTCCTGAGCCATAATTTTGGCCTGTTCTTCTATATATTCGCTCGGATCATCATCTAAACTGTCTTTTCTTATTTGTACATATTCTAAGTCTTCTCTTAGGTTCTGTAATTCTTCTTCAGCTTTTTGTATCTCTCTCTTTTTAAAAAAAATGTAATCTTTATACATTACCAAAATTTTTTTTGCTAATCTAGATGTACGTTTTGACAGTTCATTCTTTTTTCTAATAAACCTAATACATTCTTTTTTTAAATCTTTTAATGCCCGTTCTTTTTTCGCTATTTTTTCCTGAAATTCAGCTGCTTGATTTTTTAAAGCTTCATACTCTTCCTTTACAGACATTTTTTAGTCCTCCTTACAAAATTTGTTTGAGTTATTCTACTTATGCTTTTCGCGATGTTAAAATTATATCACATTATTATGTCTATTTCAATACAGATATAAAATTTCTATTCTATTACTTCCATCAGTTGGTCACTATTTAATCCTTCTAAATTATAATAAGTATCTGGTATGTCTCCAATAATTACTCCTTCTGTTAAAAGTACTTGATTTGTTATGGTTTCTGTAATTGTTTCATAAGGAGTAAGTATAGTTACATTGCATTTTACCTCTAAATAAATCCTATGCAATGTTTGGTTTATTCCCGCTTCTTTAAATTCACTTCTTAAATCAGTTTCTACTGTTCCTTCTGTCATCATCTTTATTTTTATATCTGGTCCAAGTCCTGAAAAAAACTTACTTCCTGTAAAACTTCCGAAGCTTTATATTAAAAGTATTATTCTCTTCTTTATCCAATTCCTCTTGTATTAATATTGGTATATCTGATATTATCTTATTTATTGTAATCATATTAACATTTATCATTTTTATATTTTCATCATTATCTTTTACTACTGTGCAAAAATCTTCATATTCATAGTCTTTCATTACTTTTGTTGCTTGTTCATTTGATATTCTTGTTGCAATAGCTTTGGCCATTCCTCTACATTGCTCGTCTATTATTGGTGTAATTGCTTTAAGCATCATTTCTACAACAATAATCGCAATTAACATTATTGCGATTATCATTATAATCTTTCCTAGTTTTTTCCTTTTATCTAAATCCATATATTTAATATTTGGTAGTTTTATTCTTGTTCTACTAAATATTTTTTCTTGCTTTTTATCCATTATATCTAGGAATAAATAGTTGCTGTGCTACATTTAGTTTGTTCTCATTTTCAATTCCATTAATCCTTGCTATTTCCTCCACTGTGCTTCCAAATTTCTTTGCTATTTTCCACAAAGTATCCCCACTCTTTACATAGTATACAACTAAACTACAGGTACACATACTTCTATTTTCATCTTCTACAATGTCATCAATTATATTTATTTTAGCATTTTTTGTTACTGATAAATTAAATATAATATCAACTTTTACATCAATAGTTCCATTATCTGTAATAACAAAATCTTGCATTCCAATATCTACTGAAGTTTCTACTTTAGAATTTTGGTTAATTCCTGCAAAATCCATATTATATGTAAATGGAATTGAAGTTTGTTTGGTTTCTACACCATTATTAGAAGAATATATATAATTTAATGTTAACTCCCCTTCAAATAAAACTCTATCATTTAAAATGGTTTGTTTTTTTATATCAACTGATGTTGCTACATCATATATTTTGTTTCCCCCTATTTCTGGAACAACTTGTTTCTCCCTTATATTATATGTGCTTTGCATAGTTTCAATTTTTTGAATTATATTAACTTGTTTTTGTGTAAATGTTACATTTGTTTTTGGACTATATAAATCTTGTATAATGTTTATTTCTTGTACTTTATATACTTCACAAGAAATCTCAATTTCCGCTTCTACATATATAGAATGTTCTTCCACATTGTTTGGCTTTATTACTAGATTTTTTATCTCATACTTAGTATCACATATATTGTCTTCTGAAACATCAGGCATATCAATAAATCCCATTACTGGAACAGTAGCTTCTACTGAATTTATTCTATTATCATCTGTTAGATATAGAAGTCGTACATTTAAATCTGCTTTTGCTAATATTTTGTTGTAACTAATTTTTACGTCTTTGTTAGAAATTCTCAAATCTGCTTTCATTATTTCTGAAAGATTATCTATATTATCAATTACTAATGTATCTTTTGCATATACTCTTGTTTCTCCTCTGCCAATCATTGAATTAATATTTAGATTTTCATTTAACATTTGTATTCCTTTTAAATTCACATTGTTTATTATATCAATATCTTCTTTTGAAGTTACTTTAACACTTGCCTCAACAAAAGCCTTAATATTTACTTTCCTTCCATTAATTACTTTACATTCCATACTCTTTATCTTTAAATTAGTTTCCAAATTCATATCTGGCATTGCTTTTTCCATTTCTATTACTTGTGAAAAATCTAAATTTACATTTAACCCTCTAACACTATTATTCTCGTCATCAGCTAAGTACATTATGTATGTATCTATAGAACCATCAATTTTTATTTTTCCCTCGTTTATCTCTTTTTTATAAACACAAATTGTACCATTTGTATTTATAGCATTTATTATATCTGGCTTAATATCAGGAATTATACTATCTCCTTCTACTATAAAATTCTCTGTTTTTTGTCCGATTATATGATTTACACAGACGTTGTCCCTAGTAGTTTCTACCACCATTAATATCCCTCCTTAAATTTCTAGTTATTAATGTATATTACGGACAATAAAAAAAATTCCTTTTTACTAGGAATTTTTTTATGCTTTTTCTATGCTTCTAGAGCTGGAAGTGGTGGTATTAGTGGATTATACTTATTTCCATCAAATACATCTACTTCAATAGTTCTCGTTAATATATCTGTATAACTATAGCTTACATTTCTATTATTTTCATCAAATTTAATTATAAATAAATTTGGATAAGCTTTTTCTATAGTAGCTTCTTTTGAAAACGATTTACTCCTTCCTAATGAACCTTTTACAATTATCTTTTGTCCAATTTTTTCATCGATATCTGTTTTTAGATTAGTAATATCTTTTTGGCAAATCATTTAATCACCTACTTCTATAATATTGCTCAAATAATATCATAAAAATAGAATAAAGTCAAAATGACTATCTTTGTGTCGAATACTTGTAAGTCGCTTGACTGTATGTTTTTATCTATTATATTACAATTATATTACATTTTTGTAATATAATTGTAATATTTTTACCATTGGGGACGTACACCTTTGGCATAAAATGTTTTATGCCAAAGGTGTACGTCTCCAATAGCACAATTTTTTTCAAACTAGCAATATCTTCTTTTTACCTTTTGCTCCTACACCGATTAATTCCTCTTTCTCCATCTCTTAATTCATCCTCGATGTCATTTATTGTTAAATACTTACTTGAATCTGTAGTTGCTATTTTCATTGCAACTACTAATGGATCAATAAAATCTATTAATATTCTTGCTGGTGATGATGCAAAATTAGCTCCAGCTGCCATTAGCGCTTCATAATAGCTCTGACATGCTCCTGCAAAAATTACCAAATCTTTATTTTTGTTATCTCTTCTAGCATTTCTTACTGTTTGTACAAAATATTTAGAATTTCTATAATTATATATATCTTCATAAGACTTTCCCGTCTTTATCATTCCATCATGACCTGTTACTACTAATATATCAGGATTATACCTATCCATTAATGTGTTTACCATATTTACTTGTCTATTTTCAGGTATATTTCTTACTATAGCATTTAAGCCCATTTTTTTATAATACATATTAGATTTTTCACTATATCTTTTATCTCCATCTAAATGCAATATTTTCCCAGTATATATTACTTTATTTGATCTGCTAAAAATACTATTTTTTTCTACTGGCTTAATATTTGTTTTTATAGCTAATCTTTCATTTATTTTATTTAAAAATTTTTCAATTTCTTCTTTGTCTAAAATTTCTAAATCACTTATATCGGCATCTGCTTTTAATCTTGTAGTAAGTCCTGTAAGTATAGCTATTTTATTTTTTATAATCATATCTACTATAAATATTACATCTTTATTATGTGATTTTCTTGCTACAATATCTCCTTTTTTTACAATATTCAACATAATCACCTCTATATTAACAATTAGTCAATATATATTATGTCGAAAAATGTATTTTTGTGATTCCTTAGCAAATTACTATAAGTTTATATAAATCCATTATGTATAACAAGTTTCTGTATATTTATAATTTTAATTTTTAATAATAATGTTAATTTTACTGTAATCATAACCAATTTCATTTAAAATCTGCAACAATAAATTCATTAACATTACTGTATCGTAATGAGTTTCAATATATAGGCCTTCACATATTTCTACTGAATTTCTCATTTAATCTGCAGTACTAGATAATCTCCTACGTACACGTCCTAATAATTTATCGCTTAATGCCTCAACTTTATTTTTCATCTTCTATTACTAATTGTAGAATGATTTTTTCTACACTTTTCCACGTTGAAGCTATTTTCCTTTCATTATTTATTACAATTCCTATTGTTTTTTTCTTTTAAATCCAGCTGTATTTGTTATTGGATATATTGTTTCATATTCTTGTTCATAATCTACTTCCTCCCTGTTTATTTTTTCTACTTCTCTAACTAATTCATCAAATGTTGAGTTTATCATTAAAATAAGCTCATTTTGCTTCTCACGTATAAAATTTATTGTATCCATATTATCCCTCATCGCAAAATATTTTAGCATATGCGCATATTTTTTTGTCAATACTTTTTTTATTTTATATTTTTTTATATGTTCTATTGGACTTCTTATAAGAATACAATGTTACAAAACATAGATTTCTTAAGGGGGTTTTCTAAATTGGAGAAAATGTACATAGAAGAACGTGCAATAAATTTAGCACATTATATAATAGATTCAAAAGATACTGTAAGAGGTGCAGCAAAAAAATTTGGAATTAGTAAAAGTACAGTACACACCGAAGTAACATTCCAGAACGGTAAAAATAAATCACCTATAATCCCAGAAAGTATTGA
>CALXVN010000056.1 GCA_944392085.1 uncultured Clostridia bacterium | reverse complement strand
TCTATGGAGCCCGGACTTTCCTCGTACGCTGCCTTTCGACCTTGCCATACGCGACTATTTAATTTACTTCTTTTTCTATTTTACTACAAAATATTTTCATAGTCAATCTATGTTTTCTAGTTCTTGCATCAAATTACTGTAATTTATATAAAATATATTTTTATCTTTGTTATTAGCATTTTTCTCTAATTCATTTATTAAAATATAACTTTTGTTTATAACATCAATATTATTTACATTATTTATTTGATTATTTATAATATTTGAAAACTCTTGTTTTGCTCTACCTATATATTCTAAAACTTTGTTCCAATTATCCTGCTCTATATATGAATATGCATATAAAATATTAGATTCTACTATAAACAAACTTACTTTTTGATTATCTGACCCTATATCTTTAATATACGATTCCAACAAATTATATAAATCTGCTAAATGGATTAAGCTAGAGCTCTTATCTTCATTTTCGAAATCTTTAGTAATCTTATCTAAGACATCATTATATTTTAATAAATTATCTTTATTTACATTTAAACTAGTTAAATCCATCATAACAGTAGTCCAGGTTGAGTACATATTCTCTATTTTACTTTTTAGCAAAGTCCAATCAGTACTATCTTTATAATTATTTAAAATATTATCATTTACTATTTGAGTAGTATTTATTACATTTTGACTATCTATGGAATTTTGCGAGCTTTTATCATTCATTTCAATTTCTTTACTTTCAACCTTAAAATTTGAATATGAAATATTGTTTATTTCATTCATCATGGTAATTATGTCAGAACTTAAAAATTCAATTTCTGAAATTGACTTAGATTTTAACATATCTAAACTATTAGATTCATTTGTTTTTGCATTTGCATAAATAAAATATCCACCTATTGATAATAATATTATTGCAAAAAGTATTATTATTGTAATAATATATTTTTTCATTTTTATTCTATCTTCCTTTCTTAGTGCAATTCTGGTTTGAAAAGATTTTTTTAAGCCTCATCAATTCCTTCTTACTGCACATTTTTTATAATTATTATCACCAAAAAATTTCCTTTTATTCTCTAGTATTTTATTATTTTTTTTACAAATATTAATATTAAAGAATTTTTAGACAATGTAAGGTTAAAAATCTTAGCCAAAATTTAATTCTTTTTTGAGCCAGATTTATGCCTTAGGAAAGGATGAGATTAATTATGGAAACTATTGTTAGACTTTATAGTACAAAGAGAAATGAAATTAATTCTTTTTTAAATAATTTTTTAAATCAAAAAGGCGAACATATAAATCTATTAGAATGGGAAAAAAAGTACCAAAATCCTGTTGAAATAGCAGATATTATTGGTACTTTTATTGATAATAATGATAAATATTCTATTAATATGTGGATTAGCTTAGATAAGGGTGTATTCATAAATGTTACTGATGATAATGCAAATGAAATTATAAAATACATTTATGAAAGGTACCCATGGTAAAATCTATTCACATTTCTTTTCACGTGTCATAAGCATTGTTACTGCTTCTTTAGGTTTTAAACCATTATATAATACATTATATACAGTATTAACAATTGGCATTTCTATATTGTATTTTTGTGCTAACTTATATGCAACTTCTATATTGTCTATACTCTCTATTGTCATTCCAACTTCCTTTCTAGTTTCTTCAATAGAAAGTCCTCTACCTATGCATCTTCCTGCTTTTCTATTTCTACTATGTTCGCTAAGGCATGTAACTATTAAATCTCCGAGCCCTGATAAGCCATAGAATGTATTGTGATTTCCTCCTAATGCAACACCTAATCTAGAAATCTCTGTAAGTCCTCTTGTAATTAATGCTGCAAATGTGTTATCACCCATGTTTAGTTCTGCTATTATTCCAGCGCAAAATGCTATTATGTTTTTTAATGCTCCGCCTAATTCTGCACCTTTTACATCAGAGCTTGTATAAATTCTTAAATTTTCATTCATAAATGTATCTTGCACTAAATATTGCACATCAATACTTTGTGATGCAATTACTATAGCTGTTGGTACTCCTAATGAAACTTCTTCTGCATGGCTAGGTCCTGTAAAAACTCCTATTCTAGCATTTGGTAATTCTTCATTAACTACTTCATTTAATGTATATAATGTAGATGCTTCAAAACCTTTTGAGCATAATATAATAGGCTGGTCTTGTACATACATTTTATATTTTTGCAAGGTATCTCTTGTAAATTTTGAAGGTGTAACATGTAATATCATATCACTTTCTTCTACTGCTTCTTTAATATCTGTTGTGCACAAGATATTTTGTGGCATTATCGCCTTAGGCAAAAATTTGCATTTATGCTCATTATTTATTAAATCTCTTTCTTCTTCTGAAAAAGACCAAAGTTTTACTTGATGTCCTAAATTTGCTGCATGTATTGCAAGTGCACAACCCCAACTTCCACTTCCTATAATAGCTATTTTTTTCATAAGTTACCCCCATTATATTTTTTTAATAATTTTTTATACTGCAAGTTTATTTTAACTTGGACAGTTTGAATAATTATATCTATTTTGTATTTTTAAAACTTATTTTGTTTTCTGTTCCATTTAATAATCTTTTAACATTTTCTCTATGATTAAATACAATAAGTACTGCTAAAATTATACTATATATTAAATAATGACCTTCAACTATATAATTATCTGGTATGAATAGTGTAAGTACTGGATACAAAATAGCTGCTGCTATTGATCCTACAGATACCATTTGAGTAAGCACCATTAATATTAATGCAAACACTAAACAAATTAGTCCTATCTGCCAGTTAGACATTATTAATACCCCAAGTGATGTAGCTACTCCTTTTCCTCCTTTAAATTTAAAGAATATAGGAAAGGTATGTCCTATTATTACAGCTATACCTGCTATTTGTACAAGTAGAGCAGAATTTGTACTCTTCACTATATTTCCTATAAACATTGCAATTAATATAGCTACTACCCCTTTTAATATATCACAAATTAATGTTATGGCTGCTGCTTTTTTGCCTACAGCTCTTAACATATTTGTTGTTCCAGCATTGCCACTTCCTTTTTCTCTTACATCAAATCCTGCCATTTTTTTGCTAAGTATTACTGAAAAGTTAATACTTCCAATTAGGTATGCAATTATTGCTACGATTATACACGCTACCATGATTTATCTTCCTTTCTTTTTTATTTTACATCTGTATTATACAATTTTATATATTTTATTTCAATAATCTTTTGAAAAAAATTTATGATTTATGTTACCGAATGTTACAATTCACAGCTTTTATTCTTGTGTAAAGGCAGAAATAGTAATTATAATTGTGGTTCATTCTTCTCTCTTACAATCATTCTAACCGGTGTACCAACTAACCCAAATTCTTTTCTTATTTGATTTATTAAATACCTTTCGTAAGAGAAATGAAATAAATCTTTATCATTTACAAATACCACAAATGTTGGTGGTTTTGTAGTTGCTTGTGTCATATAGAATATTCTAAGTCGCTTTCCTTTATCTGTTGGTGGTTGAACTATTGCTATTGCTTCATTTAAAACTTGGTTTAGCACAGATGTAGAAACTCTTAATGCATTTTGACTTGCTACACTATTTATAAGCTCAAATAATTTATTTACTCTTTGCCCAGTTTTAGCAGATATAAATAATATAGGTGCATATGACAAATATGATAATTTATTATACACATCTTTTTTATATTGCTCTACTGTTCCATTATCTTTTTCATATTCGTCCCATTTGTTAACAACTATAATTATTCCTTTTCCTGCCTCATGTGCTTCACCTGCAATTTTAGTATCTTGTTCTGTCACACCTTCATTTGCATCTATCATAAGTAAACACACATCTGCTCTTTCTACTGCTAACAAACTTCTCATAACACTATATCTTTCTAAATTTTCAGATACTTTGCTTTTCTTTCTTATTCCTGCAGTATCTATAAATACATATTTCCCAAATTCATTTTCAAATTCCGAATCTATAGCATCTCTCGTCGTTCCTGCAATATCACTAACAATTACTCTATTTTCACCTAATATTTTATTTACCAGTGAAGATTTTCCCACATTTGGTTTGCCTATAATTGCAACCTTTATAACCTCATCATCATTTTCGTTTTCATCTTCTGGTGGAAGTTCTTCATAAATTGCATCTAAAACATCTCCAATTCCTATTGCATTTACTGCTGAAACTCTATGGGGTTCTCCTAAACCTAAATTATAGAATTCATATAATTCATCTGGTATTTTACCATAATTATCAGCTTTATTGCATACAAGTACAACTGGCTTTTTAGATTTTTTAAGCATAAGAGCTATATCACTATCTGCTGCTGTAACGCCTTGCTTTAAATCTGTAACAAAAACTATAACATCTGCCATTGCTATTGCCAAATTTGCTTGCTCTCTCATTTGTGAAAGAATAATATCATCAGACTCTGGTTCAATTCCTCCTGTATCTACTAAAGTAAAATTTCTTCCTCTCCAAGTTCCTTCTGCATATACTCTATCACGAGTAACCCCTGGTGTATCTTCTACTATAGATATTCTCTTTCCAACTATATAATTAAAAAATGTTGATTTTCCTACGTTTGGTCTTCCTACTATTGCTACTGTTGACTTGCTCAAACTTTTCACTCTCCTTTTTAGTCCAAATTGGACATATTTGGCTTAATCTTATATTATTTTACTATATAGTGAGTAATAAAGCAACGCTTTTACTAAATTTCAATAACATATATTCAAAGACATAGCTTATGCTATGCCTTGTCTTACCTTCTTTGCCATATCTTGTGTTGCCCTATTTCTTCTCGAGCGTACTGTTAGTTTCCTAGACGTATGCACTTTTGGTATGTTATTTTTTATGTTTATATGGTGTTTTGTCAGCGTTTATTTCTACTTTATATAAAGTTGAGTACGGAAGCTGATGTCATTACCACTGTAGCTTGTAACTAAATAGTTATGGCGACGTGCAGCATAACTATCGCTGTCATTGTAGTAGCCTCCCCTAGCAACACAAGGTGTGGTGCTAAAACTATAGTACTCTGTAGTCCATTCTCTTCTATTTCCTAAAAAATCACATATTTTGCTATATTTATCTACTGAATATGCTCCTGTTTTTGTTGGACTTGTTATTCCTATATTTCCATAAGTATTACTTGTTGTGGTTGCTAATGTATATCCTGTTGTATTTGTTTGACAAATGTTCCTATTGTATCTTTTGCTATTGAACTACTATTTCCTTCTCCATAAAAATAATCTAAACCATTTACTATTCCGTTATCACCTGTTACCTCTGTTGCTCCACTATCTTCTGCTAACTTAAATTCTCCTGGAATATATATTGTCATATTCATCTTTTATTGGAGTTGTAGTTCCATATTCCGTACTATTTTCTATTGCTTCTTCTGCTCTTTTGATTAATCCATTCTCTCCCAAATGTTGCATTTATAGCTACTGTCTCTAAAATGATTAATATTACTATGTATAAGATATTACTGATAGTTAGTTTACAAAAAAATTTCCCTAGAATCACTATTTTTATTATAGCTAACCATCTGTATTTATAATAGTGATAAACTGCGAAAAATTTTTTGTATGGAATTTTAAAGCTTTTTCTTTCTCGTCTGGAAGCAATTTTATAAACTTTTTATAAGAATTTTATTGTAAATTTACTAATTTCATAGTAAGATGAACATAGGATTCCCCTCCCAAATTAAGAGGCTTTTTTGGAAGTATTAAGTTGGTACTCTTTTAGCTGGAGCTTGGATTTAATAAATGTCCTTTTTTGCAGATTGGACATATATTAAAGTCAACACCTAGTGTTTTCTTCGGTATTTTACTTTTCTATTTTTTTAATATATTTAAGGTATTTGTTTTAGTGAAACTACAGGACGTAATTTAGCTTCTATTTGTTTTTCTAACCCAGTGTTACCAAATAAATCTCCACAATTTGAAATTCCACCATTAGACACATTTGCAATACCAATACTATACATTGAATGTGCTACATATCCACCTCTTGAGGCAACCAAATATTGAAAATCGTTCTGTGCTCCTACAATTAGTTCTAATTCATTTTTAATCTCTTTTATAGGATAACGTGTATCATTTTTATTAATATTACATATTAAGTATTCCCCATTTTCCCTATATAAATATCCATTTAATACATATTCTCCTAGTGCTTCTTCTGTATTAATTCCATCAGGTGTTTTAGTTCCTACGCTTTTTATTGTATTCCATATACTTAACTCTTTTAATTTTGTTGTAAAATTTCCTGTCGTTTGCCATGTAACTGCGCCATCTGTAGTATATGTTCCACCTTCTGGCTCATATTTTAAGACCTCATTAATGTCCTCTATTGATATACTTCTTGCACTTTCTATATCACTACTATATAATTCTTTACAAACTCTATTTAATTCATCTACTCCGTATAAATATCCTGTTGCTCCATATAATATTATATTATTTACTGGCTTATCTGTAGTAATTAGTAATGATTCATTTATTCCATCTTTATTTTCATCTGCGATTCCTAATACTAACCAAGAAATATCCTGTTCTTGTATTAAAACTTGTTTTTCTATATAACCACTTTTTTCTGGGGTAATTTCTACTTTATTTTCAGATAATTTTGTTTTATAATTTATTATACTTTTTCCTATTTCAAATTTCAAATCACAATGACTACAAATTACATAATGGCCGCTTCTATTCCAAATATGGCTATTGACTGAATTATCTATTATTGTATCTAACTCTTGTTCTAATTTATTCATTTCTTCCTCTTCCGCTTTAATTGCATTTGTTGTTCTATCTTTTGCTTCCTGTGCCTTTTTTATCAATCCATTCTCCCCTATAGTTGCGCTTAATGTTACTGAAGCAAGAATTATTAAAATAACTATGGTAATTACTAACGCCACAAGCGTTATTCCGTTTTGTTTATTTAATACTTTCTTCTTATTCATCATTCAAATCTTCCTTTCCTTGTTTTTATTATCATTGCTTTAACTTTTTACTATACATTTTTTCTAAAAATGTATAGTGTAAAACTTTATATTTTCATGCATACTTATCTTTTACATCTATCACCTCCAAAACGCACAAAAAGGACAGGCTATTTCTCAAAAGTACATTTTTTACTTTTGCTATAAATAGTCTATC
>CALXVN010000055.1 GCA_944392085.1 uncultured Clostridia bacterium | reverse complement strand
AAATGAATGATTATATAAAACAAGATAAAAAGAAAAAACTAAAAGGAGAGTTATCAAAGTTGGGTGTACTTCTTTTAGTTTTTTTGTGCTTAATTTTATCTTACATACTATATGATAAAATTCGGAATAAGCCAAAGTGATTTTAATAATACAAATATTACTATTGAAAGGACTATGCAAAGCGTAGAAGAAGTAAAGGAAAATAATAAAACCGTAACAGAAATGATTGCGGGAATGAATAATAGTGTTGTGGGAATTTCTAAAGTGCAAAATAGTGGTACTAGCATATTTTCAGACGATAATATAACAAGCTTAGGTTTAGGCACAGGATTAATTGTTTCAAAAAATGGATATATTTTAACTAATGCACATGTTAGTGGAGAAAAATATAGCAAATGCTATGTTACTTTAGTAGATGGAAAAACTTATGATGGAAGTGTAGTTTGGTCAAATACAGATATAGATATGTCTATTGTGAAAATAAATCAAAATAATTTGGAAGTGGCTGTTTTGGGAGATTCAGATAGTATTAAAGTAGGAGAAACTGTATATGCAATAGGAAATCCAATAGGGTATGAATTCCAAAGAACAGTAACATCAGGAATTATAAGTGCTTTAAATAGAACAATTAAATTTGAAGAAGATGGAAATGAAACATATATGGAAGATTTAATACAAACAGATGCAACTATAAATCCAGGAAATAGTGGAGGTCCACTCATTAATGTAGATGGAGAAGTAATTGGTATAAACGGAGTAAAAATAACATCAGCAGAAGGAATAAGTTTTGCAATACCCATAAATACAGTAAAAAGTGTTATATCAAGTTTTGAGCAAACAGGAAAATTTGAAGAAGCAAGCTTAGGTGTATTTGCCTTTGATAAAAATGTATTAGGATATATTGATGAAAATTTAAGATTTAATCAGGGAATATATGTATCAAAAGTAAACGCAAATTCAGCTGCAAAAGATGCAGGAATAAAAAGTGGAGATATAATACTTTCAATAGATGAAAATAAATTAGAAAGGATGTGTGATTTAAGATGCTATATTTATACAAAAAAACCAGGTGATAAGGTTAAATTAAAAATTCAAAGAAATTATAGAGAAATTGAAATAGAGGCAACTTTGAAAAAGAAATAAAAATATATAAGTATCCATACTAAATTTTAAGTATAAATATTTTATTATGATTAAAAAAATAAAAAAAGGTAATAATAATTAGTAAATTAAATAAAATGTTGTTTTTGGGGACGGGGCAAAAAAACAACAAATTTATATTAGGAGGAAAAGTATGAAGTCTTATTGGATAGATAGTGTAAAAGATGAAAAAAAGTTTAAAGCTTTAGAGGATAATATTAAAACAGATATATGTGTTATTGGAGGAGGGCTTACTGGAATTACTACTGCATATAATTTGAGTAAATATAAAATAAGAACAGTAGTAATTGATAAAGGAAGGATTGGAAGTCAAACTAGTTCAAATAGTACTGCTAAAATAACAAGTCAGCATGGTCTTATATATAAATATTTAATTGATTCTAAAGGAAGAGATTTTGCAAGAAAGTATTATGAAGCAAATGAGAATGCAATTAGAAACATAGAGAATATTATAAAAACAGAAAATATAGATTGTGATTTTGAGCATCAACCTTCTTATGTTTATACACAAAAAATAAATGAAATGCAAAAAATAAAAGATGAGGTAGAATCGGTAAACTCGTTTGGAGGAAAGGCTAAGTTAGTAGAGGCAAATGATATTCACATAAATAAACTTAAATGTGTTGAAAGTGTGGATAACAGTCAAGAAAAATTAAAAATAAATGTGGATAATATTGAAAAAGAAAATTTGGATTTAGAAAGAGATGTAGTAAAAGAGAAAATGAGCAATATACTACCTATTAAAGCTATAGCAGGAATAGAGTTTGCAAATCAGGCACAGTTTAATCCATATAAATATATAACTGCACTTGCCAAGATTTGTAGTGCTTCAGGTGTAAAAATATATGAAAATACTAAAGCAATAGATGTAGATACAGAAGATGAGGATGAATACTATGTTATAACTTTAGAAAATGGGTGCAAAATTAAAGCTAAATATTTAGTGATAACCACAAAATATCCAATAGTAAATATTCCCGGATTTTATTTTGTAAAAATGTATCAATCTACAAGTTATGCAGTAGCAATGCAAACTAAACAAAGATTATTTGAAGGTATGTATATAAATTCAGAAGATCCAACAATATCTTTAAGAACAACAAAATTTGGAGATGATTATTTATTGATAGTAGCAGGATTTGACAATAGGACAGGAGCAGGAATAGATGTAAGTAGCGCATATAAATATTTAGAAGAAGTAGCAAGAAATATGTACCCAGAAGGACAAATAAAATATCATTGGAATACGGAAGATTGCATAACATTGGACAAAATACCATATATAGGAGATTTTTCGAAAATGTGGGATAAAGCATATGTAGCAACAGGATTTAATAAATGGGGAATGACTACATCAAATATAGCAGCAAGTATAATAACAGATAAAATATTAGGACAAAAAAATGAATATGAAGAAATTTTTAAGTCAACAAGATTAGAACCTGTAAAAAATATAAAAGAAATGACTAATATGGTAAAAGAGGGAATTAATTCATTAGTTATAAAAAAATTAGAAATATCAAAAGAAGAAGCAAATCAAATACAAAACGAAGAAGGAAAGATAGTAGAAGTAAATGGACAAAAAATAGGGATATATAAAGATAAAGAAGGTAAAATATATAAGGTAAATCCAGTTTGTAAGCATCTAGGTTGTGAGCTTTCATGGAATAATTTAGATAAAACTTGGGATTGTCCATGCCACGGTTCAAGATATGATTATAAAGGAAAGCTAATATATGGCCCAAGTGTAAAGAATTTAGATTAATTGTCGCGAAAGGGACTGTCCCTATCGCGACAAATGTAAATTTTTGCAAATTATAATTTACTTTTTGCAATGTAGATGGTATAATTAGTCAAAATATAGGAAGAAATAGGAGAATCATATAATGGAAAGAAAACAAGCTATTGATTTATTAAAAAAATACAATAAAGAAGAATTTCATCTAAGACATGCAATAACAGTAGAAGGAGTAATGAGATATTTTGCAAAAGAATTAGGATATGATGAGGAGTTTTGGGGATTGGTTGGACTACTTCACGATATTGATTTTGAAAAATATCCAGAAGAACACTGCAAAAAAGCACCAGAATTATTAAAAGAAATTGATGCATCAGAAGAAATGGTACATGCTATATGTAGCCACGGATATGGTATATGTTCTGAAATTGAACCAGTACATGAAATGGAAAAAATATTATTTGCAACAGATGAACTAACAGGTTTAATATGGGCAGCTGCCAAAATGAGACCTTCAAAAAGTACAAAAGATATGGAAGTTTCTAGTTTGAAAAAGAAATTTAAAGACAAAAAATTTGCAGCAGGTTGTTCTAGAGATACTATAAAAATAGGTGCAGAAAGATTAGGATGGACATTAGAAGAACTTTTTGAAAAGACAATATTAGCAATGAGAAATTGTGAAGATGAAATAGAAGAAAAAATAAAGAAAGGCAATATTCAGAATAATTGTCAAACTTAACTCTATTTAATGTATAAAGAAAAAGAGAGGATGGTGATAAAAATGGACTTTTTTCGTGACTTAAAAGAAAATCTTGATAAAAATAATACTTTATCAAAAATTACAGATGGAATATCAGAATTTATAGGGGAGTTAGCTGAGGCTTTGCAAAAGGAAGGAATAATAGGAAAAGATGTAGATATAGTTACACAAATAGCAAATACTAATAAATTAAGTATTGCATCAGAAAATGAAATTTATCAAGAAAGAAAAAATGTATTACAAGAATATGCAAATAGCACAAAAGATGAAGGAAATTTATATTTTGTATTTAATAAAGTCAAAAATGAGGACGAGTATAGGATTTGGACAATAGATAGTAATGGAGTTACACAAAACGAAGTTAGAAAAAATGATTTACCTAATGATATAAGTGTAAATAGTGCAATGAGAATGAACAATGGAAAGTTTATTCTAGATTCAGAAGCAACTAAAGTAGTAACAAATGAAATTAGAAATAGAGCAAATAAAATAATTGAAGAGCAAAACAAAAAAATACAAGAATATAAAAAAGAAGGGCATACATATTTAGTAACAGAAGATATAAATGGTAGAATATTTTTATGGGATTCTACAGAAAAACCTAAATTTGAAATAGAAGATGTTAATTTTCCAGAAGAGTTAAAGGAGAAGGCAAAAGAGGGAAACAGCTTCTTATACAAAGATGGGACATATACATATATTTCATAACTAAAGAAACCTGCTAATTAGACGCAGATTCCTTACTTTCTCCAGTTTTATAGTTTATTTCTATTCCAGGCTGAACATTATAGCAATATACATTAAAACAGATTTCTTTTCCATTATCTTCAACAGATTTCGCTTCAATTTGAACTCCACTTGCAACTAAATTATTTTCTTCATAAATTGGAGTAACTCTATATAAAACATGATTTCCAGTTTCTTTAATATATTCAGCAACCTTATTTTCAAAAGGAAGCATACCTTCTGTATTCATATACCTTGTACCAGTAATAAGATTTTTTTCATTAGCGTTTTCAGCAGATAATTGATATCCAATTAAATGACATCTATTATATAAATATCCACCATCAACAATTTCATATTTTTTATTTATCCAACCAGATGGAGTTACAGAAGAAATACTTTCTCTTTCTTCATTAGCTGTTGGCATTGTATCTATGGAAAGATTCGCAAAAGCGGTGCCACATCTTCCTAGAAAATCCAGCTCACTGTATTTCTCAAAAGATTTTGTTGTAAGGTCTTCTTCGTTAAATTCTGGAACGTTATTATTAATAATAACATAAGGCTCAGAAGTATAATCTGGAATAGTATTTAAATTAAAAGAAGTTTGAGCTATTAAATTTTCACTATTTGTAGGTAAAATATTAGGATTAAAATATCCAATAATACCAATACAAATGAGTATAATTAAGGATAGTGTTAATTTTATTAAACTATTTTTACTTTTTCTTCTACTCATATTTACCTCTTTACAATAAGTTATAAATCTTCAGAAGTAATTTCTTCAAAACGATATTTTTGCTTTACATTAGGATATTTTTCATGGTCAACTTCTGATAGAAACATTTCTAAAGGTCTTGCATAAATTCCATCTTTATGGTTTGTATTGCCTTTATTATCCATGCAACAATAAATAACTAAGTCCTCACCTGTTTCACTATGTTTTGCAGTAGTAATAACTAATGCTCTTGAACCCTTAAAATGTCTATATAGTGTATATGGTTTTACTTCTCTCATAGTTATCACCTCCTAAAGATTGATAAAATAATATCATAGATTTGAAATAAATTAAATATAAAAATAAAAAGAATTCATATAGAATTACAAAAAATATAAATAAATATACAATGTAATATTGAAAAAAAACATAAAAAAAACTATAATAACTAATAGAATTAGCAAAAGGAGGAATTTAAGTGGGCGAAGACTCGAAATTAGTGAGTATGGAAAATACTAATAATAAAGAGAAAAGAAATTTGTTTCTTATAACCATAATAACTTCTATGATAGTACATTTTCAGCTTTATGCTTTAATGATAACAGGGCCAGACACATTAATAAATAGTATGTATCATCAAGCAGACGTTTGGGAACTAATGTTATTAAGATTTGGTTTATATTTTATGCAAGTAATAAAAGGAAATATTGTATCTCCAATATTATCAACATTAATAAGTAGCATATTCTTAGGAATAACAATACTTTTAGTAATAGATATATTCAAAATAAAAAACAAATATTTAAAATATATTACAGCATTACTTTTAGTTGTTGCTCCAAATATATCCGCAACATTAACTTTTTTCTACTGCTCGGATGCATATATCTTAGGAATGTTATTAGCGACTTTATCAGTATATATAATGAGAAAATTTGAAGAAAAAAAGTGGCCAATTTTTTTAGGAGGAGTATTGCTAGCATTGGCAATGGGAATGTATCAAACATATTTGTCAGTAACAATGGTGCTGATTTCAGGCACTCTATTAATTGATACATTAAATAATAAAGGAATAAAGAAAATATTTATTGATTTGGTAAGATATATATTGATGGGAGTAATAGGGATAGGATTATTTTATGCAATCTCACATATTATATTAATAATTGCAAATTTATCAGTAAGCGATTACAGTGGAGCAAATTCTATAGGAATTACATCAATATTATCAAATTTACTTAAATTATTGCCAGAGGCATATCAGAGCTTTTTTAACTACTTTTTTAATGACAAAATGATACCAAATACAATATGGCATACAAATATTTTATATATTATAATTTTTGTAATTGAACTAATTGCGACTATATATTTGGTAGTAAAAAATAAAGTATATAAAAAGGTAAGTAATATTGTATTAACAATAATTCTAATAGCGATTATGCCAATATGTTTTGGAATAATAGAAATAATAGTACCAGACACAGATATACATATACTTATGGCCTGTTCAATGATATTTATTTTCCCAATTTTTTTCAAAATATTAGAATTGTTACCTAAAGATAACTTTTCTAAAGTCATTAAGTATATTATAGTAGGGTGCAGTATAATAGTTGCATGGAATTATATATGGCAAGACAATGCATCCTATATTGCAATAAATTCAATGCAAAATCAAGCAATTAATACAGCATCAAGGTTAGTAACACACATTGAAGAACTAGATGAATATACTCCAGAAATGCCCGTACTACTTTTAGGAGGACTAGAAAATAATGAGTATCTTAGCAGAGAAAATACAACAATAGAAGCAAAGAAAGTATTTGATAGAAGCTGGGGATTCATATCTGAAAAATCAACTATTTGGTGGGGAAATTTGGATAGTTGGAGAAAGATATTTTATGAATATGTTGGAGCAAATCTTAAATTAGTAAGTGAATGGGAAAGTACAGATATTTTAGAATCAGATGAATTTAAAACTATGAAATATTATCCTGAAAAAGATGGTATAAAAATAATAAATAATACAGTTGTTGTAAGATTAAGCGATTGGTAAAAAATAAATGCCTCACTGACATAATAAATGTGAGGCATTTTAATATAAAAAATTGAAAAACGTCATTGGTGCAACTGGAGGGATTCGAACCCCCGACCTTTCGGTTCGTAGTCGCACACTTGGGACTTCTCATACTATGATGAAATCAGTATAACACAACAATATCAATGCTTCAAGACTTTTACTAAAATTTAAAAAGGTTTAAAAAAGTTTAATAAAAGTTAATAAAGTTTAAAAAAATAACTTTTTTCTGGGGAACTTTTTTTAAGAAATTGGGGAACATTTTGAAAAACAGTTATTTATGAAAATAAAGTAATATAACTCTTTATTTGCAACGGTTACAGCATTCCCCTAAAAAAGTAAAAAATTGGGGAACTAGAATTTTTACTACAATAAGTCTATTAAATTTATAAAAATGGAGTTGATAATATGCTTGGATATATAATCAGTTTCTTTTTAGGGGCTAATGTTAGCCTCTTTTTATATGCTCTAATTCTATGTGGATCAAGAGCTGATAAAAGAATA
>CALXVN010000054.1 GCA_944392085.1 uncultured Clostridia bacterium | reverse complement strand
GATCCATGTAAACCAGGTAACCCAAGAGAAGTTACAAAAGAAGATTTTATTAGATTATATGAAGAAGCAATGTAAAGTTTTTTAGACTAGATAAAGAAAAATACGAGTTGCAGAACAAAGTTCTGCAACTCGTACAACAATAGGACTGTTCCTATTGCTTATAGGAAGGTAATGTTCTGGCTCCCAAAGAGGTCCTCTAACCAAGCTTTAGTTTCCATATTATTTGATGCTAAAAATTTGAATTGCACAAACGACCCGTTCGGTTCTTGGCAAAAAAGCATCTCGGAAATCCGATAAGACTCTTTTACCTTCTCAATAGAAGATGCAAATGGGTGAGCAGGAGGAAGCCCTCTACTCTGAGACCAGGCCATGGAATATGGCTCTTTGAGCTTCGGGTCATCAATGTCGAATTTGGCAGGCACGAAAATGGAGACATCGAGCGTATATCCGTATTCCCCAGTGGGTTTTGCCTTGACATAAATGCCAGGAAGCTCGACCTTTCTCATAGTCATGATAAATAAACACTCCTTCTTATTATTACTTGAGTATCTAAAGATACTACTAGATATAGTATACAATATTATGTAAATAAAGTCAAGCAAAAATTTAGTAAATGAACAATGTATGTTCATTTGTATACACTACCATTCCAGGTTTACTACCAGAAGGCTTTTTTACATATTTGATATAAGTATAGTCTACAAGAACATTAGAACTTTGTTTTGCCTTGCTATGCTCTTTAGCAAGATTAGCACATTTATATAAAGTTTCCAGAGAAGGATTTTTATTTTCAGTTCTTAAAACTACATGGCTTCCATGAAAATCTTTTACATGAAACCAGATATCTTCCTTATTTGCAAGTTTTGTTGTAATATAATCGTTTTGCTTATTATTTTTTCCAACTAAAACAATAAAACCATCAATATCAAATTTTAGAATCTCTCCTATTCTGTTGGGAACTTTCTTTGCTACAGTTTTCTTTTTACTTATTTGTTTTTTCTTAGTATTAAGAATATTGGTAGAGGCTTCTTGAATTTCACTATAAATTTCATCTATGTCGGCAATGTTAGTTGCAGAATTTATTTCATATACAACACTCTCTAAATAATAGATATCTTTTAAAATTGTTGCTTTTTGTATATCTACAAAATCTTTGGCAGTTTTTAACTTTTTATACTTTTTAAAAAAAATTTTAGCGTTTGCAGAAGGAGTTATACTTTTATCTAATGAAATTGTTATTTCATTGTTGTTATCATAATAATTTTCTAAAGTAATGGAATCAGTATTATAATTATTAATCCTATACAAGTTAGATGTAATAAGTTCTCCATATAATTTGTATTTTTCTGCATTGTTACATTCAGCAATTTTTTTATTTATTAAATCAAGTTTATTATTTAATTTATTAAGTTTTAAAAGTATTAATTTAAGTAAATTGTTTCTATAATTTATAAAATTAGTATTTAACTCTTTTGTAAAATAATAATCATCTAAGAAAAAATTTAGTTGTAATTCTTCTTTATTAGAAGCTATTTTTAATGAATAATTATTTTCAAATAAAATTCCTATTACATTATTTTCGTTAATAATTTTTAGTATATAACTAAATAAATTTTTGGCAGAATTAATATTAAATTCATCTTGAATTCCTAGTTCTTTTTCAAATGAAGCAATAGAAGTTTTACTTATTCCAGTAAATGTATTACTAATTATATTTATTAAAGAAGTAGAATTAAGTCTAATAGAATTATTTTTTAAAACATTGTAAAAATCATTTTCATCTTTAATTTCAAAAAAGTCTAACTTATCTGTTTTTGGTAATTTATATTTTGCTCCAATATAAATATTTCTAAGAGATCCAGAATTAATAGAAAAATGTTTAAGTGCATCTATAATAATATTTTCACTATTTACAAGGATAATATTGCTATGTTTTCCCATAAGTTCAATAATTAAAGTCTTTTTAGAAAAATCTTTTGTTTTATTAAAACCCTCAAATTCAATAAATATAATTCTTTCTAATCCTCTCGTATAAATATTTGTTATATGAGTTCCTAATAGATATTTTCTTAAAGTCATACAAAAATTAGGCGCTTCGCTAGGATTTTGCCTAGATTTTGTAGTTAGATTTGCTCTATAATAATTAGAAGATATAACTAAATTTAAAGCATATTTTACTCCGTTTGAATAAATACCTAAAATAACTTCTTCAAAATTTGGTTCGAAAATTTTATCTATTTTTCCATTTATAATTTTATTTTTTAATTCTTTAACTACCGAATAATTAACTAAGCCATCATATGCCATTATAAAACCTCCAAATATAGTAAAAATTCTGTTATTGTTTTGTCTAGTAATAACTCCATACTTATTTATATTCCTGACTAGTTGCACGCAGGTCATGTACTTTTCTTTCGAATACATGGAGAAAGAAAATGTACATGACCGACTAAGATGCGACGGATGTATTGTTTATATTTATTTTATACACTGAACAGTAACAAAATTTTATCATATTTTAAAGAAAAATTCAATTTCCTATTGACTAAAATGCTGGACTAGCATATAATTAAGCACATAGGAAACTTCAGGAGGTATCTTTATAAATATGGAAAGTGCTAATGTTTTTTTCTCTACAAATAAAGATTATGACAATATAAAAGACGAGGATTTAGTAGAAATTATTAAATCTGGTGATAAACTTGCTTTTGAATATTTAATTAATAAATACAAAGAATTAGTTAATATAAAAGTTAGCAAGTATTTTATTATTGGCGCAGAAAGAGATGACATATTTCAAGAAGGATTAATTGGTTTGTTTAAAGCAATAAAAAGCTACAAAAAAGACATGCAAAATTCTTTTAAAAGCTTTGCAAATATGTGTATAGAACGACAATTAATAACAGCGATAAAAACTTCTAATAGACAAAAACATATTCCACTTAATTCATATTTATCTTTAAATATATCTGCATATAATGATATAGAAGGAGAAAACGAAACAGATTTAATGGATATATTTGATTCAAATTTAGTTGAGGATCCATTAGACACTATAACCAAAAAGGAATATTATCAAAATCTGGAAGATGCAATTGATAAATCACTTAGTGATTTTGAAAAAAAAGTGTTAACCAAATATATTAATGGTAAAAGTTATATTCAAATAGCAAATGAGTTAGATACACCTGTAAAGTCCATAGACAATGCAATACAACGTATACGCAAAAAAGCTATAAAAGGCTTAAAACAAGATTAAGTGCTTCTATAGCTCAGTAGGTAGAGCACAGCCATGGTAAGGCTGGGGTCGACGGTTCGATTCCGTCTGGAAGCTCCATAATTTATTTTATCGCACAAATTTATAGTGCGATATTTTCTTTTTTTCTATTGCAATTTTAATATAAAATGGTATAATATTTTAGTAGTTTATTAAAGCATAAATAAAGGGGTAAATATGGAAAAATTTAAACAGAAATTAAATTCAAAAGTAAAAGATGAAATTGCAGCATTTACTATATTAGGAGCAATGATAATAACATTTGCAATTACAATCGGTATTTTCGAATATATTAATCATATAGAAACAGCACAAGCAAGTACAGAACTTGATTTTGTGAAAACTCAAGAAGTAACTAATTCACAGGGAAATTTTGAAACTTTAGAAAATGTAACATCACAAGAGGATTTAAAAAAACTTGCAGAAGAAGATGAAAAAGACAAAGAAGAAGATAAAGATGAAACAAAAAAACAAGATATAAATACGCCTAAATACTATATTAAAGTAAATTATGGTGCACAAGTAGTTAATATATATACAAAAGATTCAGATGGAAAATATACGGTTCCAGTAAAAGCAATGGTTTGTTCTACTGGAATTCATACACCTACTTCAGGAGTATATACAATAGGATATAGATGGGAATGGCTTGAAATGATAGGAAGTGTTTATGGACATTATGTAACACAGATATATGGGGATATATTATTCCATTCTGTTCCTTACTTAGAAAAAGGTAATCATTCTTCTTTAGAGTGGTGGGCTTATGATCAATTAGGCACAAAAGCTTCTTTAGGATGTGTGAGACTTACAACTAAAGATGCATTATGGATATTTAATAATATAGCTTCAGGAACAAAAGTAGAATTTTATTCTAGCTCAACCCCAGGTCCATTAGGAAAGCCATCAGCAAGAAAAATATCTAGTGCACCAAGTAATATAAGGGGCTGGGACCCAACAGATCCAGATAGCAGAAATCCTTGGCCAAAATACTTGAAAGACTTAGAAGATAAAGAAGAAAATGATAAAAAAGATGAAGAAGATGAGAATAAAAATAATACTATAGAAAAAAATGAAATTGTTAATGAGGTTGTAAATGAAATAGCAAATGAGATTGCAAATGAAGTAACGAATGAAATAGCAAATGAAGTAGTAGACGAAACTACAAATGAAATTGTAGAAAATAATATAGAAGATACTAAAACAAATGAAGTAGAAGAAATAAAACCAGGCATAAACGAAGTTGATATCAAAGTAAATGAAGAAATAACAATATAATATGGAGGAATGTGTGAAAAGATGAAAATAGGAATAGTAGGATTACCAAATGTGGGAAAGAGTACAATGTTCAATGCAATTACAAATGCAGGAGCAGAATGTGCAAATTATCCATTTTGTACAATAGAACCAAATATTGGAGTTGTTCCTGTGCCAGACGAAAGACTAGAAGTACTTACAAAAATGTATAATGCAAAAAAAACAACTCATGCTATAATTGAGTTTGTAGATATTGCAGGATTGGTAAAAGGAGCAAGTAAAGGAGAAGGTTTAGGAAACAAATTTTTATCACATATACGTGAAGTAGATGCAATTTGTGAAGTTGTAAGATGTTTTGAAAATCCTAATATTGTTCATGTTGATGGAAGCATTGATTCTAAAAGAGATATAGAAACAATAAATTTAGAATTGATACTTGCAGACATAGAAACAGTTGACAAAAAAATTGATAATGCCAAGAAAAAGTTTAAGGCTGATAAAAAATATGCACAAGAAGTAGAATTGTTTGAAAAGATTAAAATTACATTAGAACAAGGAAAATCAGCAAGAACTTTGAGTTTTAATGAAGAAGAACAAGAAATGCTAAAAGATACATATTTATTAACAATGAAACCAATACTATATATAGCAAATGTTTCTGAAGAACAATTAGCAAATCCATTTGAAGACGAGAATGTAAAAAAAGTTGTAAAATATGCTAAAGAAGAAAATGCAGAAGTTATTCCATTATGTGTAAAAATAGAAGAAGATCTTGCATCAATAGATGGAGAAGATAAAAAAGAAATGCTAGAAGCATTAGGATTAGAAGAATCTGGACTAGATAAAGTTATAAAATTAAGTTATAATTTATTAGGACTTATGTCATTTCTAACAGCAGGGGAGCCAGAAGTAAGAGCATGGACAATAAAAAAAGGAACAAAAGCACCACAGGCTGCAGGAAAAATACACAGTGATATTGAAAGAGGATTTATTAGAGCAGAAATTGTTTCTTATGATGATTTAATAAAAGAAGGAAGTATGAATGCAGCTAAAGAAAAAGGATTAGTACGTTCAGAAGGTAAAGATTATATAATGCAGGAAGGCGACATTGTTTTGTTTAGGTTTAATGTATAAAAAATAAGAAAATGTCGAAAAAATACTTGACGTATCATATAAATAATAGTACAATAAATATGTAAGTGTATTATTATTTATGCATAAAAAATAATATTTGATAAATAATAATACAAATGTATCTAATGAAAAAGGAGAGATAAGATATGTTAAAATCAAAGAAAGTTATAATTTTTTTAGTTATTTTATTTTTAGTTATAGGAATAGCTGTTCAAGTTAAAGCGACAAGCAATACTTTAGATTTAGATGATTTTTTGAATTCAAATTCATTAAGTACTAATACTACAACAACAAATACTACAACTAATACTACAACAAACACAACAAGTAACACAATTGTTCAACCAGATACAAATAAAACTGAATCAGGAAATAATCTTCCTCAGACTGGTGTTACAGAAGACATAACAGTAATGTTCTTTATAATAGTTTGTGTAATAGTTGCTATATATGCATATAAAAAAATAAGAGATTATAAAGCATAATAAATATTAAGGAATAAATTAAATATTTGCTTAAATATTACTAGTTGGGTAAGAAAACATTTAAAGTTTTCTTACCCAACTACTGCATTATATAATATAATTAAGAATTCCGTAGTTAATAAGTAATATCATTCTAAAAAATTATATTTTAACATTATAATATACACTATTATTTACAAAAAATAAATAGCGTTATATAATATCAATGGTGATAAAAATGAAAACACAGAAAAATATTTTAATTGCATTTATTTTAAATATATCTTTTTCAATATTTGAATTAATAGGAGGAATATTTACAAATAGTATATCAATAATGTCTGATGCAGTTCATGATTTTGGAGATGCATTAAGTATTGGAATATCATTAGTATTGGAAAAGATAAGTAAAAAGAAACCAGATGAAAAATATACTTATGGTTATGCCAGATATTCAGTTTTAGGAGCATTAATTACAACAATTGTGCTAACAGTAGGTTCTATATTTGTAATATTAGGTGGAATAAATAGAATCTTAAATCCTGAAACAATAAATTATAATGGAATGATTATATTTGCTATATTCGGAGTAGTTATTAATTTTCTTGCTGCATATTTTACAAGAGATGGAGACTCAATAAATCAAAAAGCAGTAAATTTGCATATGCTTGAAGATGTATTGGGGTGGGTTGTAGTTTTAATAGGTTCTATATTAATGAAATTTACGGATATCTCATTAATAGATTCAATTATGTCTATAGGAATAGCAATATTTATTCTTGTTAATGCATTTAAAAATTTAAAAGAAATTTTAGATTTATTTTTAGAAAAGACTCCTAAAAATGTATCTATAGAAGAAATAAAAAAGCATTTATTAGAAATAAAAGAAATCATAGATGTTCATCATATTCATGTTTGGAGTATGGATGAGATTAATAATTATTCAACAATGCATATTGTAACTGAAGACAAAAATATAAAAGAATTAAAAAATAAAATAAGAGAAGAAATGAATGAACTTGGTATCTCTCATACAACAATAGAAATAGAAGATAAAAATGATAATTGTGATGAAAAAGAGTGTGAAATTAAAGTTAATAGTGAAGGACATAATCACAAGCTTCATTAGATAAATATTAGTGCAGGGGGATAAGTTATGGAAGAAAAATGGATAAAAATTTATGAAGTGGATAATTACAAAATAAATATATCTGTGTGGTTAGAAGAAATTTTACAAAAGGATAATATACCGTATAAAACTGAAATTGAGGAATATTGGGATGGTATTAGAATTCCTAAATATATGGAAAGATTAAAAATATTTATACCAGAAGAATATCAAGAGAAGGTAAATAAATATATAGAAGAGTTTGAGAATCCAAATGCCTTAGATATTAAAGATATAGAAGAATTAAGAAATGTTAGCGACAATGAAAATAATGAAGAAGTAAAAAAATATAACAAGATAAGGAAGAGATTTTTTAGATATTATATTTATTTTATTGCTATAGTTATGATTTTATTTATAATTGCTGCTATATTAAGATAAATAGTAATTTGTGGAGAGATTAATTTGAAAGAAATAATAGAAAATATAGAATAAAATTAATTATTTATAATTTAAAAGA
>CALXVN010000053.1 GCA_944392085.1 uncultured Clostridia bacterium | reverse complement strand
ACTTTTCAATGTGCATTTTTACATTTATTGGATAATGTTTTCATTTTCTATTTTTTCATAGATTACTTTACACTATCAATTTAATTTAAATTTAGTATATCATAAAACGTTAAAAAATAGTATAAAATTTCATGATTTTATACTATTTTTTATTCTGTATTTTATTTTCTTATTTCATATATAGAAAATGTATATTTTTGTATTTAATTTCTTGCCTAAATATAGATTTTTGAATTTTTACTAAAATTATAGTTTGTAGAATTAACAATATATTATTTTTTATTTATTCAATTCCTTTATACACATACCAATAACTTCCACTTTTCCCATTTGTTGGATATGTTGAACTAGAATTACTTGTTACATCTAAATATTGATTTGAACCTTTTGAATATTCTTTTTCTACCTTTGTTTTATATTTTATTATACTAGCTTCAAAATCCCAAGCAGGATGACTGACTATTTCCATTAAGTATGTTGTACCATCTGGTTCTTTTACTCCATCTTCTTTCTTCCAAATGTATTGACCTGCAGTCCATTTTCCTGCTCTGTCAAGCGTTATTTTTGTTCCAGCCATATAAAATTTTCCAGTTAATCGGTCAAGAGTATACGAAGTAGTAGAATAATAAGTAACTCCTGCATCCGTAATATGCATTGTAGAATTTTCTCCAGATCCTAAAACATATTTATTTGATGTATTCACACTCCACTTTTCCCAAGTATACATCTTTGTTTTGGCTGCTACTGTTTTCTTTGTTTCATTACCTGCATTATCACTTACTATTACATATACATTGTATTCTCCCATTTCTTTATTTTCTATTGTACATGTTGCACTTTCTTCGGCTATTTCTATAGTTTTTACTAGTTCATCATTCACATAAAATTCATATTTTTGTATTCCTGTTTCTGCATCTTTTGCAGTTGCATCTAATTTAAACGATGTTTCACTTACTGGTGTAGATGTTAGTGTTACTTCTGGTCCCTGGTTATCAAAATAAAATACTTCACTTCTTCCTATAACCTTTGTTCCTGATTCTGTTTCTAATAATGTCCATAAATACCATTTTCCCGTTATTCCGTTTTTTGTTATAGTACTACCATTATCACAAGTTTCTGCAAATGTATTTTCTGCTGGTTCTACTGTTGTTTGTGTCCATTGATATTTTATACTTTTTACTTTTTCTGCCTCTTCACTTGCGTTTACTGTTACACTATGTTCTTTTTTCCATGTAGTGTCTCCATTCGGAGTATATGTTACTGGTATTATTAGTCCTTCTACTGTTACTGTGGCACTTGCTGTTAATTTTGCATAAACTTTTATATTATATTTTCCATTTTTATTTGTTTCGTAATTTTCTGTTATTTCATCTTTTACATTATCATATGTGTATTCTTTTATTACAAATCCATCTTGTAATATCTCTATTTTATTTATTCCATTTGTTTCTTCTTTTGCCTTTATTGTTATAGTTGATGTTTTTTTATTTTCTGCATTACTACTGCTTGCAGTAAGTTCTGGAAATACTAATTCTTCTTTTTTACCCACGTATTCTCCAAGCTGTGGCACACTTCTGTCTAATTCAAATGCATACCCATCATATATTGCAGTATTTCCTATTGTCTCTCCTCTTTTTTGTGTTCTGTTTTTTACAAATTCATCTAAAAAATCATCTTGATTATATTTTGTGTTTAAATGTTTTTCTGTAAAAGCATCAGCTAATACTAATTCTAATTGTTCTCTTGCAAATGCCTTTTCATGCTCTTCTTTTGCCCTCTCCGAATTTTTAATTAATCCATTTTCTCCAAATATAGCATTTATTGATATTACAGCTAATATTATTAATATTACAATAGTTACTACTAATGCCATTAATGTAATACCTTTTTCATTAATAGTCTTAATCTTTTCCCCTATTTTTCTCACTTTGTTTACCTCCTATATAATATTTTTCTTATGATTTGTTGAATATTTCCAAATATTCTTTCATTATACTATCTATTTTAATTAATGTCAATAAATTTGTTAAATTTTATTCGGATATTTCCAAGTATATTTTTTCATTATTTTGCTATACTTTGGTAAATGAATGGAGGAACTTTATGTTATCATCAGAAGCTATTATTTTACGTATTAATGAACTCTTAAAAGAAAAAAATTAACTGTATATAAATTGTCTTATCGTGCTGGAATATCCAATTCTATTATCAGCGATTGTAAAAGAGGAAAAGTAAAAGAACCTTCAATCAGTTCAATTATACATATTTGTGAAGGATTTGGTATAGAATTAAAAGATTTTTTTGATTCTCCATATTTTAAAGATGTTGAAGCAATTGATAGATTTGAAAAAAATAATATTACTAAACAGAAAAAAGATTAGAAAATTTATTCTAATCTTTTTTCTGTTTAATTTTCATTTATCTAGTAATAACTCATTTATTTTTACATTTTTTTAATTTTATACATATTTTCTTCATTTTAGGAAAATATATACTAAGTACAATAATAAATTGGAGGAATACATGAAATTTACTGATACTTTAAAAAAAATATTTTTCCCAACAGAAGAGCCTACTCATCACTTTACTATGCCTAGTAGTAATGATGATATAAATTCTAGCATTAGTACAAATGTAGAAATTGAAAATATTGATGAGGTAAAAGAAATATTTCCAAGTATTGATGTAAATGCAGAATATATTAAAGTAAAATATAATCTTTTGATAAATAATGACATCATTCTTCGTGAGTTTACTTTAAATGCTAGAAATAAGCAGTATAGAGCTTTTTTACTTTTTGTTGATGGAATGATAGATATGAATTTAGTAAATGACTATGTTCTTAAGCCATTAATGCTAAGAAATACAGCAAATTCTTTTGATGGTAACCAAAATCAAGTAATTTCAGAAGCAGTAACAAACAACATTACAGTAAGAAAAGTTAAAAAATTTGATATAAAAGAATACATTTTAAATTCTTTACTTCCTCAAAATAATATCAAAGTCAAATCTGAATTTAAAGATATCTTTGCTAGCATTAATTCTGGAAATTGTGCTCTTTTCGTAGATACTTTAAATATTGCATTTGATATTGATGTAAAGGGTTTTAAATTAAGAAGTGTTTCAAAACCCGAAAATGAAGTAGTAATTCGTGGCCCCCAAGAAGCTTTTATTGAAAATATTCGTGTTAATACTACTTTAATTAGAAGAATTATAAATAATGAAAATTTAATTATTGAAAATATGCAAATAGGTTCTTTAAGTCATACAGCATGTGCCTTATGCTATATGAAAAATATTGCAAATGATGATTTAGTTGCTGAAGCAAAATATAGATTAAATAATATAAACATAGATTATCTTATATCTTCTGGTCAATTAGAACAATTAATTGAAGACAATAGTAAGTATAGTTTGCCACAAGTAATAGCAACAGAAAGACCGGACAAAGCAGCAACACATTTGCTTGAAGGAAGAATTGTAATTTTAGTTAATGGTAGCCCTTATGCTCTAGTTGTGCCTGCAACTTTTATAGATTTTTTAGAATCTCCTGAAGATAATAATATAAAATTCCAATTTGCAAATTTACTAAAAATTATTAGAATTGCAGCACTTATGATTACTCTACTTCTTCCTGGTATATATGTTGCAATAACAAGTTTTCATCAAGAGTTTATTCCTACAGAACTTCTCTTTGCAATAGTAGCATCAAGAGCAACTGTTCCATTTTCTATAATCTTTGAAATAATTATTATGGAATTGTCTTTTGAACTAATTCGTGAAGCAGGACTTAGAGTTCCTACTCCTATAGGCCCTACACTAGGTATAATTGGTGCATTAATTATTGGCCAAGCTGCCGTTGATGCTGGAATTGTAAGTCCTATATTAATCATAATTGTTGCAATAACTGGCATTACCTCATTTGCAATTCCAGACTATTATTTAGCTTTTCACTGTAGAGTAAGCCGATTTGCCTACATTATTTTAGGTTATCTGGCAGGGCTTTTAGGTATTGCGGTAGGTGCTTTCATTCATCTTTTAATAGCTACTAAAATTCAGTCATTTGGCGTATCTTATTTAGATTCATATATACCTTCTAAAGGAAAGATATTTACTGGAATCTTTACTGCACCTACTTGGAAAAGAGAAAAAAGAGCTGACTTTTTAGATACAAAAAAAGCTGAAAAACAAGAACACATTAGCATGAAATGGAAATATCCAAATCAGTAAATTTTACTATTCTAAGATGAAATCATAAATATCTATTTTTCGATATATATGTATAATATTTAATCTTTTTTAGTCACCGCGTAAGCGACCAAATGAGCATATTAATGCGAGTGCGACTTGGAGCAACCTACATATAAAAATTATTTTGTAGGTTGCGACACCAAGGTGCAAAAAAGATTAAATATTATACATATATATCGAAATAAATACGTACTTTAGAAAGGAGCATTTTTTAATGAACTATACTAAATTAGGAAATTTTGAAGCAATCTGCTTAATTGTAGTATTATTTATAAATCATATTGTACTTAATCTGCCACAAATGATTTTAAATAGTTCTGGCTCCGCTTCAACCATAAATGCTATATATATCCTTATATTAGTTCTTTTATTCACAATTCTTATATTAAAACTTTTAAAAAATTTTATCGGGCTAGATATAATAGATATTTCCGAATATTTGGGAGGAAAACCACTAAAGATAATTATTGGAATTTTAAGTATTTTTTATCTTATATTTGAAACAGTATTTTTACTTAGAATGTTTTCTAAAAATTTGCTATTAGTATATTTTCAAAATTACCCTGTTTCATTTATAATGTTTCTATTTTTATTTATTGGAGTAGTTTCAAATATTATTGGAAAAAAATCCATAATTAAATCAAATACCATTATTGTACCTATTGCATTATTTAGTATTTTATTTACATTTATATTTGTAGCAGATTTATTAAAAATAGAGCGTTCTATGCCTATATTTTATAATGGAGCCAGCCAAATATTTCTTTCCGGAGCTTCCAATATTTTTGCTTTTAATGGATTATTCTTTCTCTTTTTTATTTCACCATTACTAAATAAAAAAGAGGATACTTCCAAAGTTGCATTTTGGTCTGTATTAATATGTGGTATATTTTTAATTTTATCAATAACAACTCTGGTTTTTGCTTTTTCAGATATTTATACAGTAAGTAGACTATCACCTATGTATTTTATAATTATAAACAGTAGGCTTAGTGCATTTTTGGAAAGACCTGAGGTAATTTTCATATTTATATGGACTTTGGCACTTATGTCTTTTATAAATATCGCGGTTATGTTTGTTTTGAATATATTTAAAAAATTAACCAATATAAAAGAAGCTAAACATTTAGCTGTAACTGTATGCACAATTATTTTTGTAATTGCAATGCTACTTAACCATATCTTTGCTTTTGAAACTATAGCAAATTACTTTTATAAATATGGCACATTAATATTAGTATTTGGAATTTTTACATTACTACTTATATCGGCAAATATAAAAAAGAAATTTTTTAATAGGAGGAGCCCATGAACCATAAAGTACAAAAATTCTTTGCAATTTTAATATTAACTATTTTACTAATCGTCTCTAGTTCTAGTTATTATGGAATAAAAGGAATAGATAATTTAGCTTATGTTGTGGCTATTGGTTTAGACGTTGGAAAAGATAACAAGCTAAAACTAAGCCTTCAAATTTCTGTTCATCAATCTAACGAGAATGGTTCTAGTAGTTCTTCCCAATCTTCTTCTGCTGTAGTAAATTCGATAGAATGCCCTTCTATTAATTCTGGTATATCTCTTTTCAATAGCTATTTGGGAAAAGAAGTAACTTTGTCCCATTGTAAAGTTTTAGTTATTTCTGAAGAGCTTGCAGCAAAAGGAATAAGCGAATATTTATTTACACTTACAAATGATATACAATTTAGAACGGATTCTAACATAATCATTAGTAAATGCGATGCTGAAAATTTTTTAAAATACTCTGCTCCCCTTTTAGATAAAGTTTCTGCCAGATATTATGATATTGCTCCTACATCAAGCGAATATACGGGTTATACAGAAAGTATAACTTGCAATGAATTTTTTAATGCTATAAATGACAAAATTTCAGATCCTGTTGCAATTTTAGGTTCTATTAATACACCTGATACACAAAAGACAACTAATGAAAATTCTGCATATACAGCAGGACAAACTCCTATTTCAGGAGAAACAAGTGTGGAAACCATGGGACTTGCAGTTTTTAATGATGATAAACTAGTAGGAGAATTAAATGGCTTAGAATCAATTTGTCATTTAATAATTTCTAGCAAATTGGAAAATGCTCAAATTAGAATTCCTAGCCCTATAGAACAATTAAATTATATTGATTTATATATAGAACTTGATAATAATACTAAAAATTCACTATATCTAGTAAACAGCTCCCCATACATTACTTCTAATGTAAAACTCACTGCGAGGATTCAATCTTTAAATGGTAATATAAATTTAGATGATGAAAAAGTTGTTAGTAAAATTGAAAATTATGCTGAACAGTATTTAAAATATCACTTGAATAATTATTTGTATAAGACTTCAAAAGAATTCAATGCAGACATAGATGATTTCGGTTTGTACTCATTAAAATATTTTAACAATATATCAGATTTAGAAGAATATAACTGGAACCATCATTATAAAGACGCATTTTTTAACGTTAATGTAGATGTAGAATTGCGTTCAAGTTATTTGTTAGTTAATACATCAAAGGAGGAAGAAGAATGACTCTTGTAATTTTAATCGCATCCATTTATGCCTTTCTTGAAACAGCTATTACCGGCTATTTAGAATACACAAAAAACAACAATAAAACAGCTGGAATACTACTATATATCCTAGCAGTATTCTGCCTAATTACTCCTGTTGTGTCGCGATAGGGACAGGCCTTTTCGCGACATTTTTTGATTCAAAAAAATTAATATGATATTTAAACTAAAATGTCGCGAAAAGGCCTGTCCCTATCGCGACAACTCGAAGTCGATTTGTCTTGTTTGTTTGTCTGCTCTTATTACTCTGATGTGGATTTTATCTCCTATATGATACATTGTTTTTGTCTTTTCTCCGAGTAATGTTTTTTTATCTTCATCATACATAAAATATTCGTCACCTAATTTGTCAAATCTAATTAATCCTTCTACTGTGTTTTCTAATTCTACAAATACTCCAAATGACATAATACTCGAAATAATTCCGTCATATTCTTCTCCGATGTGTTTTTCCATATATTCTGCCATTTTTATATCTACACTTTCTCTTTCTACTTTTTGTGCTATCTTCTCTCTTTCTGATGAACTTTCTGCATATTTTGTTGCCTGAGAGCTATATTTTTCTATTTCTTCATCACTTAAATTATATCCTTGTTTTAAGTATTTTGAAATAATCCTGTGTATAAACAAATCAGGATATCTTCTGATTGGTGAAGTAAAATGGCAATAATATTTGCTTGCTATTCCAAAATGTCCTTTATTTTCACTTTCGTATCTTGCAACTTTTAGTGTTCTTAGAACTAAATTAGATATAACCATTTCTTCTGGCTTTCCCTTTATCTTTTCTAAAACATCTGCAAATGCTGTTGGGTGTACTTCCTCTTTTCCGCATTTTACTCTGTACCCCAAGTTAAATAAAAATTTATTTAATTCTGTTACCTTTTCCATATCTGGTGCTTCGTGTACCCTATATATAAATGGGGC
>CALXVN010000052.1 GCA_944392085.1 uncultured Clostridia bacterium | reverse complement strand
GTTGTTAAAACATATATGGCACATCATCAGGGATTAATTTTATTATCAATAGATAATTTATTTAATAAAAATATATTGCAAAAAAGATTTATGCGGTAATCCTGAAATAGAAGCAGTAGAAATACTTTTAGAAGAAAAAATGCCTGAAAATGTAATAATTACAAAAGAGCAAAAAGAAAAAGTAGAAAGAATAAAGACTATAGATTACGAAACTTATGGAGTAAGGGAGTATACTAAGCCTTATGATAAATTAAAACATATAAATATAATATCAAATGAAGATTATAGTGTGATAATAGACCAAAAAGGTGATGGATATAGTAAGTATAAGGATATAGCTATAAATAGATTTAAGAAAACAGATGAGGTTCAAGAAGGAATAACATTTTTCTTAAAAAATATAAAAACAAAAAGAATGTGGACTTCAGGACAAATGAATTATTTAGCACCAGCAGATAAATATAGTGTGTATTTTTCACCTGATAAAAGTAAATTTGTAAGGCAAGATGGAAGCATTGAAACAACTACTAGTATATTTGTAATGCCAGATAGCCCACTTGAAATAAGGAGAATAGAACTTAAAAATTTAGGAAATACAGAAGAAACAATAGAAGTAAATTCGTTTGTAGAACCTATACTTTCTTCATTAGAACAAGACTATGCACATAAAGCATTTAACAATTTATTTTTATCATTTGAATTTTTAGAAGATACAAATACTATTTTAGCTAAAAGAAAATCAAGAGATGAAAAACATCAAGATATATATATGGCGGTAAACCTATATACAGAAAATGAGACTATAGGAGAGTTAGAATTTGAATTAGATAAAGAAAAATTTGTAGGAAGGCAAAATGTAGAACTTCCAATTTCAGTAGAAAATTCTATTCCACTTGGAAGAAATTTAAGAAGAACTACAGACCCTATAATTGCTATGAGAAGAACAATTACTGTGCTTCCTAGCCAAAAAGTAAGTCTTAACTTAATTATTGCAGTATCAGAGAAAAAAGAAGAAGCCTTAGAATTAGTATATGAAAGTATGAATAATGAAAAAATAATAAGAAGTATGAATTTAGCAAAAGCAAAAGTAGAAGCAGAATCTATGTATTTAGGTTTAAAAATAAAAGAGATAGAAAAATATCAAAATATGCTTAAATATTTAATATATCAAAATCCACTAAAACTTTTAATGTATAAAGGGAAAATACCAGAAGAAGCGCAGGTGTCAGAATTATGGAAATATGGAATATCTGGAGATTTGCCAATACTTTTAATTAAAATAAAAGATGCAAGTGATATAGATGTAGTAAAAGATGCACTAAAGGCGTATGAGTATTATAGAGTTAAAAATATAAAAATAGATTTAGTAATTTTAAATGAAGAAAAAAAGACTTATGATAATTATGTTTATGAAGAAATACAAAATGCAATTTTAGATAGAAATATAAGTTATATGCAAAATATAAGTGGAGGAATATTTGTATTAAATAATATAGAAAAAGAATCTAAAAGAATTATAGAATATAGAGCAAATTTATTAATTAATGCGCATTTAGGAAGTATAGAAAGACAAATAAAAGATTTTGAAGAAGAATATATTGAAAAAATAAAAGATATTGGAGATGAAGTGAAAAATCCACAAATAATTGAAGAAGAGGCTGAAAGAAAAGCATTAGAGCCAGAAAAATTAAAATATTATAATGAATATGGTGGATTTTCAAAAGATGGGATAGAATACTATATAAGAGTAAACAAAGATGAAAAACTTCCAACAGTATGGTCAAATGTTATGGCAAATGAAAAATTTGGAACAGTTGTTTCGGAAGGAATGGGAGGGTATACTTGGTATAAAAATTGTAGGCTAAATAGATTAACCTCATGGAACAATAATCAAGTAACTGATGTTCCGTCAGAAATAGTATATTTAGAAGATATGGAAACAAAAAAGATTTGGTCTTTAGGAGTAAACCCTACTCCAGATAACAATGATTACTATATAACTTATGGGTTTGGTTATAGTAAATATTCGCACACAAGTAATGGAATATTGCAGAATTTAAAAGTATTTGTACCAAAAGAGGATAGCACAAAAGTTCAAATTTTACATTTAGAAAACAAGCTTGCCAAAAAGAAAGAACTAAAGATTGTTTATTATGTAAGTCCAGTTCTTGATGAAGATGAAATAAAATCAAATGGATATATAGACTTAAAATATGATAATAGAACTAATATCTTAACACTTGAAAATCAGGCAAAAGAAAAAAACAATAGAACTATAATGTATATTACATGTAGTGAAAAAATTACATCATATACGGGAAATAAGGAATTTTTTATAGGAAAAGGAACATTAAAAAATCCAGAAGGAATTAGAAAACTAGAATTGGATAGAGAAAATTCTTTAGGAAAAGATGAAGCCATTGCTATTGAGTTTAAAATTGCCCTAGAAGCTTTTGAAAGAAAAGATATAGTAATTACACTAGGTGCAGATGAGAATTCTTTAAATGTACAAGATACCGCATATAAATATCAAAATGTAAATAATGCAATAAATGAATATGAAAATACAAAAAGACATTGGAAAGATTTATTAGGAAATATTAAAGTAGATACTCCTGTAGAATCTATGAATATTATGCTAAATGGTTGGCTTTTATATCAAACACTTTGTTCAAGGATGCTTGCAAAAACAGGATATTATCAATCAGGTGGAGCTTATGGCTTTAGAGATCAGTTACAAGATTGCATAGGAGCAAAATATATATTACCAGAAATTTTAAGAAATCAAATAATCATGCATAGCGCTCATCAGTTTAAAGAAGGAGATGTAGAGCATTGGTGGCATGAAGAAACAAATAGAGGAATTCGTACAAGATTTTCAGATGATTTATTATGGCTTCCATATATGGTAGCAGAATATATTAATTTTACTGGTGATGTATCAATATTAAAAGAAGAAGTTCCATATTTAAAAGGAGCAGTTTTAGAAGAAGGGGTAGATGAAAGATATGATTTGTATTTGCCAACCGAAGAAAAAGAAAGCATATATAAGCATTGCATAAGAGCAATAGAAAAATCTTTGGACTTTGGTGAAAATGGACTTCCTAAAATAGGTTCAGGAGATTGGAATGATGGATTTAGTACAGTAGGTAATAAAGGAAAAGGGGAGAGTGTATGGCTTGGATTTTTCTTATACAATGTACTTGATAAATTTAGTAAGATATGTGAGAAATATGGTGATGAATTAGAAGAAGGGGTAGAAAATAGTAATAAAAGTATAATTAATGCTGAGAATAATAAGGTAGATAAAAATAAAGAAGCTACGAATAGAGGAAAAGTTAGAGCAGAAAAATATAGGAAAATAATGGAGGATTTAAAAAGAAGTTTAAATACAAATGGATGGGATGGAAGATGGTTTAAAAGAGCATTTATGGATGATGGAAATATCTTAGGCAGTATACAAAATGAAGAATGTAGGATAGATAGTATTGCGCAAAGCTGGGCAACAATATCAAATGCAGGAGATAATGATAAAAAATATATTTCTATGGAATCACTAGAAAAACATTTGATAGATAGAGAAGCGGGAATAATAAAATTGTTAGATCCACCATTTGAAAAAAGTAAGTTAGAACCTGGATATATAAAAGCATATATACCAGGAACTAGAGAAAATGGAGGACAATATACACATGGTGCAATATGGGCAATAATTGCAGAAAGCATGCTTGGTTTTGGAGATAAAGCTTGGGAATATTTTAGAATGATAAATCCAATAGAACATTCAAGAACTAAAGAAGAAGCAAAAAAATACAAAGTAGAACCTTATGTTATAGCTGCAGATATATATGGAGGAAGTTTAGCAGGACGAGGTGGTTGGACTTGGTATACAGGCTCAAGCAGTTGGATGTATGAGGCAGGAATTAAGTATATATTGGGGTTAAGAAAAGAAGGAAATATATTAAAGATAGAACCATGCATACCAAATAACTGGAATGAGTATAGCATCAAATATAAATATGGAAACAGCATATATAATATAAAAGTAATAAGGAAAAATGTGCAAGACAAGAAGATATATTTAGATGGAAAAGAAGTAGAGAATAATGAAATTTTGTTAAATGAAAATGGTGGAGTGTATGGAGTAGAAGTGGAAATTTGATTTTTATGTAGAAAAGTGGTATAATAAAAATATCAAATTTTTTGAAAAGAGGTTTAATTATGGACAAATATGTTATTCGGTTCCTCACAGAAAAGGTTTTGGCAATTGCCATTTTCCTGGTAGGCATTCACCTGTTGGTGACGCGCATACAGAACGAACTTCCCTTTGGTATTGTCAGTGATGACATTGCACTTTGGGGAGTGTGGGCATATCTTGGAATCTTCATCGCAATGTTTGCTATTGTAGGAGGCTTGTATCTATTTGCAAAAGAATTCATCGAAAGATGGATTCAGAAGAAACTGAGATAAGACAAAAGTGGAGAGTTACTTTCGGGTAACTCTCCATTTTAGAGAACATAGGAAAATAAAAAAATCATAAAATACCACTTGTATATTTATATTTTATGTGATATAAATATAAGCAATATAATAAGAGAAGGGTGAATTTTTTGTGGAAGAAAATAATATAGGAGAAGCAAAAAAAACAATATTAATAGTTGATGATGAAAAGCCGATTGTAGATGTTTTATACCATAATCTAAATCGAGAAGGATATAATATAATCGAAGCTTATGATGGAGAAACAGCAATAAATATGGCATTTGAGCAAAAACCAGATTTGATTTTATTAGATATAATGCTTCCTAAAGTAGATGGGCTTACTGTATGCAAAAGAATAAGGAATTCTATGAATATACCTATTATAATGTTATCTGCAAAATCAGAGGAAATAGACAAAATATTAGGATTAGAGTTAGGTGCAGATGATTATATAACAAAACCATTTAGTGTAAGGGAATTAGTTGCAAGAGTAAAAGCTAATCTAAGAAAAGCCGAATTAAATACTAATGATAAACAAATGAATGATAGTATGGTTATAGAAAAGCCAAAAGAAAAAGAACCAGATAAAATAATTGAAATAGGAGAAATATATATTAACTTAGATAAATTTGAAGTAAAGGTAAGAAATAAACCTATTGAGCTAACTTTAAGAGAATTTGAGGTATTAAAATATTTAGCAAGTCAACCAGGACAAGTAATAACAAGAGAATCCTTACTTGAAAAGGTTTGGGGATATGAATATTATGGAGATATAAGAACAGTAGATGTTACAATAAGAAGAATAAGAGAAAAAATAGAAATTGATACATCAAGTCCTAAATTATTGATTACAAAAAGAGGTGTAGGATATTATATAACATCAAGAGAAAAGGAGAATGAAGGTTAGCTATATTAAATAGCTAACCTTTAAATGTTATTATGAAAAAGAATGTAAATTTAAAAATTGTTTTATTATTTTTTATTTTAGGAATAATATTGATACTAGGTTTAGGAGCAAGTTATATATTAATGCTAAATCAAATAGAAATGCTTGGAACTAAGCAAGAAAATGTTGCTCTTATAAATAATGTTAATAGCCAACTACAGCAAACAAGAATTATAATAATAGTTTCAATAATTATATATACTATAATATCATTTTTAATAGGATATTTTGTATTAAAAGCTTTAGTATCACCAATGAAAAAATTAATTAAAAGTGCAGAAGAAATTGCTTTAGGTGAAAATGCAAAAATAAATTTTAATGTGCAAAATATTAGTGAAGTTTCAGATTTAGAAAATGCGTTTAATATAATGACAAATGAATTAAAACAAAAATTAAGTGAAGTAAATAGACAAAAAAGACAGATAGAAACTATACTTTTACATATGACAGATGGAATAATTGCTTTTGATTTAGAAGGGAATATAATTCATATAAATCCTGCTGCAAAAATTTTATTAGATTTAAGTGAAAAAGAAGACAATTTTAATAAAATATTCCAAAAATTAAATATAGATATAAATATAGAAAAAATTATATATTTAGAAAATTGGACTTCATCCGAGCAAAGAAAAGATGTAGGAGATAAAGTTGTAAATATCTTTTTCGCACCATTTCAAGATGAGAATGATAGACCAGCAGGAGTAATAACATTAATACAAGATATTACAGAGCATGTAAAACTTGATAATATGAGAAAAGAATTTGTGGCAGATGTATCACATGAACTAAAAACACCAATTACATCTATTATGGGATATTCAGATACACTTTTGGAAGGAGAATATGATGAAGAAACGAGAGAAAAATTCTTAAATGTAATATCTTCAGAAGCGAGACGTATGGCAAGATTAGTAACTGATTTATTAACATTATCAAGATATGATAATAAAAAAGTTACGTCAGAAATTACAAGTTTTGACTTAGGAGAATTAGTTAAAAAGTGTGAGGAAAAATTAAGATTTGAAATAGAAAAAAAAGGACATAATATAGAATGCTTTGTTACAGCCAGTGTTCCACCAGTACTTGCAGATAAATATGGAATAGAAAGAGTTGTACTTAATATTTTATCAAATGCAATTAAATATACAAAAGAACATGGAAATATAAAAGTATATGTAGGATTTGTATATAATGATGCATATATTAAAATTATAGATAATGGAATAGGAATACCAGAAGAAGATTTAAGTAGAATTTTTGATAGATTTTATAGAGTAGATAAGGCACGTAGTAGAGAAATGGGAGGAACAGGGTTAGGATTATCTATAGCAAAAGAAATATTAGACCAGAACAAAGGGAGCATTGATATAAAAAGTAAGGTTGGAAAAGGAACAGAAGTTGTAATAAAAATACCAACACAAAAAAAGTAAAATTATTTTAAATTTGGTTATGAATTGCAAATTACGTTTTTGCTATATTTTGAACGATTTATATATTGACATTAGTAAAAAAAAATGGTAAAATATTCATGTTATTTTATAAGGCAAATTATGCCTAAAAAAGAAAAGAGGTGAAATTTAAGTGCCAACAATCAATCAATTAGTAAGAAAAGGAAGAAAAAGTTCTACAACAAAATCTACAGCACCAGCTTTACAACATGGATACAACTCTAGAAATAAAAAATTAACAAATAAGAGATCTCCACAAAAAAGAGGTGTTTGTACAGTTGTAAAAACAGTAACACCAAAGAAGCCAAACTCAGCATTAAGAAAAGTTGCCAGAGTTAGACTTTCAAACGGATATGAAGTAACTTCATATATTCCAGGTATAGGACATAACTTACAAGAGCACAGTGTTGTTCTAATAAGAGGAGGAAGAGTAAAAGACCTTCCAGGTGTTAGATACCACATAATTAGAGGTACTTTAGATACTGCAGGCGTTAAAGATAGAATGCAAGGTAGATCTAAGTATGGAGCTAAGAAACCTAAAAAATAAAAATTCAAATTATAAGCTACGTCTAACTGCGTTAGTCATCGCATAATTTTTCTTCAACATACAAACGTATAGTTTCAGAAAAATTAGCTCGACTGCCTTGTTATACTTGCTTCTAATTCAAATTTTTCTAAATAAATGAAAAGCGGCATCTTGCGTTGCCAAGCTGCATAAATTTTTTTTTCGATATACAAATGTATTATCTCAAAAAAATTTATTTGCTTTCCTAGCAATATACCACTTTTGCTTTATTTTACAGAGCTTAAAATATAAAAAAGTTTTTTAGGTTAATGGTGCATATATGAAATTACTAATTTAATGCTAATATATGGTACTTAAATTTATAATAGAATATACGCACTATACGGAAAAGAGAAAATCTTTTCAGAGTAACTTTAGGTATCTTTTTAGATGCCAAAAAGATATTTTAAAAATAATATCAAGAAAAGGAGTGAAGAATAGTGCCAAGAAGAGGATTTATAGCAAAAAGAGATGTTTTACCAGATCCAATATACAATAGCAAAGTTGTTACAAA
>CALXVN010000051.1 GCA_944392085.1 uncultured Clostridia bacterium | reverse complement strand
AACATGAAGACCTTGTCCAGAAGGATAAGGAAACATATCTAGGGCATAATATTTAGGTTTAGAAAAATCCCATACATCAGTTTTAAATGTTTCGTTTTCATCCCAATATTCTTGCCATTTTTTTTCTATCTCATTAAAATTATATGACATAACATCAATCCTCTCTTTGTAAGTAAAACTTATAATACTATATCACAAAGTAGTGAAAAATTCCATAGTTTTTTACACTTTATCTAGTTTTATTATGTATTTCTAGAAAAATATAAATAATTATGTTATAATAGAAATACAGTCAATATGACTGATTTTTAATTTGCAAGGAGGAAAACAAAATGAGGAAAGCAATTGTAACTGCACTTGCATTGATAGGAACAGCTTTTTGGCTGGCCAAAAAGATTAATGATTTGGAAAGTGTTCAAAGACGAAAAAAGGCATACGATATTATCTACAAAGGATTTGAACGCATATACTAACTACTTTGATGCGACAACAAACATTACGTTAACTTGACAAAACCTCCTAAAAATAGTAAAATAAATACTGTTTTTAGGAGGTTTTTATGAACCATAGTAAAAAAGTTTTACAAAAAATAATATCAAAAACAAAAATATATTTAGCAATAATAGCAGTATTATTAGTAATAATTTGTATATATAACCCAATATTTATTTTACCAGGAATAATTATATATGTTGTACTTTTAATATATGCATATTGGACAAATAATAAAAGACAAGAAGAGCTTACAGAGCATATAAAAAACTTAACATTTAGCTTAGACAAAGTTGCTAAAGTTGCTTTAGTCAATTCACCATTCCCTTTAATTATTGCAGAAACAAATGGAAACTTAATATTTAGAAATACTAAATTTAATCAAGAATTTGCTAACGTAGATATAAACAATTATTTAACAAAAATTTTGCAAGATGTTAAGGCAGAAATAAAAAATAATGATAAAAAAGAAAAAATATTTGACGAAATAAAAATAGATAAAAAAAACTATAGATTATATGGAGATTATATGCCTTTAAGAGATGAATATATAATCACTATATATTTTGTAGATAATACAAAATTAGTTGAATTAGAAACATTATTTGACAATAAAGACATGTATATTGGGCTAATTATGATAGATAATTATGAGGAAATTATTCAAAGAATTCCTGACGATGAAAAAACTCAATTAATGGCTGAAATTGAAAAAAGCTTGTATAATTGGGCATCAGAATTTAAAGGACTTATCTTAAAAGCAGAAAGAGATACCTTTGTATGTATATTTGAAAAACAATATATGAAAGAGATAGCAGAAAAAAAATTCGACATATTAGATAATATAAAAGAATTGCAACCATCTGATAAAATGCAATTTACGCTAAGTATAGCAATATCTAATGATGGAGCAGACAATTTAGAAAAATATAAAACAGCTCAAGCAGCATTAGACATAGTACTAGGACGTGGAGGAGATCAAGCTGTAATCCATGAAGGAGACAAATATACATTTTTTGGAGGAAGAACTCAAGAATTAGAAAAAAGGACAAAAGTTAAGGCTAGAATTATATCTCATGCATTAGAAGGATTAATACAAGAATCAAGCCGAGTAATGATTATGGGGCATAGCAATTCTGATATGGACTGCATGGGTTCAAGTATGGGACTTTATAGAATAGTAAAAACATTAGAAAAAGAAGTTAATTTAGTGTTAAATACAAATGGAAATAATTTGGAAGCTTTTTTAGATGAATTACAAACAGAACAAGAATATGATAATTTAATTATAACTCCACAAGAAGCAATATCCAAAATAGATGATGATACATTATTGATAGTTGTAGATACAAACAAAAAGAACTATGTAGAATCATTGGATTTACTAGAGAAAGCAAAAAAAATAGTAGTAATAGATCACCATAGAAGAAGCCCAGATTATATAGAAAATGCAACACTTACATTCCATGAAGTATATGCATCATCAGCATCAGAACTTGTAACAGAATTAGTAGAATATGCACAATCAGATTTAGAGTTAACCAATATAGAGGCAGAAGCACTATATGCTGGAATAATGATGGATACTAAAAATTTTACATTTAAAACAGGTGTTAGAACATTTGAAGCAGCAGCATATTTACGTAAATCAGGTGTAGATATAATAAAAGTGAAAAAATGGTTCCAAAGTAATTTAGATACTTATAACAAAATATCAAATATTATTGGAAAAGCCGAACTTGTATATGATACAATAGCAATATCTATATATGATGAAGAAGATAAGGAAGCAAATATAATATGTGCAAAAGCAGCAGACGAATTACTTACAATTAGCAATATCACAGCATCATTTGTTTTAGGAAAACTTGATGATAAAATATGCATAAGTGGTCGTTCAATAGGGGATATAAATGTACAAATAATACTTGAAAAATTAGGCGGTGGAGGACACATCACTTTAGCTGGAGCTCAAGTTGAAGGAATGGACATAGAAGAGGCAAAACAAGAATTAGTAAATAGGATAAATGAATATTTTAGCGAACAACTATAATTGCGCAATTGGGGACATACACCTTTTGCGCATACTAAATATTGATATATAGATAAATTTTTATTAAAAATGCGCAAAAGGTGTATGTCCCCAATTGCGCAATTTAGGAGGGAACAACATGAAAGTTATTTTGTTAGATAATATAAAAGGTGTGGGAAAAAAAGATGAGATTATTAATGCATCAGACGGGTATGCTAGAAATTTTTTATTTCCTAAAAAATTAGCTGTAGAGGCAAATGCAGAAAATTTAAGCAAGTTAAATAGTAAAAAAGAAGCTCAAAATTATAAAAAAGATGTTGAAAAACAAAAAGCAGAAGAACTTGCTAAAAAACTAAAAGGAATAATGCTTAAAATAAAAGTTAAAGCAGGAGAAAATGGAAAGATTTTTGGTGGAGTAACATCAAAAGAAATTTCAGAAAACTTAAAATCACAATACAACTTTGAAATAGATAAAAAGAAAATAGATTTAAAAGAACCAATAAAAACTCTAGGAGAATTTATTGTAGTTATTAAATTATATGAAGGTGTTATTGCAAACTTAAAATTAGAAGTTATTAGTTTGTAAAAAAGTATTTAATTTAATACTATATAAGGTAAGAAAAAATATACAGAAGATAATAAGTTAAAAAAAGCTAATTAGAATTATTTAAAAACAAAAAATTCTTAAAATAAAGGATGAGGATTAAAATGGATTTAGGAAAGGTACCACCAAATGATACAGAAGCAGAGCAAGCAGTTATTGGAAGTATGCTAACAGATAAAGATGCTGTTTCATCTGCAGTAGAAGTATTAAAAGAAACAGATTTTTATAGAGAAGATAACAAATTAATATATACTGCAATTTTAAATTTATACAATAGAAGTGAGCCTATAGATATAATTACTTTAAAATCAGAATTATCTGCAATGGGAAAGCTAGATGCGGTTGGAGGACTTGAATATATTGCAGGATTACCAGATAAAGTTCCAACTACATCAAATGTTGAGCAATATATTAAAATAGTAGAAGAAAAGTCTATTTTACGAAACTTAATAAAAACAGCAAATGACATTATAACTTTAGGTTATGATCCTACACAAGAGGTTGAAGATATAATTGAGGCTTCAGAAAAGAAAATTTTTGAAGTAATGCAAAAAAGAAACCAAAAAGGATATAGTTCAATAAGAGAAATTTTGGTAGATACATTTACAGAACTAGAACAATTATATAATAGAAAACAACATGTTACAGGTGTGCCTACAGGATTTGCAGATTTAGACTATAGAACAGCAGGACTTCATAAATCAGATTTAATATTGGTTGCAGCAAGACCTGCAATGGGAAAATCAGCATTTGCATTGAACATAGCAACAAATGCAGCAGTTAGAGCAAATGTACCAGTTGCAATTTTTAGCTTGGAAATGTCTAAAGAGCAAATGGTTAACAGAATTTTATGTTCTGAAGCTATGGTTGATAGCAACAAAGTAAGAACAGGAACATTAGAAGATGAGGATTGGGCTAAACTTGCAGAGGCTTCAGGAGTTCTTTCTGAAACAGATATAATTGTAGATGATACACCAGGTATTTCTATAATGGAAATACGTGCTAAGTGTAGAAAAATGAAGCTTGAAAAGAATATAGGCCTAGTTGTAATAGACTATTTGCAATTAGTTCAGGGAAGCGGAAAAAGAGGGGCTAGCCGTGAGCAAGAAATTGCAGAAATAAGCCGTTCATTAAAAATATTAGCTAAAGAAATTGAAGTACCGGTTATTGCTCTATCACAGCTTTCAAGAGCACCAGAACAAAGGCCAGATCACAGACCAATGCTTTCAGACCTTCGTGAATCTGGTTCAATAGAACAAGATGCAGATATTGTTATGTTTCTTTATAGGGATGATTACTATAATGAAGATAGTGAAAAGAAAAATATTGCAGAAGTAATAATAGCTAAGCATAGAGCAGGTTCAACAGGAACAGTTGAATTAGGATGGCTTGGAAATTATACTAAGTTTGTAAATACAGATAAATATAGAGAATAAAGAAAACAGGAGCACAATTCTACTCCTGTTTTAGCAATAAGCAAGAGGTGAACTATGTTTGAAGATAAAGTATTAAAAACAATAAAAAAATATAATATGTTACAAGATGGAGATAGAGTAGTAATTGGAGTGTCTGGTGGACCAGATTCAATGAGCCTTCTAAATAGCTTAAACAATTTAAAAGAAAAATTGAATATAAAAATATATGTAGCACATATTAATCATATGATTAGAGAGGAGGCAGATGAAGAAACAGAATATGTAAGAAGTTTCTGTGAAAAGATTGGAGTGGAATTTTTTGCAAAGAGAATTAAAGTAGAAGAAGAAGCAAAAAAGCAAAAGATAGGAACAGAGGAAGCAGGTAGAAATATACGTTATGAATTTTTTGAAGAAGTGGCTAAAAAAGTAGGAGCAAACAAAATAGCTACAGCTCATAATAGCAATGATAACGCAGAAACTGTTCTTATGAATATTATAAGAGGCACTTCTATTTCAGGTTTAAAAGGAATAGAAAAAGTAAGAGAAGGAAGATTTATAAGACCAATAATAGAATGTAATAGAATGGAAGTAGAAGAATATTGCAAAGAACAAAAATTAGATCCAAGATATGATAAAACCAATTATGAAAATGTCTATACAAGAAATAAGATAAGAAATTTACTTATACCATATTTGCAAAAAGAATTTAATCCAAATATACTAGAAGGAATAAATAGACTATCAAATCTTGCAACAAGTAATGAAGAATTTATAAACAATATTGTGGAAAATGAATATAAAAAATTATCAATAATTGGAGATAATATTATTAATTCAGATGGCGAAGAAAAGATAAATAATACAATTATACTAAATTTAAAAGAATTTAATAAATTAGATTATGTAATAAAATCTAAATTAATACTATATACTATATCAAAAGTTTATGGAAAAATTACGGGAATAGAGAAAATACATATAGACGATATAATTAAACTTTGTAAAAATAATATAGGAAACAAATATTTAATTCCTAAAAAGGGAATAAAGATATTTGTGAAAAAAGGAAAAATTTTTTTTACCGCGTAGTTTGATTTTCCGTAGATATACAAAATTTTCCTAAAAAAACTTTTAGAAAAAAGCTTGAAATAAGTGATTTTATATGGTATATTTCAAAGGTATAGTTGAACAGTAGAAATTAATTTAGAAGCTAAATAAATATAAAAATTATAGATAGACTGTAACTAAATATTAAAAATTTTTAACAAAAGAAATGTCTTTTGGTTATAAAGAAAAAAAGGAGGAAACTTAATTTGAAAAGTGGAATAAAAACATTAGCAATGTGGTTAATAATAGGAATAATATTTATTGTGCTATTAACATCAATATTGGATAATAGCAGTAGCAAACTTGCATATTCAGATTTAATTGAAAAAATAGAATCAGGTGAAGTTTCTGAAATAGAGATTTCAGCAGATGGAGCATCTGCACAAGTAAAATTAAAAAGCGAAAACTTTGAAAAACAAGTAAATATTCCAAGTATAGATAATTTAATGGAAAATTTACAAGAAAGCATGAGCACAGGTAATATTAAAGTAACAAGAGATTCAGAATCTATTTGGGTATTTATATTAAGCTTACTTACACCATTTGGACTTCTTATAATTTTCTTTATCTTCTGGTTCTTATTTATGAGTGGAACACAAGGAAATGGTGGTTCAGGGAAAACAATGTCTTTTGGCAAAAGCAGAGCTAGAATGATGAACCCAGCAGACAAAAATAAAGTAACATTTGATGATGTTGCAGGTGTAGATGAAGAAAAAGAAGAATTAGAGGAAATAGTTGAATTCTTAAAAAATCCTAAAAAGTTTACAGATATGGGAGCAAGAATTCCAAAAGGGGTGCTACTTGTAGGCCAACCTGGTACTGGTAAAACACTTCTTGCAAAAGCAGTTGCCGGTGAAGCAGGCGTACCATTCTTTATAATAAGTGGTTCAGACTTTGTTGAAATGTTTGTTGGTGTTGGTGCATCAAGAGTAAGAGATTTATTTGAAGAAGCTAAAAGAAAAGCACCTTGTATAGTGTTTATAGATGAAATTGATGCTGTAGGACGTCAAAGAGGTGCAGGACTTGGCGGAGGACATGATGAAAGAGAACAAACCTTAAACCAATTATTAGTTGAGATGGATGGTTTCTCAGCAAATGAAGGTGTAATTGTGCTTGCTGCTACAAATAGACCAGATGTACTAGATAAAGCGTTATTAAGACCTGGTAGATTTGATAGGCAAATAGTGGTTTCAAGCCCAGATGTAAAAGCAAGAGAACAAATACTAGAAGTTCACAGTAGAAAGAAAAAATTAGCAATAGATGTAGATTTAAAAACAATAGCAAAAAACACATCAGGTTTTTCAGGAGCAGACCTAGAGAATGTTTTAAATGAAGCGGCACTTTTAGCAGCAAGAAGAAATTTAAGAGAAATAGGAATGCAAGAAATAGAAGATGCCATGGTAAAAGTAACTATGGGACCTGAAAAGAGAAATAGAGTAAGAAGTGATAAAGAACAGAAATTAGTTGCATATCATGAAGCAGGCCATGCGGTAGTAAGTAGATTCTTGCCAACACAAGATCCTGTACATCAAATATCAATAGTACCAAGAGGTATGGCTGGAGGTTATACTATGTATAGACCTACAGAAGATAAATCATTTATGTCTAAAACAGAAATGATTGAAAATATAGTTTCTCTTTTGGGTGGTAGAGTAGCAGAAAAACTAATCTTAGATGATATTTCTACAGGTGCTAGTAACGATATAGAAAGAGCTACTAAAATTGCAAGAGCAATGGTAACAAAATATGGAATGAGCGAAAGAATTGGAACCATAATGCTTGGACAAAATCAAGAAGAAGTATTTTTAGGAAGAGATTTTGCTCAATCTAAAGAATATTCAGAAGAAACAGCAGGAATAATTGATGAAGAAGTTAAATCAATAGTAGATTTTGCATATCAAACAGCAGAAACTATTTTAAAGGAGCATATTGATAAACTTCATAGTGTAGCAGGAGTTCTTCTTGAAAAAGAGAAAATCGATGGAGAAGAATTTGATAAAATTTTTAATAGTTAAGTAATAAAGATATAACCAAGTGAAATAACATTTGGTTATATTTTTTATGCTAGATAAAGCTAATATTTTAAATTTACTAGTTGTTTTAATAAAAATTTTACATTAAAAAGCTAGATATATGTTTATTTTTCGAATTTTTTGTTCTTGTTGTCGAAGCCACTAATCATGCAAATAAAAATTCTTTTTATTTGCAAAGTATAAAATTTAATTACATAGGAATAATAATATAAAAAATGAAAGGATAAAGTTTTTTATGAAAAATGAGGATATTTTTAATTTAGATGATTATAAAAATATTTATAATTTAGTAGAAAAAAATTACCAATATTAAGAGAAAATAAAGATTATGAAGAAAAATATTTAAAGCTTAATAATATGACATAAATACCTACTTTTTCTTTTACATCATTATCTAATAAATCATATAAAATAACATCAGGAGTAATTTTATAAGCATTACAAAATTTTATTAAAGTATCTATACTTCCTTTAGAAAAGCCTCTTTCTATTTGACTTATATGTCTTGGCTCTAAGTCAGTTAATTCAGCTACTTGACTTTGAGTTAAATTATTTTTTAATCTATAATATTGGCAAATTTTTCCTATGTGTACATCCATGTCTTTCTTTTCCATGCTTCTTCTCACTTTCTAAATATTTCATTATATATTTTATATCATATAACACAATGATTTACTATTTGTAAAAAATCAAAAATAAAATGATAAATCTATTAAAAAATATTTACAAATAAATTTATTATATGTATAATTAAAATTGATAAAAATCATATAATATTTGATTTATAATAAACAAAATAAATATAACCGTTTATAAAGCATATTATTCATAAAATGAAAGGGGGAAAAACCAAAGAAAAAACTGTATAAATTAATTCAATAAAGCAAATAATAATTTATGTAATAATGTACATAAGAATAAGGGAAGGATGGATAAATAACATGAAAAGAAATTTTAGTAATTTAAAAAAAGCTCTAATTAAACAAAATCGGAATAACACTAGTAGCATTAGTTATCACAATAGTAATATTAATCATATTAGCAGTAGTATCAATAAATGCAATCTTTGGAGATAACGGCCTTATAAAAAGTGCTCAAAAAGGGAAACTAGAACAAGAAAAAGCAGAAGCAAGAGAAAGATTATCATTAGTATTAGCAGATGCATATGCTGAAAAACATGTAAATGAAAAATATAATGAAAATGAATTTTTAGATGAATTTATATATGCCGAAGAACCAGAAGCAGATGTAAATGATGTAGAGATAAGCTTAAATGGATTTACATTTGAACTAGATAGAAGTGTACCACAATTAGGAAAATATCTAGGAGAAGCAGGAAACTTGCCACCAACAATAAGAAAGATAGAAGTAACCAATAAAACATTATCAGAAATAAGTGTAAAAGTAACATCAGCAAGAGCAGAAGGAGCGACATATAAATATTCAATAAAAAAATTAGAAGAAGCAGATACAGCATATGTAGAAAAAGAAGGAAATGGTGGAGTAACATATACTTTTATAGGGCTAACATCACCAGAAACATATACAATAAAAGTAGATTTAGTTATAAAAGGAGAAATAAAAGATAGCAAAACAGAAAATGTAATGTTAGGGGAACTAGAAGAAGGAGCAATAACATTTGAAGGACCAATATGGCCAGGAAATGGAACTGCAAGTGCAATAGTAAAAACAAATACAAGTTATCAGTTACAATATCAAATAAATGCAATAGAAGATAATGGATGGCA
>CALXVN010000050.1 GCA_944392085.1 uncultured Clostridia bacterium | reverse complement strand
GATGGAGAATTTGCATATTTTAAAACACATTATTATGGAGGAATTAAAAAGTACCAATGGACAACTATTCCACTTAGCATACATGGAGTTATAGCAAAAACAAATGGTGAGAAAGTAGAAGTAAACATTGGAGAAGATGAAAATGATCCAATATTTACAATAACAGATCTTTTACCACATTTAGCCCAAGATCAAATGGAGAAAAAACTTAAAAACGGAATAGATGGTGAAGATTTAAACTTGCTTATAGGTAGCATTCCTTATGAAAAAGATATACCAGAAGCAGTTAAACTAAATATTTTAAATATACTAAATAAAAAATATGGAATTGCGGAAGTAGATTTTTTAAGTTCAGAAATAGAACTAGTTCCAGCAATGAAATGTAAAAGCATGGGCTTTGATGAAAGCATGGTTGCAGGATATGGACAAGATGATAAGGTATGTGTGTATACAGAATTAACAGCATTAGTAGATATGAAAGAAGTTCCAAATAGAACAGCAGTATGCATTATATCTGATAAAGAAGAAATTGGAAGCATGGGTAATACCGGAATGGAATCACATGTGTTTGATACATTTATGGCAGAAATTTTAAATAAATTAGGAATAAACAAACCAAATTTATTAGATAAAATATTCTGTAATTCTAAAATGTTATCAGCAGATGTTGACGCAGGATTTGACCCAATATATGCAAGTGTATCAGAAAAAAACAATGCAGCACATTTAGGAAGGGGAATAGGACTTAATAAGTATACAGGTTCTAGAGGAAAATCAGGTGCATCAGATGCAAATGCTGAATTTGTTGCAGAAGTAAGAAATATATTTGAAAAAAATGATGTAAGATATCAAATATCAGAATTAGGAAGAGTAGATGTAGGAGGAGGAGGTACTATTGCATATATTTTAGCAAATAAAGGAATAGATGTAATTGATTGTGGAGTACCAGTTCTTTCAATGCATTCTCCTTATGAGGTAACAAGTAAATTTGATTTATATGAAGCATATAGAGGATATATGGCTTTTTGGAATCAATAAACAAACAATAAGAGGGTTCCCGATAGGGTACCCTCTTACAGTAGTGTCTATCACTTGCTAGACACCGGAGGTGTATCTTTTTTGTCCGACCCGAAAATCAGGTCGTCCACGTCGCCATTCTTCTTGTCAGGATTTATATCCTTACAAAAAACCTTGATGCTAATCATTTTTACATTCCTCCTATATTTGAGTATAAGATATATTATACTACACATTTCCAAAAATTGCAAGTACTACATTAAAAAATGGAAAAGAATTCCAAAAACACTACTATTACCAGCAATAAAATATATTATCTTATTCTATACAAAGAATAAAAAGTAAGATAGTATATTTTGAATATATAAAAAGCTTATTAGTAACAGAAATTTACAATTAAATTATATCTGTAGGTGGAGAATATACGGGGACTATAATTGCATTTCCAAAAAATAATTCTGGAATACTAGTTCAATTAAATAATACACAAGTAGCAGTTCTTGTAAGAGTTCCAGCAAGATTTAATAGTTTTCCATACTATATGAGCAAAGTGTTAATAAAAGTAACAGAAATTAAAGAAGAAAAGAAATTTATATATGGTTATTTAATGAGAATAATTTAGGAGTGATTTTATGTTAGAAAATGAAAAAATAAAAATAATAAATTTTATACAAGATTTCGGATGTTGTACATTAAAGCAATTACAAATATTATTCGATATGCCAAATAATAATTTCAAAAATATTTTACAAAGTAATTTTGTGAGTAAAAAAGGAGAAATTATTGTATATAATAAAGCTACTATTGATATGAAAATGATATATGCTTTAGATGTCTTATGCAGATATAAAAAAAGACTAAAACACTATCATAAAGGGTATGATCCAACATATATTACATTTCTTACAACAGATAATATGTTGTACAACATAATTGCTACAGATAAAACAAACGAACAAGGAGTTCTAAAGCTGCTACGAATTGAATCACTTATTATACCGGAAGCTGATAAATTTATACTGTTATTTCAAGATGAAGTGTGCTTCAATGAAATGAAGTCCAGTACGCCTTTTGCCTACTGTGTATATCCAGAATTGAAAATTATTCAGAAAAAGAAGCAAAACAATTGATTTATAAGCATTTTAATGATATATTATACAAAAATAAATGAATTCATATTATTTATTTTTTATTTACTGATTAAAGCAGGTTAAAAACCTGCTTCTTATTATGTTAGTCATTAAATATTTTTTCCAATACTGGAATTAAATTATCTTTTGTAACTGGTTTTTCAATATAATCGTCAAACCCAATTTCATTTATAAAATGATTTCTTGCATCTTTAGTAACTGTATGGACAACAATTGGTATTGAAAAGCCTTTTATTTTCTTAAGTTTTTTTAAACATTCTGAACCAGTGCCATCTCTGTAAATATTATTACTAAAAATAATATCGTATTTTTCGCCATATCTAATTTTATTTACTAAATATTTGCTACTTTCCGCAACATCTACAATAAAGCCTAATTCTTCTAGTAATGCTTTTGTATTACTATATGAACACAAAAGGTTATCACCTATTAAGGCTGTTTTTCCATTATATTTTTTTCTTCATTATTTTGATTTGCATTCTTTTCCTCAATAATAGTATTCTTTAAAGAATTATATTCGTTAATATAAAAAGAACATTTATCTCCAATGTCTAAAAGCATTTTTTCGTCTTTTGACAACCTAGAAGAATATTTTTTTCTTTGAAATAGTATAAAAAATATTAAAATAGCAATAATAACACAAAGCAATGCGTAAACCCAATAATACAAACAGTCCACCTCCATTTCACAAAAATAATGGTGCTTACTATAAATTTTATCAATTTAAACTTCCGAAGTAGTAGTATGTTAAAGAGACTCTGAACATAATACAATAGTAGTAAGTTTAAGTCAAGGGGGTGGCAAAAATTCTTACTAAAGCAAGGCAGATATTAGCGAATAATATTGTCTATTATAGAGTAAAGAAACGGCTGGTCTCAAGAGAGATTTGCAGAACTTCTAGGCACAAGTTCTGGTTATGTTTCTGAAATGGAAAATGCAAAACGCAATATTTCTATTGACTATATAGATCATATCGCAAATATTTTTAAAATTGAGCCACACGAATTATTAGTTAATCGTAAACCCGTTGAAATCAGACGAATTGATAGAGGTAAGAGATAAAGGCACATTTCTCTTACCTTTTTATAGTAAGCAATCATCTTTATAATAAAATAATTTTAAAAAGTGTGAGCCTCTGTTACATTTTATCATAAAATTTATAATAAAATCAATAAAAACAAATAGAGAGGGGATTATTTTGAAAAAATATAAGAACAAAGCAAATATAATTGGCAATCTCCTATTAGAACATAGAAAGCAAAAGGGACTTTCAAAAGAAGAAGTTTGTAGGAGAGTTCAATTATATGGTATTGATATACATAGAGTAGAATTATACAGAATGGAACAAGGAATTAGTATTATAAAAGACTTTGAATTGGTTGCTCTATGTAATGTACTAGATATAGATTATTATACCGAGATTAAGTCAATAATAGAATAAAAATAGAAGATAGCTTAAAAATAGCTATCTTCAAAAATTTATAGTATCTAAATCTTTAGAAATTGTGATTAAATGAAATTTCACTTATTTCGTATAAAACATCTTTTAAATCGTTATTAGTAATCACAGTTCCTTTTAAACTTTTTACATAAAACATTTCATTTTCTGGCATATCTTCATATATGTAATAGTCCCTTATTTTCATTTCTAAGATATCAAATTCATATTCAGTATATATTTTATTTTCTAATTGTATTCCTAATTTATTTATAATATTAATTGAATTATGCGTTAATTCATGCATAACATCAACAACCGGTAAATTATAATATCTTTCTTGTCTTCTATCAGATTCTATAATAAGTTTATCAATTTCTTTTGAATTAAATTTATCTTTAGAATAATTAGTAGTTCTAAACATTTTTTTTATCACAGTTAATAATCTACTTAACTCTGGATTGCCATGAAATTCTAATTCCATAATTGTTGGATTATTAAAAATATTATTATGAAGTTTTACATATTTTTTAAGATATTTTCTAGTTAAAAAAGTATATTCATTATTATTAATGTCCTGAACCTTAAAAATAACAACTTTAAAATCATCATAATCAGATTTTCTAATTTTCTGTAATTCTAAATCATCTGCTAGTTCAGATAGAAATTGATAGTCTCTATAGATATTTTTTGTCATGATTTTAGAATCTAAATATATTTCAATATCTTTAATAGTATTTTCATTAACTGTTTCATCCACATTGCCTTTAACTATTCTATTAAGTAATTCAAAAGTATGAACTTCATCTTTGAAATCATCAATATTATATTTTTTTAATAGCCTATTAGCATTTTCTATAATTTTTTCTTTATCCATTTTTTTCTCCTATTTTAATATTTTATTTATATTATAACTTTTATTTTATATAGTCAATATCTATAACAATAATAATCTTTTAATAATTTTTTCTTTTGGCGTAAACACCATAGTTTTAATAAAATATTTTTGTAGAGGATTAAAGAAAACATCTAATAGTAGAATATCTTTTATTCTGAACTTTATTCCCTTTTTTTCTAAATAGTCACAAGTGAATAATTTGCAACCAATGCATTTAGCACCACAAGTATAATCTTGTTTAAGATGCTCGCAAAGTACTAGATTATGGGGAATTAATGGTCCTAATAACTTGTTCTTATAATGATGACAGCATCCTACACTTGAAGGAGAATTTGTCTTACGCTTCTCTCCACACCTGTTATTCTTAAAATCACACAAGTTTTTTCCATAGAAAAAACTATCTAAATAATCACATACTGTATCATAAATATAGCTATACATATCAGCTTTTGTTTTATAAAAAATTGCATTAATAGCTAATATGAAATCATTTTGTTTTGTATCATTTTCTGAATAATTCAATATATAAGCAATTAAAATTTTTGTGCCGTCTTCTTTTCCGATAAAAACATTTTTTTTATATAATCTTTTCTTCAATTTTAACAATTTTCGTAATATTTTTTTATATTTTATGTTTTGTATATTTGAAAAGTCTATTTTAAATATAATACTTTTTTCTTTTATGATATTTTTAATATTTAGTTCACTAACATCTATAACATATTCATTAATTTCATTAGGATTCTGAACAATTTTAATTTTATAGTTATTATCTATATTAATATTTTTTGTCATTATAATTTTTCCTTTCATTAAATTTAGAATGAGGTCTGGAAAAGAATTCCAGACCTCACAGGGTTGCCCTTTTTATAGGGCGTTTGGGTACTGCTTAGCCCTTGTTGTGATAGAGCTGACCATCGTTAGAGCTATCGTTGTTGATGCGGTAATCACCGTCGCCAGTAACATAGCCGACACGATTGTCATTTCCGTCGTAGACATCTCCGTCTCTCGAGTATCCACCAGGATAATCATCACGGAAGTCTTGGCTGTCTTTCCACGGCATACATGTACCCTCCTTTCAAATTTATTATATCACATGCGTGATACATATATATATTAACACAATTTTATGTAAATGTCAATATTTACCTTTGAATTTTTTTATTTAATTTTATTAAGTTGTTAATCTTTACATTTTTTAAAAATTTATAATAATATAATATAAAAAAGTCTACCTCATAAGATAAGGTAGACTATAAATAAGTATATTCTTTTTACACAAATCAAGCTACTTTTTTTAATTTATACAAGGTTAAAAAATCATCTTTTAAAATATCTCTGTAATCTCTGACATACTTTGTTTCTAAATTGTAGCCTAAAGGAACTAAATCTCTAAAGATTCTATTTATAATATAATCCAAGTTTTGATTATCTGAAGAGCGGATTGTAAATATAATGTTTTGTATATTAGTATTATCTATCACTTTTAAAACTTGATAAGAGTTGCTAATACCAGAAAAAGAAATTATAGGTACATTCAATATTTCTTTTATAAGATTACCTAATAATAAATCATCAGTTAAAAGAACTGTTTGAGTATCAGCTGATATATTATTTTTATTAATCCAATTTTTAGTAGCTGTACCATTTATTTTTCCATTGCTAGAAAACTACATATCTGTTATACCATTATACTCTTTATCTAAATGTATTGATAATACTTGTATTCTATTCTTTTCATCAAAAAGTGGTATAAAAAAACCACGAGGGGCAGAAAAAGTCCATACCCAATCTTCTTCTTGATAAAAACCAGGAATACCACATAAATCATATTTTCTTTTTAAAGCATTTACTACTAATCTTCTTTTAATTTTCTTTTTAGGTATTGAACGGTACATTTGTGAATAAATAGAGCTATTTAAAAAACCAATTTTTTGTAAGTAACTTTTATGATGACCTTCCAATGTTAGCATATTCAAAAAATCCCTATATACTATATCTCTTGTTTCGATATTTGCTAATTCATTTATAGGACTAATTGTTATATTTGACCTTTCTATTGAAAAGCATTCTCTGTCTAGCAATTCTCTATATGCTTTTTTATTATCAATATTTCTTACTTTTGCATATAGTCCAATACTAAATCCACCTTCACCACAGCGAGAACAACAGTATTTATTATTTTGTGGATTTAAACTTAAAGTTGCAACTTTAGATAACTTATTATAACCGACAAAATGGGCAAATTGCTTTTATTTCTGGTCCATTAGTATCTACTATTTCTAGAGATAATTGATAAGTAACATTGAGAATATTAATATGTCTTTGAACTTGTATAAAATCCAATTTATTCATAATTTCTATGTCCTTTCTTTGTAATATTCGTTGAAAAAATCATTTACTGCATCTTGTAAATTTGAATAGTATTTGCCATAGTTCCATTCAATTTCACCTTTAAGATTAAGTTTATACGCAATAATATATTTTTCTTTAATATTTCCTAATCTCTGAATTAGCGAATAATCTCCAGAGTGATATAATACTATAAATCTTCCTATAGATTTACTTTTATGATTGTAAATTTTATCTTCCATAAATCCTCCTAACTAGCAATACGCATATTGCCATTGTTATAATAATCTTCTAAATTTTTTATAAAACTATTTGCACATTTTTGTATTTTATCTCCCAATTCTAGTAGTATTTTTATATCACCATCAGCCCAAGAAGTTATATATTCAAAACTACACATAGATGTATCTAAATCAAAATAATCAGCTACAATAAATGCAACTGACTCGACAAAAGTTTCTGATAAGTTTCTGTTTTCTTTATAATCAAAATCGTCATATAATGCGTGAGCTAATTCATGTAGCAATACTGATACTTTATCATCAATGGATAAAGTATCTTTAAGTACAATATGTTTCTCTTTCTCACTCCAATAACCTTGCGTTGTCCCTGTTAAACTTTCCTCTAATATATGATAAGGAGAAAATGACTTTAGGAACTCTAAAAATTCAGCTTTATTGTTACTGTTTAAAGTCATATCTGACAAAGGTAAGGGGTCTCCATAAGTCTGCGAAATATCATAAACATAAGTATATCTATATGTAAGATATTCTACTTTTTCTACTTGTTCGTTATCATCTTGTTTATTATCTAATAAACTATTTTGGCCTTCTAATTTCTTTTTAGTATAGCTTCTTTTTATAGGATATATAATTTGTATTCCTTTTGCACCTTTTTTTAGATTTCTACCCATAGATTTCCATTTTGCAAATCCGGCTACTTGTGTAACTTCTGGCATTTGTGAAAATATAAGCAAGACATTGTTAAAACTATAATTATGAAAGTTCTTACTAAACTTTAAAAATTTTTCGTACTCGCCATTATCTATAATATTTTGCACACCTTCTACAATTTTATTAAAAAGTTCTTTTGTTTTATTTTCTTTATTGTTTGTTTTTGTCATATTTTATGCAACTCCTTTCAATACTTCTCTTTCCCACTTGTTTATGAATTGTAATTGTTTTTTGCTTGGATCATCGTTATTCTTAATTCTACTCTGCACTACACTATTATTTTTTACTTCAATAGTAACTAATGACTCTTTAGGTTTATTTATATCTCTCATAAAATAAATATCACAAGTTCCTGCTGCATATTTTTCAGCATAAGTTCGTACACAATTATTTTGTTGTTTGCTTTCATCTTTTAATGATTCAATTGAAAGTGCTGGAAATATAATAAATTTTTTGTTTTGATATTTGTTTAAGGATAATTCTTTTCCTCTTTTCTTAATTAAGTCACATATAATTTTTTTATTTTGAATTTTATATTGTTCAGATAGTTTATCGTGTTCTTCTCTTAAATTTTTCGGAAAAGCATATTTATTATTTTTTAAGTCAAATCCTAAAAGCTTTGCAAATCTTAAATAGTCCTTATATAGATATGTATCCACTTTTTCTTGGCACATTTTAGAATATTTTATAAAACGATTTAAACTAATATATTCTGTGATTTCTTCTAGGTTTGTTGTATTGCTACCATAAGATACATATTTTTCTAAATAGTGTATTTTTCGAATATTTTTCTCTTGCAATAGTTTCAAAATTTTTAATTGAACATATGTTATATTGTGCTTTTTCATAAATTCATAATAATCTTTGGAAACTCCAAAAATTTTTTGAAAACTACCAAAATTTTTGAACTCATTTGCTTTTTGTGCTAAATTATATAACTTCATTTTACAAAGCATTTCTACTATTGGTATTTGCTTCTTTTCCTTTAGCATTTGTGATAAATCAATATAGGTAGAATGTTTTGCAATATCCCATATACAAGAATATTTATAATCTGTATCCTTTAAGAGATTCTTTATATTATTTGGAAATACTATTGAATAATCAATAAGTGAATAGCATCTAGTGCATTGCCTCCATTTTTTAGCATTTATGAAATCTCCTATTTCATGAAAAATGTGGACATATTGTAGGCACCTTGACACTCTTTCATTTGCATATAATTCTCCATAACGATTATCTGCAACCATTTCTCTAGCAAATTCAACAACAGAAGTATGACGCTCATGTATTGCATCTATTACAATTTTTAGTTCAAAATACCTTATTACTAAAGTATTATTTACTTTGTCTAAAATTGATAAATAATCTTTAAACTCTTGATATTTTAAATTAGATCTTCTAATCAAATAAGTATTGCGACAATAAGGACATTTTACTTCTTGGTTTATTTTCTTTTGGCTAATAAAGTAATTCTTACAATTAGTGCAAAAGCATTTGTTTTTAGCTGACTTTATTATTAAGTTATGATATACAGCTTGTTTATCTACAAACTTATCCCAACCATTAGGGAGTGATGATGTATTATCTAATATTTGCAAAATTTTTCTATGAGCTTTTTTTATATATCCCATTATGCCACCTCCGAGAAAATAGAGGTAGTGTCAACTAAATTTATATTTTATTTAGTTACACTCCTGTATTTTTAAGGGTTTCATCATTTTTTTGTAATAA
>CALXVN010000049.1 GCA_944392085.1 uncultured Clostridia bacterium | reverse complement strand
TAATTTATATTTTTTGTTTTTCATGTGTTTCCTAAGTACATTTATAATGATACCATAACCTATTTCCAAAGTCAATATTTTTTTGTCATTTTTTGTAGTTTTTTTATATATCCACCAATATAACATCTTCACCAATACATTTTATATTTTGCCATTGCACCACTACTTCATTTCCTCCTGAAAAAAATCCCATAAACTTATTACTTCCAGGTACTATTATACTAGTTATAGTACCTGTTTCTAGATCTGCACACACATCTTGAACAAAGCCTAACTTTCTCCCATCATTTATATTAATAACTTCCTTATGTTTAAAATCCATACCTTTTTGACTCATATAAATTCCTCTTTATATCATTTTATACTATTATTATATTTTTTTATTAAATATATATGATACTATTTGTTAACTTTTTTATTGTGTTGAAATATCTATATTCCAAAATTTGAAAAATAAACAATCTATCTTTCTAATGTATAATTTGTTACTGTTCATTCTATTAATAATTTCATACTTATTAATATTTCTGACTAGTCGCTACGAACGGCATTGTACTTTTCTTTCGAATACATGGAGAAAGAAAATGTACATTGCCGACTAAGATGCGACGAATATATTTGTATATAAACAGTAGCAAAAAAGGTTGCTATTTATACAACCTTTTTATATGATTTATAGCATTTTTTTCTAATCTTGATACCTGAGCCTGTGATATACCTATTTCGTCTGCTATTTCTAGTTGTGTTCTTCCTTCAAAAAATCTTTGCCCTATAATCATTTTCTCTTTATCATTTAATTTTTTCATAGCTTCTACTATAGTAATTGTTTCTGCCCAATAACTGTCACTATTTTTTCTATCGCTTATTTGATCTTCTATACTTAAATTATCTACATCATTGCCATTTACTGGCTCTTGTAAAGATATTGGTGTTTGAATTGAATCTAAACTCATTATAATATCTTCTTTTGATACATTTAAATTTTTTTCTAATTCCTCTATAGTTGGCTCCCTATCGTTTTTCTTTAAAAAGCTTTCTTTTTCTGCCATTATTTTATAAGCTAGTTCTTTAATAGATCTACTTACTCTTATAGAATTGTTATCCCTAATATACCTTCTAACTTCTCCCATTATCATTGGTACAGCATATGTTGAAAATTGAACATTTTGTTCTATATCAAAGTTATCAATTGCTTTTATTAAACCAACACATCCAATTTGAAACAAATCATCCGCATTTTCTCCTCTACTAAAGAATTTCCTTACTACACTTAATACTAATCTTAAATTTCCATTTATAAATTTTGTTCTAGCTTCTACATCCCCTTGTTTTATTTTTTTCAATAATTCTTCTTTCTCCTCATTTTCTAGTATAGGTAGTTTTGCAGTATTAACCCCACATATTTCTACCTTATTAATCAAATAAAAAACCTCCCTTTAGAAATAATTATCTTTATTATTTCCAAAAAGAGTAAAATCTATACATAAGAAATTTTGCTTCTATCCTGTCTTACTAATGATTTCCTTTCTCATTTTTCCAATTATCTTTTTTTCTAGCCTTGAAATATAACTTTGTGAAATACCTAACATGTCTGCTACCTCTTTTTGTGTTTTTTCATTTCCACTTAAGAATCCAAACCTCAATTCCATTATATTTCTTTCTCTATTATTAAGTTTGCTTATAGATGCTCGTAATAAACTTTTATCTACTTCATCTTCTAGCCTTCTTGAAGTAACATCTGGATCTGTTCCTAATATATCTGAAAGCAATAATTCATTCCCATCTCCATCTTGATTTAATGGTTCATCTATCGAAACTTCACCCTTTATTCTATTACTTCTTCTAAGATACATCAGTATTTCATTTTCAATACATCTTGAAGCATAAGTTGCAAGTTTTATATTTTTATCTGTGTTAAATGTATTAATTGCTTTCATAAGACCTATTGTTCCTATAGATATTAAATCTTCTATTCCTACTCCTGTATTTTCAAATTTTTTTGCTATGTATACTACTAATCTTAAATTTCTTTCTACTAAAGTTTTTCTAACTTCTTCCTCTCCTTTAGATAATCTATCTAATATTTCCTGCTCCTCTTTTGCGTCTAATGGTGGAGGTAATGTTTGGCTCCCGCCTATGTAATATATAGGAAAATCTTCTTCATCATTTCCTATATATTTAATATATAATGTATTTATACTATTTTTTAATATTTGCAATATATTCAAATCAACCACGTTCCTTTCTCTCTATATTAGATTTAAATTACACAGAGTACTTTTTAAAATTTTGTATCCTAAAAATTGTAATTATTTTTTAATCTTTTCAACCTTTTCTAGCATGTCTAAACCAATCAAGCCACAATATTTATCTGTTTTGCTAAACTTTCTGTCATATATTCCTATTATTGCTTTTTCATTTATAATTTCTTCTACATCTGTTATAATCCTTATTTCGTCAGCTTTTATCCCTAAGAGCATACCATTTTGTTTTCCAACAGATGTAAATGGAATTATTCTTAATCTTGATTTATATTTATAATCTATTTCATCTTGTTCTTTAAATTCACCTCCTAACATTTCTTTGCTATTATCTAAAATTTCTTTAGGTAATAGCTCATAAAGCTTAGTTTTATCTATTAAAGCTACAGGGCTATTACTAATTGGGTCTTTTAGCATATTTCCTGTATCTAGCATTACTTTTAGTCTTAATTCCTTTTCTTCTAACCTTATATAAATTTCATATATTAGTTCCGATTTATTCATTCGATTTTTTACTACTTTAAAAGATATATATGTAATTGTAAATCCTACTACTCCACCTAATAAAACTATTTTTATAGGATAGGTTCCTATAAATACTCCATCTTTTATAAATATATCTTGTGGTTTTACTATATATAATAGTGCAAAGGCACAACCTCCTAAGGTAAAAGATACTAAATAAAACACTATCAATTCTTTAATAATTCCCTTTATGTTTTTTGGGTTATATGCTATATACACCATACAAATAGATAAAATAATTTTTACAAATATATTTTCATACAATTTAAAAATACCGCTATAAGCTAAAATTGCATAAATGGCTCCAATTATACTAGATGCTAAAATTCTTAAATGTTTTACTTTTATTTTAATTATATAAGCTGTACCAAACAAAATTATATAGTTCATGCAAAGATTTTCCAATAAAACTATATCAACATAAATTGTCACACTTTCCTCCATTTCTCTGTCCTTATTGTACAACGTAAAACTTGAAAATACTGTCATTTTATAGACATAAAAAAAGAAATAATCTTATTTATTTCGATTATTTCTTTTCTATTTTCTTTAAATCTATGTTATAAAAATAAAGTTCGACAATATTTTTTATTTATTCATTCCTCTGTTTTTTCTTAAGAATGATGGTATATCTAAATTGTCAGCTGAGCTAGAATTATCTGCTGGATTTGGTATAGAATTTATTTTTCTATCCCATGCTTTATCTACTATTTCTCCAACAGGTATACTTGCAGATATTCCAGGTTCTTTTTCAAATCCTGTTGCTATAACAGTTATAACAATATCCTCGTCTAGACTTTCATCTATAACTGCACCAAAGATAATATTTGCTTCTGGATCAACACTTCTTTGAACTAATTCTGCTGCTGTGTTTACTTCATGTAGTCCAAGGTTTGCTCCACCAGTAATATTAATTATAACTCCTCTTGCTCCTTCTATTGAAGTTTCTAGTAATGGGCTTTGTATAGCTTGTTTAGCTGCATCTTCTGCTCTATTTTCACCTGATGCTCTTCCTATACCCATATGAGCCATACCAGTATTAAGCATTATTGTTTTAACATCTGCAAAGTCTAAGTTTACTAAACCAGGTATTGCAATTAAGTCTGATATACCTTGTACACCTTGTCTTAATACATCATCAGCCATTTTAAAAGCTTCTACTATAGATGTTTTTCTATCTATTATTTGTAATAATTTATCATTTGGAATTACTACTAATGTATCAACTTTTCCTTTTAAACTTTCAACTCCACGTTCTGCTTGTGATAAACGTTTTTTTCCTTCAAATGTAAATGGTTTTGTTACTACCCCTATTGTTAATATTCCCATTTCTTTTGCTGTTGCTGCAATTATTGGAGCTGCTCCTGTTCCTGTTCCTCCGCCCATTCCAGCTGTAACAAATACCATATCTGCTCCGCGTAAAGCTTCTGCAATTTCAGATTTACTTTCTTCTGCTGCTTGAGCTCCTATATCTGGATTAGCACCTGCTCCTAATCCTCTTGTAATTTTTTCCCCTATTTGTATTTTTGATGCTGCTTTTGATAAAAGTAATGCTTGTCTATCTGTATTTACTGTAATAAATTCTACTCCTTTTATTCCTGAATCTACCATCCTGTTTACTGCGTTATTTCCTGCACCACCTACTCCTATTACTTTTATTGTTGCTGTTCCATCCAACATCACATTTTCGTCTGTATTATCCATGAACATAATGCTTATCCTCCTCAAAAATTTTATTTATATATTAAGAATAGAAAAATTCTTTTATTCTTTCTAGAACATTTTTTAAAATATTATCTTTAGATTTTGAATCTATACTGCTTGAAAGATTTTTTGCAAATGGTCTTGAAGCTATATATCTTACTAATGCATACGCTGTTCTATATTCTGGTCTTACCATACTTATAAGTCTACCTGTAGAAATTTTAACTGGTATATTTAAAATAATTTTTCCTGCAACATCGCTTTTATTTATTGTTGTAATTCCTTGTCCTGTTAAAATAACATTATTTATTCTAGGTTTTATTCCTTGTGCAGTTATATCTTTATTTACTAGCGAAAATATTTCTTCAATTCTAGCTTCTATAATTTCAATTAATTCTGAACTTTTTATAATTTTTCTATTTTCATCTCTACATGTACTTAGTAAAATTTCATTATCATTATCTATAAAAGATTTTAATGCTAATCCATATTGGTGTTTTAATTTATCTGCTTCTTCTTCAGATATATTTAAAACCAAAGCTATATCATTAGTTATGGTATCTCCACCAAGTGGGATTGTATTTGTATATGAAAATGCTAATCCCTCAAACACACCTATTTCAGTATTACCAGCACCTATATCTAGTAGCATTACATTATCGTTTAATTCATTTCCATCTAATACTATACTTCTTTCAGCTAAAGTAACTGGTACTAATCCATCAATATCTATATCAGCTCTTCTAAATATATTTGCTAATTGCTTCATATAATCTTTTTGAGCTAATACAATTTGTGTTTTTATTGTAAAACTAGAACTTAAACTTCCAACAGGATCTTGTACTACTTTTCCATTATCTAATATAAATTCATCTGTAACTATATCTATTATTTGCATACCTTCTGGTATGTCTATATCTTTTGCTAGTGATATTGCTGATGCTACATCTCTTCCTGAGATACCTGCATATTTATCTTTGGCTTCTTTTGTTATACTATTTTGTACAATGGTAACATATTTTCCTGGTATAGTAAGATATGCTGAATTTATTTCCATTTCTGTTTCTTCTTCAGCTTCTTTTATTAATTTTGAAACTGCTGTAACTATTTCGTTTTCATCTACTATTTTACCTTTTTTAATACCATTACATTTGCAACTTGTTGTACATAGGACTTCTATTTGGTTGAAATTATTGACTTCTCCAATAACCAAGCTTACTTTTGAAGTTCCAATGTCCATTCCTACGATTATATCTCCGATAGCCAAGGCACATTCCTCCAATTTTTTACTGCTCTTATTTGCTCATTAGAATATTACATTTTTCATAAAAAGTCAATAGGATTTGTAATATTTTTGTAACATTTTTGTAATATTTTTGAAACATTGTATTATAATGTAGAATTCCGTAGAGTTTTATAATTTTAGTTCTCTTTTTCTTCTTTCTTTTCTTTATTAAAACTCCATTTTTCTATATAATATCTTCTAATTATTCCTAAATTGTTAAACATTCTTCCAACAAATACTACTATAGCTGCTAGATATATATCAACATTTAATTTTTGTCCTAAATATGTAAGTAACATTGCTAAAATTGCATTCCCAAAAAATCCTGATACAAATATTTTTAAATCAAAATTTTTCTTTAAGGTTGATGTTATTCCTCCAAAAACAGAATCTAAAGCTGCAATTATCGCTATTGCTAAATATCCTGAATATGTATATGAAATCATTGGTAAGTTTATTCCTATTAGAGCTCCTATTACACAACCTAAAATTATTGCTATTAAAATCACAATAAATTCCTCCTTTTATATTTTATTGTTCTACTTCTTGCATATATTTTATTTCAAACTCTCCACTATATTTTGGTATTTCTACTTTATTTTCCATCTTAGAGCTTGCATTTATTCCACTTGTATTTGACTTAGGTATAAATCCGCTTCCTTTTAAGTTCAATATACTAGATAGTTGTTCTTTATTCCCGATAGCTTTTATTACATACGGTCCTTCTATTCTTTGTAAATTTACCATAATATATGAATAATCTGCCATATCTATTATATCAGTAGTAGCTAAAACTCTATTCTCATTTATAGAAATTGCTTCTGCTCCTGCATATCTTAATTCATTTACTAAATCTAATAAATGCTCTGATGTTACACTTCTATCTCCATCACTTAATGTAACAATAACTCCTTCTCCATATACATCTGTTTTTCCAACTTGTATATTTGATTCTTTTAGTTCTTCATCAACTAATTCTGCTGCTGCTTCATTATCTATAATTGTTTTATTATATTCTTCTATCTTTTGGTTAACATCTAAAAGTTGTGCATATACTTCTTCATACTTTGTTTTCCATTCTGATAGTGCAGTTCTTAGTTCTGATTCTCTCATATTTTCAATTTCTGTTAAATCAGTTTGTTCTATTGTTCTAAATTGCATAAGGGTTACACTTACTAATACTATACATACAATGAAAATAACTATGGTAACTGCTGTTATATCTTTTCTAAATTTGAATTTTTTCATCATTCCATTTATTCCTTTCTAGTCTTATTTATTTTCTTTTAAATACTCGTAACTTATAACTCCAGAATATTTAGAAACCGTAATGCTATCTTTTTTAGTAACTTTAGCTGTATTTCCATAATCTCTTATTACATCTAATATAGATCCAGCTCTTTCTAAAGCACCATATAAAAGGCTTTTAGAACCAATAGCTTTTATAATAAATGGGCTTCCTATTCTTTCTCCATTTATTTTGATTATATTTCCTTCACAAGTAATTGCTGAAGTATTTACTATTCTTTGTCCATTTACTTCTATTGCTTCTGCACCTGCATTTTTTAATTCATTTACAACCCATTGTATATCTCCATAATGTATTAATTGATCTGATAAATTAAAACTATTATTTGTGCTTGTTGCATCTTGAAGAATAATCTCAACACCTTCACCTGTTACATTTGTGTTTCCTAAAATCATATTATTCTCTTTAAGCTCTTGCTCTTTTGCTTCCGCAGTAGAATCATTTTGTGTCGCTTCTTGTCTTACTTTTTCCAATTCTTTTTGAGCATTTTCTAAATCTTTATATGTAGTATCATATTTTTCTTTCATCTTTAAAACTTCATCTCTTAGTCCATTATCTGATAAAGTTTTTGAAACTGTTGAATTAGCTGAGCTCATAGTTCTTATTTGTACACAAATAGCTATTGTTAGCAAAAAGCACATTATACCTAATGTAATTGCAATTTGTTTTTTCTTCAAAGTATTTCCTCCTTTTTATATTTTTTCTCTAAAATATGGAGTTTCATTATTTAAATTAACATTTAAATATATGGTTCCCTCATATTTTTTCTCTAGCTCTAAAAATTTATCAATCCATAACATTTTTTCACTTAAGTTTGTTGTATCTCCTAAGTACACTTTTTTCTTTTCTTTTACAAGTGTTAATATATAATTTGAATTATCGCTTATGTCTATTCTAGTAATTAAATCGCTTATATTTGCATCAACACTTTTAGCAGCTTCCATTATTTTAAGTACATCTCCTAAGTTTTCCAAATCTGTTTCTATTAGTCTATTTCCTTCTTTTATTTCTTCGGTTGTTGTTTTATATCCTTCTAATATAGGAAATTCTGCATTACTATCTGTAATCTCTAAAATATAACCCTGATTATTTATATATGCATATCCATTTCCAAATTCTAAAGCAAAAGTTGCTTCTCTTTCATATACATTTATTTCTACTGCATCTGGAAATTTCCTTTTTATTTCTACTTTATCTATGTAAGCATTTTCTTTTATTTTATCTATTATATCGCTTGTCCTAAATTTAAAAATGTTTTCATTTATACTAAGTCCAGATAAGCTTATAATAGTTTCAGAAGATATTTTTAAATTTCCTTCTACATATATATTGGTAATATTAAATATTGGTGATAGCATTGCATAAATTATTCCACCTGCTAATATAGCTAATAAAGTTATCCATTTAGTAAATTTTAAAATTATTTTTTTCTTTTGGTTTGCAATTTCTTCTTTTTTAGTAAGTGGTCTTGAAACATTTTTATTTTTCTCATACTTTTTTTTCTTACTTTCATTAGGCCTATTATTGTTTTCTTCATAATTTTCTAAATATTTTGATTTTATAACTGTGCTATCATCTACTTTTGTTTTATTTACTTTGCTTTGTTTATTTTTATTACTCTTTGATTTTGTTTTTTTATCCTTATCTGCTTTTTTTCTTGCTTTAGCATTAACTACTGGTTCATCTATCCTTTTAAGTCCTATTACAATTTCTTCGTCAAAGCTAAATTTATCTTCTTTTGTGCTTTTTTCAATATCTGTTTTTGCTTTTATGCTTCTCTTTTTATTAGATTTTTTCATATCTTCCTTAGTCTTTCTTGGCATTTACTCACCTTCTTTTAAAGTTATATTTGCTCCTAACTTTATTAATTTTTTATCTAAATTTTCATACCCTCTTAATATATATTCTATATCAGTTACCTCTGTTTTTCCTTTAGCCACTAAACCTGCAACTACCATTGCTGCTCCACCTCTTAAGTCCGTGCTTGCAACCTTTGCTCCTGATAATTTTCTTACTCCTTTAATAATTGCTGTTTTGCCTTCTATTGTAGTTTTTGCGCCCATTTTCTTAAGTTCTGCCATATATTTATATCTATTTTCAAATATATTCTCAATTATTACAGAGGTTCCTTTAGCAGTTGTAAGCATACTAGCAAATACAGATTGCATATCTGTTGGGAAACCTGGATATGGCATAGTTTTAATATCTACTGCTTTTAGTTTTTTTGGTGCTTCTATATATATACTATTTTTATTTTTTTCTATCTTGCATCCTGCTTCTTCTAATTTATTTATTACTGGCACAATATTCTCTGTTATAACATTATTTAGTTTTGCTTTTCCTCCTGTTGCTGCCACCATACAAAGCAAACTTCCTGCTTCTATTCTATCTGGCATTATATTATAACTTATATCCTTTAGTTTTTCTACTCCTGTTATTTTAATATTGCTAGTTCCTGCACCTTCTATTTTAGCTCCCATTTTATTTAAGCAATTAGCTAAATCTACTATTTCTGGCTCCATTGCAGCATTTGTAATATTTGTTTCGCCGTCAGCATAAACAGATGCTAAAATTATGTTTTCCGTTGCTCCTACACTTGGAAAATCCAAGTCTATATTTGCCCCTATTATTTTATCACATTTACATATAATAAATCCAGCATTTTCCACAATATTTATTCCTAATTTTTCAAAACT
>CALXVN010000048.1 GCA_944392085.1 uncultured Clostridia bacterium | reverse complement strand
ATATACTTAATATAATTTTTTTACAACAATTTTTACAAAAAAGTTACAAAATTTTTCAGCCAATGGGGACGTACACATTTGGCTCATTTTTTTAGGCCAAACATGTACGTCCCCATTGGTTTAATTCTCTAATACATCTGGAAATAGCTTATATACATTAAATCCTAGCATTTTGTCAAATTCTTTCTTTAGTTTCTGTGCTTCTTTTATGTGATATACCGTATTTTCATGTACGCCTTTTCTTAGCATTATATCAACTAATCTCTTTTCTAGTGTCATATTAACATTTGTACACATTAAATCGCATAAATTTATTATTTTCTCATATATTGTATATTCATGTGCTTTGATAAAATCTGTTCTAAATGGTATATCTTTTGGAAATCCCCCTGCTGTACAATTTACATCATTATTTAAATATGAATGTGTTAAGCAAATATTTGCATATTCATCATCATATCCTAATTCTTTTATATATTTATATCCATTCATTACATGTTCTTTAAATTCACCAATACCTTTTCCTATATCATGAATATATCCTAAAGTTTTTGCTTTATCTCTGTCTAAACCTAAACTTTTTGCTATTTTTCCTGCTGAATTTCCTACACATATAGAGTGATCTATCCATCTCGTATCTTCCATTTTATTTCTAAAATTTTCTATTAATTCTAATGCTATATCACTTGTTAACTTCATGTTTAAAGCTCCTTATTCATTAAAATATTTTTCTATACTAATTTTTCAAACAAATCCTTATATATCTCATCAGAATCTAAATAAATTACAAAATTAATTTTTCTATCATTTTCTTTAAAGTCATAACTTAAATCTTTATTTATTTCTGGGCAACTCATTTTCTTTTCTTCAAACCATTCTTTGTTTAATAAATATGCTATTGCACTTATATCCCATATTACTCTTCTTGTTTGGATACCATGTATTCCATCATCATAGAACCTACTGCATAAATAATCGCATAACTCATTTTTTCCTTTTAAATAATGCTCTAATTCATATATTGTTGTATTCAAATTAGAAGCAACTCCTTTGCAAGATATTACTGTCATTTTGACACCTGACTCAAATACATCTTTTACTGCTTGTACATCTTGTCTAAAATTAAACTCATCATTATTTTTGTAATAAGGACTATGTCCGCCTAGCCAAATTACTTCTATTTTGTTTATTATATTAGGTGCTTTTTTTATTGCCAAAGCAACATTAGTTATTGCTCCAATTGCAACAATATATGTCTTTTCATTTTTATTTGATACTTCGATAATTTTGTTTACCGCTTCATTTATTTCATCATATCCATTTTCTATATAGTCAGTACTACCTTTAAATACTTTATCTTCTGTATCAAAATTAAGCCACTTACATATTTTTAGTACTTCTTGATAACTCTTTTCTTGTCCCTCTTGTATGCTAATATCATTTTCATGATGATATGGTGCTATTGTAATTGCCTCTATATTAAATCTATCTTGCGACTTTAACATATATGCCACTGCAAATTGATCATCACATTCATTATATGTATCTGTATCTAGTATAATATTTATCTTTTCTTGTACCTCTTTTTTGTATAAGTTAGATATTTTTAAATATATTTCTTTCCAGTTCTTTACTCTCTCAAATCTTTTTTCTTCCTCATTGTATCTTGTGTTCATAAGTAAGCATTTTACGCCATTTTGTTCTATGTCTTCACAATTTTTAATTGTATCTTCTATCATTATATCTATGTTATTTTCTTTGCAAACTGGACCTTTTTTATATTTATCAGTTAATATCAATTTATCATAATATATTTCATATTTTTCTAGCCATTCTTTTGTCATTTCCCATGGATTTGTATATTCTCCATTATCTCTTGCAGATATAATATAGATTTCATTTCCATCATTTTTTAATTTATCTATCATTTTTTTGCAGTTTCTTAACGGCTTTAAACTCTTTGCAATTCTTTCTATGTTAGGATAATAAAATTCATCATTTTCTTCTTTTGACCAGTCAAACATACCTCTCGTAATGTAATCTGCTTTATCATTTATAATACCTGTATTTCTTAGTTCTTTATCATGTTTTAAATATTCTTCTAATAACACATCATTAAAATTTGATATGCAATTATCTATATCTATTCCTATATTCATATTTTTAATTTCTCCTTCTTTTCCATAATAATATTATTCTTAAAAATAATATATTTACTTATTATTAACTGAAATATTACTGCACCAGCTAAACCAATTGATGTACAATATGGTGTTGGTATAAATGAGCAAATAGCCCTTATTACATTTGCAATTTGCTTGCTAATTGTAGCTTTATATGTTGAATGCTCCATTTGTATATAAATTAATTTTGTTATATAAATTGGATACATATACATAGAAAGTATTTCAATCCCTAGAATTATTCCTGTTACTTGTAAATTTGTCTTATAAAATGGATATAATAATATTCCCATAATAAAAGTAGTTAATACTAATAAATGTATTAATTTTAGACTATCTTTTATATGTTCTTTATAAGAAAAGTTGTTCTTCGTAATATTTATTTGCGCCAGCGTTTTAACAGAATTAGATGCATCCCATTGCATGTCTGTTATTAGAGTTGCAAATGAAGTAGCTAATATATATTTATCTCCAAAATAGAATGCTGTTTTAAACCCAAATAAGTATATTACAAACATACTTATTTCATCAAACAATGTTACTGCATCATATTTTATACAATTTGCAATGTTTATCTTAATTTCAGTTCTTTTTACTATTCTAAATAGCATAATGCATACAAAACTTGAAGTTATTATTATTGATATACTTGTAATTACTATTTGATTTTTTGTTAATATACTCATTACAATTAAGCTAGAAAAATTTATCAAATTAAACCATAAGCTATATTTATTTGCTCTTTTGTTGTTATCTTCATAATATAGCTTGCATAATGCTAAATACAGAATTAATTGTAAAAATAATTGAATAATTCCATATATTCCGAATATTTTATAAGTCTCTACATTCATATTCATAAATATAATATATTTGTCTATATTAATTACAGTTATCCCAAGTATTATTCCACCTAGAATTCCCCCAATTAACACTCCTGAATATATACTGTTTTCATTCTTATCCCTAATGGCACTTATGTTTGCACCTGTACCAAAAATACTTTTTATTGTATTTACTATAAATTGCATTGGATATATTAATGTAAAAACATTAATTAAGTTTGGATCCAGTAATATTCCTAATAAAAACCACCCTAATATAGGTGTTAAAGAAGTTAATAGTGTATCAAAACTTATCCTTAATAACTTTTCCATCTTCTTCTCCATTTAATTTCTAATCTTGTAACTTTTTTAGTTCTTTTATTTTAATATATATATCATACCAACTATATACTCTTGTCATATTTTCTAAATTTAATTTATGATTATATATACAATCATAACATAAAACATGAGTATGATTTACAAAAGTTGGTATTGTTCCTGGGTTATCTTCAATCATTATATCTATTTTTAATCTATCTATTTCAATTATTGCTTTAAATATTGTTCTAAATTTTCTTGATTCCAATCAACTTTTGCATATTCATATCCATAAGGATTTTTTATTTCTTCCAATTTATTTTCATATATAAATTTTGACATACAATTCATTGTATACTCATCATCATTTGTTAAAACTCCATCTATATCTATCCCTATATTCATATTTCACTACTCTCCCACTCCTATCTTATATTCAATAGCCTCCATATGCGGAAACATTTCCTTAACCCTCTTAAACGTAATCATACTATGTCTAGGTTGAGGATTTTTAGAATCATCTGTTAAAAGTTTTTGAGTATAACAATTATCTGCTGTTTTAAATAGCAAATATCTATTGCGTACATAAGTAAAATAAATTTGATATCCATCATCCAAATTTTGCTTAAATTGTTCAAAACTATATCTTCCGTCCATTTCTTCCTTCCTTTTTGTCGTGATAGGGACAGGCCTTTTCGCGACACTTTTATTTTCTAATAATTTTTTCAATATTTTGTCGCAAAAAGGCCTGTCCCTATCGCGACATCTCGTCAAATTCCTGCTCTGTTATTATTCTTATGCCTAATTCTTGTGCCTTTACAAGTTTGCTTCCTGCTGATTCTCCAGCAAGTACGTATGTTGTTTTTTTAGAAACTGTTCCTGATGTCTTTCCTCCAAACTTTTCTATTATTTCTGAAGCTTCATCTCTTGAATATTTTTCAAGTGTTCCTGTTAATACAAACGTCATTCCTGCAAATCTGTCATCTGCTCCTTCTTCTTTCTCTGCGACCATATTAACACCATATTCTTTTAGTCTTTTTATTAAGTCTATGGTTTGTTCTTCTCTAAAGAAATTATATATACTTTTAGCAATAATCTTTCCTACTTCTTCTTTCATGCATAAGCTTTCATAAGATGCTTTCATTAATTTATCCATTGTGTCATAATTTTTGCATAATGATTTAGCGAGTTTTACTCCCACATGTCTTATTCCTAAGGCATTTACTAATCTATATAAATCTCTATGCTTACTTTCTTCAATTGCATCTATTAAATTTTGTGCAAACTTCTTTCCATTCTTTTTTAATGATGCTATATCTTCAAATGTTAATTTATATATATCTGCTATATTGCTAATTAAGCCTCTTTTTATTAATTCTTCTACTATTGCCTCTCCAAGCCCTGTTATATCCATCGCTTCTCTTGAAACAAAATGTTCAATTCCTCTTTGAAGTTTTGCTGGACATTCAACACCATTACAATACCAAGCTACTTCGCCTTCTTCTCTTATTGTTTGAGCTCCGCATATAGGGCAGGTTGTTGGCATTTCAAATGGAACCTCTTCTCCTGTTCGCTTCTTTTTCTTTACTTCTACTACTTCTGGTATAACATCTCCTGCTTTTTGTATTACAACAGTATCCCCTATTCTAATATCTCGTTCTTTTATAAAATCCTCATTGTGAAGAGTAGTTTTAGATATCTTTGAACCAGCAACCACAACTGGCTCTAAAATTGCCATTGGTGTTATTGCTCCTGTTCTACCAACTTGGCATACAATATCCTTTAATTTTGTTTCTTTTTTCTCTGGTGGATATTTATATGCAACTGCCCATTTTGGTGTTTTATATGTTGTACCTATTTTTTCTCTTAAAGCTAAATCGTCAACCTTTACAACAGCTCCATCTATTCCAAAAGATATTTTTTCTCTATCTTGTCCTATTTTTTCTATTGCAGATATTGCTTCATCTATATTATTGCAAAGTATTTTTACTGGATTTACGTTAAATCCTATTTTTTCAAGATACAATAAACTTTCATAATGAGATTTAAAATCAATAGAATCGCATTTTTGCACGTTAAAAATGTATATATCAAGTGGTCTTTTTGCAGTAATTCTGCTATCTAATTGGCGGAGTGATCCTGCTGCTGCATTTCTTGCATTTGCAAAAACTTCTTCTTCATCTACTAATCTATCTGCATTTAATTTTTCAAATTCTTCTTTTCCAATAAAGACTTCTCCACGAACTACAATGTCTATTGGTTCTTTTAACTTTTTGGGAATTGACTTTACAGTTTTTAAATTTTCTGTAACATCCTCTCCAACTGTTCCATTTCCTCTTGTAGCACCTCTTACAAATATACCATTTTTGTATTCAAGAGCAGCAGATAATCCATCTATCTTAGTTTCCACAACATATTTTAATTCTGCGCCATTTTCTTTTGCTGCTTTTTGCATTCTTGTATCAAATTCTCGAACTTCTTCAAAAGAAAATACATCTTGCAAACTTTGAAGTGGAATTTCATGTGTTACTTTTTCAAAACCCTTTTTTATACTTGCACCAACCCTTTGTGTTGGTGAATCTTCTCTTATAAGTTCTGGATATTCCTTTTCTATTCCTTTAAGCTCTTTCATAAGCATATCATATTCATAATCACTTACAACTTGCTTATCATCAAAATACATTTGTGTATAATATTTAAGTAAAGGTACTAATTCCTCTACTCTTTTTCTTGCTTGTTCTAATTCCATTATTATCTTTCCCCTCAGAATGCGTTTATTCTTAAATCCTCAAACGCATATTAAAATATTACATTTCCCCTTTAAAAAGTTCTTTTGAGCCTTTTAAATAATCTATTCCTGAAAAGATTGTAGCAATTACAGATATTCCTAAAAATGTTGTGGTAATTAAATTTATTACAAATGCTAGTCCTGTTAAATTTCCGTTAAAGATTGCTCCGAAACTATTTACATCAATAAATGCAACAGTTAATCCAACCATTTGAGTTGCTGTTTTAATTTTTCCCCATATACTTGCTGCTATTACTTTTCCTGACTTTTCTACTGCTACTAATCTATATCCTGAAACTATAAATTCACGTATTACAACAATTGAAGGTATCCAAGCTGGTAATCTACCTGCTTCTACTAATATAAGCATTGCTACAATAACTAAGATTTTGTCTGCTATTGGATCTAAGAATTTTCCAAATGTAGTTATTTGATTTTTAGACCTAGCTATGTATCCATCTAACTTGTCCGTTAATGATGCTAAAATAAATATTATATCTATTATTAAATATGTAAGTGGCACTCCCCATACATCACCTTGTATATTAAAAAATGGTATTATTAATATAACTGGTACTAATATAATTCTAAATAATGTAAGTTTATTTGCTAAATTCATAATTAATCTCATTCCTTTCTAAGGCACAAACCTAGTTGGAAAAGAATTAAATTTTGGCAAGTCAAAACGAGTTTTAAATTTATGAGGCGTACTTATTGTACGCTCACTTAAATTTCACATGAAGTTTGTGGGCACCAAAATTGTAATTATTTTTCAACCGTATTTTCTCCATAAAAAAATCTTTATACATTATATATAAAAATTTCAAAAAAATAAATAGAAAAATAAAATTTTATTATCTTATTTTGTATATTTACAACTTACCTAAAAACACAATATTAGTTAATGTAAAAAGAACACATCCTATGCTCTTGGATGTGTTCTTCTATAAATATCTCTTATTCCTGCATCTTGAAATTGTGTGTATACTTGTGTAGATGAAATATCTGAATGACCTAACATTGTTTGAATTGCCTTTAAATCTGCCCCATTTTGTAATAAATGTGTTGCAAAAGAATGTCTTAAAACATGTGGAGTAATATCTTTATCTATGTGTGCTTGTTCTTTATAATATTTAACAATTTTCCAAAATCCTTGTCTTGTTAATCTTTTTCCATTTACATTTACGAAAAGTGCTTTTTCGTTTTCATCTCTAATCATTATTGGTCTAGCATCTTTCATATATTCATTAAGTGCTGCTATGCAAATAGAACCAAGTGGAATATTTCTTTGCTTATTAGCTGATTTACAGAAAATATAGCCTTCTTCAATATTTACGTCTTCCTCGTCTAAAGATATTATTTCTGTAACTCTCATTCCAGTTGCATAAGCTACTTCTAGCATAGCTTTATCCCTTGTTCCTTTTAAATCAACATCCTTTGGTTGACTTAATAATTTTTCTACTTCATCAGAAGTAAGTACACTAGGAACTCTTTTATCTACTTTTGGTGATTGGATATTTTCAGTTGGATCATGTTTTACTTTTTTTATTCTCATTAGGTATTGATAAAAAGATCTAATAGAAGCTAAACTTCTTGATACTGTAGATTTCTTTTTTCCCATATCTTGTAAAGATTTTAAATATTCATTTATCTTTTGGCAATCTACTTTGACATAATTTATACGATTTTGACTTAAGTAATTCTCATATTGGTGAATATCTCTACTATATGATTGTAGTGTGTTATTTGATACTCTTTTTTCATTTTGTAAAAATTCTAAAAATTGTTTGATCTGTTTTTCCATCTTTGTCATTACCCCTTCTTATTATTATCTAATTTAAAATTAACATAAACATTTATATATGTTATATCATAATTATACATAAAATGCAAACATATTTTAAAAAAATTCAAAATATTTTTATACAGAGCATTAATAAATTGCTAGATATGTATACTTCAACTAATGATGCTATTACTAATATTAAAAGTAACATAATAGACATAAGTGTATGTCTTATTATTTCAATTTTTATATTTTCTCTTCTTTTGTCTTTCATTATTGATTTATATAGCTTTATACAGCTTACTGCCATACACAAAATTACAGGAATAAAAATTAAGTTTTGTAAAAAAATTGTGCTAAATAAAAAAATTAGTCCTTTTTGTACCCCTAATGTTCCAATTATTGATGCTACTGTATAACCTATGCAAAAACCTCTAAAAGCTATAATTCCTAGCACTATTGGTATTCCTATAACAGTGGAACCTATAAACCACATACTAATAATTAGTATAAGATTATCTCCAATTGACTTTTTCATTAGTTCTATTTTATCTATATGATAATCTTGTTTTAATGAATTTACAAAATTATTTATATAACTTTGTATTTCTTCTGCTTGATTATTATTTGTATTATTTATAAAAATAACACCTATTACAATTCCAATAATAAATATAATTGCTACTATAATATAAGATTTTAAATTCTCATAAATATTATTTAATATTATTTCTTTAAGGCTATTGCTTTTTCTTTTATGTACCTCTCTCATTTTATCTCTCCTAGACATTTTATTTATACATAATGTCTATTCAATAAAATGATTTTTAGAACTAATTTTTCTTAAGCATTAGACTAATTTCTTTGCATTAAATTTTAATCGAAAATATGAAACTAACACTTAAATTCTTAATACCTATCCCGCAGTTAATTTCCCATAAACTCCACCTCCACCAGCTTGTATTTTTACATTTCCTTCTCTTGCTGCTATTACATTTTTAGCAATTTTTTCTCCAACTACTGCTTCTATATCATCTTCTGATAATTTGTGAAGTATATTCATCTCTGTTTCAAAAGTAGAAAGTAATTTATCTATTGTTTTTCCACCTACTCCAGGCATAAAGGTAAGTGGTATTTGATATATGTATGGTGGTCTAAAATCTGGGCTTTTTGTTTTTTCTTTATCTTTTATTATTTCTATTCTATCAAAAACTCCCATTGTAATTTTTGTGCTATCACAATCTGGACAAACTGTAATAGGTGCCTGTCCTTCTATAGGCTTTCCACATTTTTCACAAAATGTTCTATGGTATTTTCCAAGCTTTGGATCTAATCCGTAATTTGCAAGTATTTTTCTTCCATCTTCATTTTTCAAAGCTTTTAATACTTCTTTAAAACTAATTCCATCTAAAAGCATTTTATTATATTCTCTTGCTATTTTAGGAAGTGAATGAGCATCTGAATTTGTTAAAAATGAGCGTGTTTCAAGCTCTGATATTTCGTCTGCTAAATATGTATCGCTACTTAGTCCTAGCTCTATTGCAAATATCTTATCAAATTTTTCTTTAAAAATTTTACTTAATCTATCTGTGCAATTTCCATAAAAACTCTTATGTGGTGTAAATGCATGTGCTGGAATTAGTACTCCATTATATTTTTCTACAATGTCTACTAATTCATAAGCTGATATATTTGCTCTTTGTGAACTAAGTGTAATATTATGTATATGATTTTGCATTTCTTTAGAAAATGCTTTTATATCTTTCAAACTTGGAAAATAACATAAATTATGCGCACTTCCAGTTTTTCCTTCATCATTTATTTCAGAGGTTTCTATTTCACTTCCTAGAATTATACAAACCTTATCTTTGTATATGATTCCTCCATCTTCTATCTCGTATGCCTCCCCTGTTTTTAAAAAGTTTTCTATATCTTCTATAACATAAGGTGAAGCACAATCTATTATTCCTACTACATTTATTC
>CALXVN010000047.1 GCA_944392085.1 uncultured Clostridia bacterium | reverse complement strand
TTAATATAAAAATAAAATATTAAGATAAATGAAGATATCGAGAGATAATTATTCATTTATAGAGATAGGAGATAATATGTTTGAAAAAATAGTAGAAGTAACCATTGTTAGTTTCATTATATGTACTTTAACAGCTCTAGTCGTCATGGTATCAGGAGCATGGACAACGGGAGATACAGGTTCTGTTATGGTGCTAGATGCTTATGAAAATGTATTTGGAATTTTAGGAAAATATATTATGTGCATTGTTATAACACTGTTTGCATATTCTACATTCTTAGGCTTTTATATAGAATATAAAACAAGTATTACATATTTATTCGGAGAAAATAAATTAAAAATATTAAAATGGTTTTATTATATACCGATAATATTTGCAACATTAATGCCAATAGAAGAAATATGGTCAATTGCTGATATGGCAGTAGGTTTTATTGTTATACCTAATATTATTGCATTAATATGCTTAAGTAAAAAATTTAAAGCAATATTTAGTGAAAATATGAAAAAAATTGAATAATTGACATAAATAACAATAAATAGTATAATTATTATGTAAAATTATTTTTTACAACTCTCTAAAATGTTAAACATTTTCAAGTAATGACAGGAGGAATATATTATGACACAACTTGAAAAAAACCCAAACCCAACGAAAGATCAGCACTTTATGGTTGACAAATCAATGTTGGAAAGAATCTATCGGAAGGCAAATATTAAAGAAGGGGAAACTATTGTAGAAGTAGGTGGAGGAGCAGGAGCATTAACAAAATATCTGGCAAGTGGAAACAATCATATTACAGTAATTGAAAAAGATCCTTACTATGCAAAATTGTTGAGAGAAAAATTCTCAACAAATAGCAATGTAGAAGTAGTAGAAGGAGATGCTTTACAGTTTGACTTTTATTCATTTGACAGAATTGTGGCAAATTTACCTTATACAATAACAGAACCATTTTTAATCAATTTGGCTCGGACAGGAACACTAGGTCATACAGAAAAAGATCCAAAAAGTTCTAATGTAAAAAGTATTACTTTAGTATTATCTCAAAATTCAGTAAGAAAAATGGTAGCACCAGTTCAAATTATTGAAGGAAATAGTAAACATTGTAATCAAGAATTTGGATTAATGGGAGCAATATGCCATACTTTCTTAAATCTTGAAATTGATACGGTAATTCCTAGTGAAGCATTTTTTCCCGAACCTGCTGTTACATCATTAGTTGTAAATTTAACACCCAAAAGAAAGAAAACAACTGTTGATAGGATTATGGCTGAAATATTGACTGATAAAAAAGGAAATTTACCAGCTATAAATAGAATCTATCAAATGATGTTAGCACAGGGAAAAGTGTATAACATAAATAAGTATAAAAATTTACAAACACAGGCATTTAGGAATTTTACCAGTAAAACTATTGGTGATAAAAATGTATATGAATTAACTAATATGCAATTATCACAATTAGTTCAAGATTTAATTAGGAATGATGCTAAAGTTAAAGGTTCAAGAACTCAAGCAAGACAAATTAGATATGATGATCCATTAGAAAGTTATAAAAGATTTGGAATACTTGATGATGAAATGGAGGATGACGAACTTCAAAGACCAAAGACCAAAGGTCAAAAAAAATCAGAAGAAAAGTATGCGTACTTATTTGATTCAAGAGCATATAATGTTCTCTTAAAAAGAGAATTAGAAAACATTAAACATAACGAATTCTTGAAAATGTTAGAACATGGAATTTAGAGAAAAAAACAGATATTTTATCTAAACGCCAAAATGCTGAAGAGGACGAATGAACTCTCCAGCATTTTGCTGTTTAGATTAGGAAAAGTCAATATGCCTTTCTTAATATTTAAAATTCATTGAACACTTATTTATGGAAAGTCAAAGAGTTAATGAAATAAGTACAAATTTTAAGGATTCAAAATTTGTTATTTAATAGAGTATTTACTCATTATAATCAATGTTTAAAGTCTTATATATAAAAATCAATTCAAAACATTTTACAGAATTTGCTGTACATCTTCAATTATTTTTTATAAGCCACAGTTTAAATAACTATTAAAAATCATATTAGTTTCTTTAAGAATTTTATGTCAAAGTTTAAAAAAACATATGAGTCACCTAAAAGATGACATAAAAAATAAAATATAGTTTTAAAATCTTAATAAGAAGATACATTATAATATAAAAAAATTAAAAACTTTTTCAAATTTGTCCGATTTTAGATAAAAACTCAAGACCTTAATTAATGAAAGGAGTTGAAAAAATGTATCTAAAATTAATCAAGAATTTGGAAAAGAAAAATATACAAAAGATACAAAGAAAAAGAATTAATAACTTTAAAAAGTGAACAATAAAACCTCAAAAATACAAAGAAAAAATGAGAAAAACAGCTAATTAATTTCATCAATCTAAAAAAGTGTTAGCAAAAAGTTAGGTAAATGAAAACAAACATGTTAAAGAATTTTACTAAGGATATCTGCATAGTATTTAATAAAAATAGTAAAGAGGATATTTATATGAGTGTTGTAAAAGAATACAAAAATGATAATACAATGATAAGGATACACGATGATTATATAAATACAGATGAAAAAAATAAGGCTAAAGAAATAATAATAAGTTTAATTATAAATTTATTGAAAAATAATAACGAATAATTGAAAATATTGCTACAACGTGTTAAAATAACATATGTTGATAGAAAAGCAATATTCGGAGAAAGGAGGTCTCTTGAATAATATACATATAGGGTATTCTAACGATGTAATCATAGACATGGTTAATGGAGAATATGCTTTGTATTTAAGAAAATCAAGAGCAGATTTAGAAGGCGAAGCAAAAGGAGAAGGCGAAACTCTAGCAAGACACGAAAAGATGTTGATAGAGTTAGCCAGAAGATATGGCTTTTCTATTGGTAAAATTTATCGTGAAATTGTAAGTGGAGAAAGTATTGAATCAAGACCAGTTGTTCAAGAACTACTAAGAGATGTCGAATCTGGAAGATGGAAAGGTGTTTTAGTTGTAGAAGTAGAAAGACTTGCTCGTGGCGATACAATGGATCAAGGAAGAGTAGCAAAGAGTTTTAAATTTTCTGATACTAAAATAATTACTCCTATCAAGATATATGATCCTAATGATGAATTTGATGAAGAATATTTTGAATTTGGATTATTTATGTCGAGAAGAGAATACAAAGTAATTAATAGAAGATTACAAAGAGGTAGGGTTGCATCTGTTAAAGAGGGTAAATATGTAGGTAGTGTTGCTCCTTATGGCTATGACAGAATGAAAATTGATAAAGATAAGGGATTTACACTAAAAAAGAATGAGGAAGAAGCACAAATTGTTGAAAAAATATTTAATATGTATGCTTACAACGATATTTCAATAAATGAAGTTGCTAATCAATTAAATTCTGGAGGTTATAAACCACGAATAGCTGATGAGTGGACGATTTTGGCTATTAAAGACATATTAAATAACCCTGTTTATATTGGAAAACTAAGATGGAATTCTAGGAAAGTTGTTAAAGAGTATAAAAATGGAAAAATAAAAAATACCCGACCAAGAAATACAGAATATATCTTATGTGATGGTTTACATGAACCTATTATAGATTTACAGACTTGGCAAGTAGTTCAAGAAAAGCGAAGTAAGCATACTCCTGCCGTGGTACATAATAATACAGTTCAAAATCCTTTAATAGGAATTGTATATTGTAGCAAATGTGGGAAAAAAATGCAAAGGAGACCATATAAAGCTACAGGGGCTCCAGATACCTTAATGTGTCCAAATAAACATTGTGATAATGTAAGTTCAAAACTTTGTATTGTTGAGGAAAAGATAATTTCATCTCTTAAAGAATGGTTGACAAATTATCATATTGACTATGGAGAATATGTAGATGAAATAAAAAGTAAAAAAAAGACAATATTAGAAGATAATATTAAGAACTTGAATAAAGAATTAGAAATACAAAACAAGAAATTAGCAAATGTTTATGATTTTTTTGAAGAAGGAACTTATAGTAGAGAAATGTTTTCGGAAAGATGTAGTCTTATAACAGCTACGATAACAAATATTAAAAGTAATATTGAGGAGTTTGAAAAACAAATCGAATTAGAAATAAAAAAGGAAGAAGGTAAAAAAACAATTATTCCTAAAATAGAAAATGTACTTGATTTATATCCTACCTTACAAACAGCAGAAGAGAAAAACCTTTTACTCAAAACTGTGGTTAAACGAATAGAATATCTAAAAACAAAAAAAGCAATAAAAAAAGATTCAGATCCAACAGATTTTGAATTAGATATTTATCCGAATATAGGATAAATATTATATAAACATAAGGACAAGTTTTTATAATACATTTGGCAAGGAACTAGCCATTAGATTATTCTAAAAATAGTTCCAAAAATTTTTTTTGATAAGGTTTTGGTACGAACGAATTAGCACACTTAGAAATGGTAGGAACTATTGTACATCAATTAACTGATGGAGCATCTTTAGAGGAAATAGAAAAAGCTGGACTTGGAGCATACTATACAGACCATGGTGTAGATGTATATCCACAGTCGGCTGCAGGAATGGCTTTCTCAGCAAATGCGCTAGCTTGTAAAGGAGATGTAATTGCTAATTTACAAGAGGACTTAGCTGCTGAGCAAAAAGCAAGAGCAACATATGAAAAATTAATTGATTTATGTTGTGATGATCCAGATGTAGTAGGACCTTTACAATTTTTAAGAGCAAGAGAAGTAGTACACTTCCAAAGATTTGGAGAAGCACTTCGTGGAGTGCAAGACAAATTGGCAGAAAAGAAATTTTATATGAACAATATGAATTGTATGAATAACAATATGAATAATAATTGTAATTGCAATTAAAATAAAGTTTTGCCAAAATATTTTAGCAAACTGTATAAAATGAAAAAGCAGGATTTATAGTATCTATTAATCCTGCTTATGCATTAATTACATATCATTTTCAAATAATTCTTTAACATATAAATCTCTATTTTTTAACTCGTTATTTTTGTCTTGTAATAAATTCTCAAAAAACATTATCAAAAAATCAAATGTAGGATAAATTCCTTTTGGAATATTTCCATAGTTACTTCTAACTAAAGCATTTCTAAAATACAAACTTTTATTTTTAAACATATCATTATTAACATTAAATCCCATATTGTTAAGATATTTTTCAATAAATACCGCTATTGTTCTTGTGTTGCCTTCTCCAAAAGGATGTACTTGCCAAATACTTGAAGTGAATTTTGCAATATGTTTTATTAATTCATCTTTATTTAGTTTTGAATAGTCAAATTCTTTTTCTTCCTTAAAATCATAATCAAAATAACTTTCTATATCTTGATAATTTACATATTTAACAGTATCACCATTTAGTATTTCCTCTTTTTTAGTAATATTATAATTTCTATAATTACCAGCAAAATCATAAATATCTTTAAATAAGTATTTATGAATATTCTTTAAAGTGATAGGACTAAAACCAAAACTTTTATCTTCTAAAAGCTCTGCAATTCTTAAAGATACTAAATCACACTCTTTTTCTCTTTGAATATTTATATCGTTAGAATTTTGTGTTTCATAATATGTCTTTAATAAGTTTTCTACTTCGTTATACTTTAATTCTCCATTAATATTTTTTTGAGATAGGTCTAATAAATATTTAGAAGGTTCTAAATTATCAACCTTATTTAATCCAATACCAGTATTCCAATATTCTTGTTTTTTTGTAGTATCAGTTGTTTCATTTTCAATTATATAATTTTCTTCATCATACATATAAAAACCTCCTAAATTTTTAAAAAACTACTCTTATATTATATCATATAATGCTTAATATTACTATGTTTTTAGTTAATTTTTGTCAATAAACTTTACAAGTATTGCTGATTCTTAATTTTTAATTATATATCACTAAAACAATAAATCCTATAGTAATATAAAAAAATATATGTTATACTATTTGAAGATGAAAACACAGATAGGAGGCAAAAATGAAAAATAAAAAAATAGAAATAGCAGTAATTGCAATAGTCTTACTATTACAAACAATTATATTTGTTATAGTAGGAATAAATAAATCATATATACATATGGATGAAGCATATTCATTAGGGCTTGCAAGTTATGATAAAGTAGAAATACAAGATAACGAAGACTTTTATAATACATGGCATAGTAAAGAATATTATGAAGATTATCTAGCAGTAAACGAAGATGAAAAAGGAGAATATGCACAAGTATATGAAAATCAAAAAAATGATGTGCATCCACCTTTTTATTATCTACTACTAAGATTTGCTATGGGATTTAGTATTGACCATTTTTCTGTATGGCCAGGAATAATATTAAATATAGTAATTTATGCATTTATAACAGTTTTTATGTATCTCATTATACAAAAATTAATATGTGGCAAGCCAAGAGCAAAAGAAAAAGCTATAATACTAGCTTTTACATCATCTGTTATAATGTCATCACTAAATAATGTGATTTATATTAGAATGTATGCATTATCTACTCTAAATATTTTAATAACTACATTTTTACATATGAAGCTTTTAGATAAAGAAAAGGCAAGTATAAAATTACTTTTAGCAATTGGTGTATCAGCATTAATAGGTTCATTAACACATTATTATTATTTATTTTATTTGGTAATGCTAGCAATAATGTTTGTGATAAAATATATAAGAAAAAAAGAATACAAAAACTTAATTTCTTATGTAGTTACAATGTTATTAGCAGGAGGAGCATCACTTGCAATTTTTCCATATTCAATACAGCATATGTTTTTTGGATATAGAGGTCAAGGTTTTATAAGTAAGTTATTAGATATACCAGAATTTTTGAAAAATATAGGTAGTTATATATTAAAAATACAGTTATTTACATTCAATAATTTACTTATAGTGATTTTATTTGTAATACTAATTTTATTTATATTTAAATTAGCAAAAAAGCAAAAAATAGAAAAAAATAAATACTTACCATACATCTTTTTACCAGTGTTGTTTTATTTTATATTAGTATCAGTAGCATCTCCATGGGTAGAATTAAGATATATAATGCCAATTTGTAGTTTAGTATTTATTTTGATAATATATGCGTTGTATAAATTACTAATTATTGCTCTTGATGAGAAAAAGAGTAGTATATTAATAGGAATTACTTTATGCTTAATTTTAATAGCTCCATTTGTATTTAAAATAGAGCCAGAAGTATTATATAGTGATAAAAAAGAAATAGTTCAGAAATTAGAAAATGAATTAAATGTACCAACAATATTTATGTTTGAATCTAATCACAATAGATTTTTAGATGATATTTTATTATTTGCAAAAATTAATGAATCATATATAGCAAAAAATTTTAATGGAAATGAAGAAAATATTAAAGAAATATTGCAAGGAAAAGATATTTCAAACGGAATAGTACTATTTATAAATGAAGGACAAGATAATGATAAATTAATTGAAATTGTAAAAAATGCAACAAACTTAACAAATTGTACTTATGAGAAAAGGCTAAATGCTTGTGATGTTTATTATATTAATTAAGAAAGGAACGAAAAAATGGAAATAATATTAGGAAAAACTGCAGGATTTTGTTATGGAGTTAGTAATGCAGTAAACAAAGCAGAAGAATATGTAAAATGTAATAAAAATAAAACCGTATATTGCCTTGGAGAATTAGTACATAATCAAGATGTAACAAACAAATTAGAAAAAGAAGGCTTAAATTTTATTGAAAAAGTTGATGAAATAGGTGAAAATATTTCAAAAGAAGAAAAAAGCCTAATTATAAGAGCACATGGAGAGCCAAAATCTACTTATGAGATTTTAAAAAAGAAAAATGTGGAAATAATAGATTTAACTTGTCCAAATGTTTTAGCAATACATAATATAGTAGAAAAGTTCGTTGCAGAAGGATATTATATATTTTTTATTGCAGAAAGAAATCATCCAGAAGTAATAGGAACTTTGGGATTTTGCGATGGTAAGTGTTCTATCATAGAAAATGAAGAAGACATAGCAGTAGCTTTTGAAGAAGCAATAAGTAATAAAATATTAGTTGTAGCACAAACAACATTTAGAATAGAAAAATTTGAACAATTTATACAAGAAATAGAAGAAAAAGTTAGAGAGATAAATAATAACAAAGAAGAGAATAGTAAAATAATTTTAGAAGTAAAGAATACAATTTGTAATGCTACAAGATTAAGACAAGAAGAAACAGAAAAAATTTCAAGACAAGTTGATTATATGATAATAATAGGAGGGAAAAAGAGCTCAAATACGAGAAAGTTATATGATATATCTGCCAAAAATTGTAAAAGTGCAATTTTAGTACAAAATTATCTAGAACTAGAAAATGACTATAAAGACGAATTAGATAAAATAAGAAAATTACAAAAAGTAGGAATAATGGCAGGTGCATCAACACCAAAGGAAAGTATAGAAGACCTAATTAATCTTATTAAGTAAACCAGGAATTTGAGGACGTAGCAAAAATACATATTTTAAAAATATGTATTTTTACTACGTCCTCAAACAACTAATTTCACATAAAATTCACAAAAGTTCGGGCACAAACTAATTGACATTATATAAAATTTGCAATATAATATATAAATGCAATTAAATAAAATTTATAAAAAGGGAGGAATTATGCTAAAAATATTAAAAAATTTAAAGAATTCATGGGTTTCAGTAATAGCGATAGTCATTTTACTTTGTATTCAAGCAGCAACAGATTTAGCTCTTCCAGATTATACCTCTAAAATTGTAAATACAGGTATACAAGCAGGAGAAGGGCAAGGATACATATTTATGGCAGGAATGCAAATGCTTGGAATAGCATTAGTTAGTATGGTATGTGCAGTATTAATCATGTTATTATCTTCAAGAGTTGCAGCAAAATTAGGAAAAACTTTAAGAGATAAGGTATTTAAAAAAGTTTTAAGTTTTTCAACAGCAGAGTTAAGAGAATTTTCAACAGCATCACTTATAACACGTAGTACAAATGATATTCAACAAATTCAACAACTACTTACTATGTTATTTAGAGTTGTAGTATATGCACCAATTATAGGTGTTGGTGGATTTATAAAAGTTCTTACAACAAGTGATAATTCAATGGCTTGGATTATAGGTGTAGCTATACTTGCAATATTATTTATAGTAGGAACACTATTTGCAATAGCAATGCCTAAGTTTAAAAAATTACAAGATTTAATAGATAAGTTAAATCAAGTTTCAAGAGAAATTTTAACAGGACTTCCAGTAATTAGAGCATTTAATAAGGAAAAGAAGGAAGAAGCAAGGTTTGAAGTATCAAATAATAATTTGATGAAAGCAAATATATTTGTAAATAGAGCAATGTCTATGATGATGCCAATGCTTATGTTTGTAATGAGTTCTATTTCTGTTTTAATAGTATGGGTAGGAGCGCATAATGTAGATGCAGGTACTATGCAAGTTGGAGATATGATGGCATTTATTCAATATACAATGCAAATTGTAATGGCATTTCTAATGATTTCTATAATTTCAATTATGCTTCCAAGAGCTTCAGTATCAGCAAGACGTATCAACGAAGTAATAGAAAAAGAATCTAGTATAAAAGATAAAGAAGAAACAAAGAAATTTAATCCAGATAAAAAAGGATTAGTTGAATTTAAAAATGTTTCTTTTAGATATCCAGATGCGGATACTGAGATATTAGAAGATATTAACTTTACTGCAGAGCCAGGAAAAACTACTGCATTAATAGGAAGTACTGGTAGTGGTAAATCTACAGTAGTAAATTTAATACCAAGATTTTATGATGTAACAGGAGGAGAACTTTTAGTTGATGGGGTAAATGTAAAGGAAGTTTCTCAAAAAGATTTAAGAGATATAATAGGATTTGTACCTCAAAAAGGAATTCTTTTCTCAGGAACTATAGAATCAAACATTAAATACTCAAACGAAAATATGTCTGATGAACAGATGGTAAAAGCAGCAGAAATAGCTCAAGCAACAGAATTTATAGAAGGAAAAGAAAATAAATATAAAGACCCTATTGCACAAGGAGGATCAAACGTATCAGGTGGACAAAAACAACGTTTATCAATAGCAAGAGCAATAGCAAAAGATCCTGAAATATTTATATTTGATGATAGCTTTTCAGCTCTAGACTTTAAAACAGATAGTAAATTAAGGGAAGCCTTAGCAGAAAAAACAGAAAATA
>CALXVN010000046.1 GCA_944392085.1 uncultured Clostridia bacterium | reverse complement strand
ACTATGTAATGTTCGTAGATGAAAATGGAAATAGTGACATTAAAGATATTTTAAAATGTATATCTAAAAATGCTAAAGTTGATGATAATAACAAATTCTTTACTGTTACTGGTGTTATTTTTACTAGAGAGCAATATGCCATTGCTCGTAAGCAAATAGACGAATTAAAAAATGCATATTGGAAAAATGGTTCTTATATGTATAAAAACAATCTAAAAAAGGTTTGCTTTCATTCACGAGAGATAAGAAGAAAAGAAGGGGCTTTTGATATAAATCTAATAAACTATGACAGTTTTATATCAGAGCTTACTAACTTGTTAAAAGGTCTAGATTATAAAATAATATCAGTTACTATAAATAAAGAAGAGTATTTGTTAAAGCACTATCAATATAATGTTTACAATACAGCTATGTGCTTTTTATTGCAAAGATACATTTATGCAATGAAAAGTAATTGTAAAGGTATTGTTATGTTAGAGGCTAGAGGAAAAGACGAGGATTATATATTACTTAATGAAATGAAACATATTATATTCGAAACAGGCATACGTAAAGTTACTTCTAATGAACTGAGTGATAGAATTTTAGGTATTTATTTTAATCCGAAATGGAATCAAGGATATGATAATACATTTTCTGGCTTAGAAATAGCCGACTTAACTTCATATCCAATTCATAAATACATAAGAAACAACAAAAAAGATAAAGCTTTCTTGGCTCTCGAAAACAAAATAGATAAATATCCAGATTATATTAACAAAGGCATAAAAGTTTTTCCATAAAAAATAGTAGCCGACATAATCAGCTACTACCGTCCGCACAATTACGAACCCCAATGAGTTAACCCCAGGGGCAAAGGATTTCTAAATATACAAATGTATATCTACTCCCATTCGGGAACCCAGCCTTATCCTTCACAAGTTAACTCTACTATAATTATTATACACAAATTCATTAAAATATTCAAGCTTTTTATTAAAATGTAATATAAATGTAATATTTGTGTAATATTTGTGTAACATAGGAGAAAAATATGAAATTAGATAATTTATATGATTTAGCAGAAAAAGAAAATATAAAAGTATATGATTGGCATATAGAAGATGCCAATGGTATTTATATTAATATAGATAAAATAAATGCTATTGCATTAAACTATGATGAGTTAGGCACATATATAGAAGAAAAACAAACTCTTGCTGAAGAACTTGGACATTATTATATGGATGCCACATATTCTCCCTACTGTAAAGATCTACAATTAATTAGTAAACAAGAATATCGTGCTAAAAAATGGGCTTATTATACTTTAATTCCTTACGAAAAGCTAAAATTAGCTATTAAAAAACGGAGTTAATACTATTTGCTATCTTGCTGAATATTTTGACGTTACAATCGAATATATGCAAAAAGCAATAGAATTTTATATAAATAAATATGGAGATTTTACAAATGATGGAGCATTAGGAATAATGCTTTAAATTATAACAATTACAACAAACGGAGGTTTTGTATGATAGCTATTTATGCTAGACAATCAATAGAAAAGAAAGATAGTGTTAGTATTGAAGCACAAATAGAAAAATGTAAATCTTATTGTGGAGACACTGATTATAAAATATATAAAGATGCAGGATACTCTGGCAAGAATATAAATAGACCACAATTTACGCAATTATTGGAAGATATAAAAGCTGGTTTAATAAATAAAGTAATAGCTTATAGATTAGACCGTATTAGTAGGAGTATTGCAGACTTTTCACAATTGCTATTAATGTTTGAAAAATATAATGTAAAATTTGTCTCTGCTACTGAGAATTTTGATACAGATACGCCTATGCGGTAGGGCTATGATTAACATAGTAATGACATTTGCACAGTTGGAAAGAGAAACTATTGTAGAACGTGTAACAGATAATTACTATTTTAGAGCAAATAATGGTTATTGGGCAGGTGGATATGCTCCTTATGGTTATAATATAAAACATATTATAGGACAAGATGGCAAAAAGCACTCAGTATTAGAAATAGACTCAGAAAAGTCTGAAATTGTAAAAGAAATTTTTGATATGTATATCAATAAAAATATTAGTATGAGAAAAATTTCACAAGATTTGAATTTAAGAAAAGTACCTACTCGCAAAGGGGATTATAACTGGGGTGTCTATTCAATCAATTCAATTATAAGTAGACCAATTTATACAGAAGCAACTGCAAAAATATATGAATACTTTAATAAATTAGGTACTCATATAACAAATGACATAGAACAATTTGATGGAGGTATGACTGCTAATCTCTATGGAAAAACTAAAAAGAATGTAAAAGTTAAAGCTTTAAGAGAATATAAAGATATGTATTTGTCTTTAATAAACTGTCCTGCTCTTATTTCGAATGAGGATTGGTTTAGAGCTCAACAAATAAAAGGTAAAAGGAAGAACCTGCCTCCTCGTTCGAATACGTCTAAAAGGTCATTTTTGTGTGGGCTAGTTAAGTGTGGCAAATGTGGCTCTAACTTTGTTACTCAAGGTTGTAAAAATAGGTATGGTATAAAATATACTTATCTAATTTGTACAGCTAAACGAAATATTGGTACAAGTATATGTGACAATAAAATGATTGAAGTTACAAAACTACAAGATTTTGTATTAAAAGATATGAAAGAATATTTTAACTCAAATAATATCAATCAAAAAATAAAAAAATACATAAATAATAAGAAAAAAATAAATTCAAAAGTAATATCTCAAAAAGAAGAATTTGAAAACGAATTAACCAAGTGTGATATACAAATTGAAAACCTAATAAATTCTATCGCCGATGGCAATGCTATTGTGTCAAAATATATAAATCAGAAAATAGAAGAAATCGAAAAGCAAAAAGAAAATATAACTTTAGAGCTAAAAAAATTAAAAGAGAATAATAATTTTGATAACGATGATTACTTGATAGAATATATAAAAAATATTAATGAAAAATTAAATACAACTGACTTTGAAGAATTAAAAAATATATGTAAAACTGTAATAGATAAAATAATTATAACTGATGAAAATATTGACATACACTATAAAATTTAGTGTATGTCTTTTTGATTTTAATATATCATTATTAAAAACTATTATCTTTGCCACAGTTTTCCTCCTTAAACATAATTTTTGTAATATATAATATGATTTTGATTAATTTACAGTTACTTTTTTAATTCCATATTGACATTTAATTTATATATCTATAAAATAATTGCGAAAGAGGTAAATTATTATGAGCGAGAAAATATTTAATGAAAGACACTCAAATTATTGTTATAATAATTCAAATGTCTTAATTAATAAACTAAATATTAAAGACTTCAAAAAATTACAAATTTATGAAGCAAAAATCACAGCTGCTAAACTATTATCCTTAAGGCAAAAAGGAATTATAGGTAATTTTGATGTACAACATCTAAATGCAATACACACATATTTATTTGAAGATATTTATCCCTTTGCGGGAAAATTTAGAAATGAAAATATTGCTAAAGGTGTATTTAGATTTGCAGAATGGGAATATATCGAATCTGAATTAAATAACTTACTAACAAAATTAAAAAATGAAAATTATCTTGAAGGTATTTCTAAAGAAAATTTAGCTAACAGATTGGCCTTTTATTTATCAGAATTAAATGTTCTACATCCATATAGAGAAGGAAATGGAAGAACTATAAGAGAATTTATTAGAGAGCTTGCATTAAAAAATAAATATGTGTTGAATTTAAGCAAAGTTTCTCCAAAGGATTTTCTTGATGCTAGTATGAAATCAATTGTGGATACTAACTTTCTTGAAAGCTTGATTTATAAATGCTTAGAAAAAATTACTAGTTAATATAGCTTTCTAATGTATAATTTTATTAAAATAATTAACTAACTAGAAAAAGTTAAAAATAGTTGAAATTACTAGACTTTTTGGCGTTTTTGTGGTATAATAGATATGTAGGGTGCTTAAAAATTTTACTTAATTTGATATATATTTCTATGTTGGAGGAAATAAAAATGTTTAATGAAGATATATTTAATTTTGATATAAATAATATAAAAAATGATTTAGCAATAGAGGGATTATCTATTTCTGATAATGATATAACTTTATTTAAACAATTTGCAAATAATGAAATAGATATGCCAAACTTAATCCAAACAATAAAAAATGAAATTAATTAAAACAAAGACCTCTTAAAATACTTATAAGAGGTCTTTATTTTGGTTATTTTCTATTATTTATTATTCTATATTTCTCTGCATTTTACAACTAATCTTTGTGTTCCATAGTTTGTGCAAGTAATTAAGGTTAATTCTTTTCTTCCATTAGTACGTTGGCTAGTACAATCTGTATTAGTTGGTTCTACTACAAATCTATCATATACTGCATATTTAATTGTTCTACCTGTCAAATCTTCTAATTCGACAATATCTCCATTTTCTAATTCATTTAATCTACCAAACATTTTTCCATTTCTATAATTATGTCCAACAATACAATAGTTTCCAACATCATTTGGATTCATTTTATCCTTTTCTGGCCAATATCTGTTAACTGAAATTTCTAATAATTCATCTGATGTTTCTGAAAGAACTGGATAACTTATATCTATTTTAGGAATTGTTATAATCGCCTCAGTTGAATACGTTTTATCTCCTACTTGAATATTACTTACGATTTCATTTGTTTGTTCTGTAACCTGTTCATCTACCTGTTCATCTATTTGTTCTGCTTCACTTTCACTAAGCACTATAATTATTGGATCATTTTCTGAACTTTTTTTAACTGTATTATCTGACTTTATCTCTGATAACAAAACTTGTGATACTTCTTCACTTTTATTTCTATCATATTCAGCATATATATAATATGAAGATAAAAGAAACACAAGAAAAATAGATATACAAAATTCTATTTTGTACAATCTTTTTTTTCTTTTTAGTTCTGGTGTAACATACAATTTTTCAGTAACTAAAATTTGGTTCAATTTCTTCCCTCCTCATATAATTATTATATCATATATTCTTTTCTTTTTAAATAGTTTTTCCTATTAAATTTGATAATTCTGCAAACTGCTGTATTGTAAGTTTTTCTCCTCTTATTTCTAAATTTAGACCTATTTCTTCAAAAATATTTTTTATATCATTTTTATCTGTTATTATTCCTGAATTAATTAGTCCATTTACTAATGTTTTTCTTCTTTGCATAAAACTTGCTTTTATAATTTTAAAAAATAATTCTTCATTTTCAACATCTACTTGAGATTTATTTCTTATTTTTAGCTTTATAACTTCTGAATCTACTTCTGGTACTGGCATAAAAGAGTTTTTATCTACAAACGCAATATTATTTGCTTCTGCATAATAATTTACACTATATGTTATTGCTCCTGAAAGTTTATCACCTGGAATCGCAGTTATTCTATCTGCTACTTCTTTTTGTACCATAACTGTAATACTATCTATATTTATCTTATCTTCCAATAATTTCATAATAATTGGTGTAGTTATATAATAAGGAAGATTTGCTACTACTTTTACTTTTCTTTCTTTGTTACTATACTTAGATATTAATTCTTTTAAGTCCACTTTTAAAACATCTTCATTCAATAAAATAAAATTATCATATAAATTAAACCTATCTTTTAAGATTTTTATCATATTTGTATCTAACTCAATTGCAATTACTTTTCCTGCATTTTCTAAAAGTTTTAAAGTAAGAGTTCCTAAACCTGGTCCTATTTCAATTACTAAATCTTCTTTATTTATTTGAGATGCAGATATTATTTTTTCTATAATTTCATCATTAATCAAGAAATTTTGTCCTAGTTTTTTATTTGCCTTAATATTATATTTCTTTAAAATGTATTTGGTATCTTCTAAGCTACTTTGCATTAAAATAATCTCCTTTTTATATGATATACTTAAGTTATTTCAATGTAACCGCAAATAGTATGTATAATTTTCTTTAAAATACGTTGTAACTCTATCTACTAAAATGCGGCTAATATTCTTCTATAAAAACTTTTTTAAAGCTAATCTTCTTGTAATACTACATTAACAATAGTACCTTCTTCTACTGATGTTCCTGCCATTATTTCTTGACTTGCTACTCGTCCACTTCCAGTATATTTAATATTTAAGTTCTTGTTTTTCAAAGCTGCCTTTGCCTCTGATAAACTCATTCCTTTTAAATTAGGTACTTTTTGAGAAACTCTAGTATCATTATCTTCTGTATATATTTTCACTATTGAGCCCTCTATTAAACTTGAACCTGCTACTGGCATTTGAGCACTTACTATATCGTCTTCATTTCCAGAAATTTTACATTCAAAGCCTTGATTTTCTATTATCTTTTTTGCTTCTGCTACAGTCTTATTTTTTACATTTGATAATGTAATTGTTTCTGCTGAGCTGTTGCTATCAGTAGTATCTGATGGTATTCCTAAATATGGCAATACTTCTGTTAAAATTTGTGAAACTACTGGAGCTGCTACTGTACTTCCGTGATAATTATTTGGTACTCCATATAGTGTTAAAAGGATTACTACTTCTGGACTTTCTACTGGCGATATTGCTGCAAATGACGCTACAAAACCAGCTTCTTTATTTGTATAATCTGGCTCAGATGTACCAGTTTTTCCTGCAATACTATATCCTTTTACTTTTGCTAATTTTCCTGTTCCACTATCTACAACTGTTTCTAGCATATCAAGCAGTTTTTCTGATGTTTCTTTAGAAATAACTTGTCTTACTTTTGTTGGTTGTATTGTTGTAACTGCTCCTGTATCTGTATTTTTTATTTCTTTTGCGATTCTAGGCTGCATTAAAACTCCATCATTTGCTACTGCTGAAACTGCTGTTATCATTTGAAGTGGTGTTATTCTAAATCTTTGACCAAATGACATTGTTGCAAGTTCTATACTTCCTACATCATTTAAGTCCCAAAAATATCCCACTCTTTCTCCTGAACTTCCTGAATCTCCAATATCTCCAAAACCAGTAGTTTCAAAAAAACCAAAAGCATCATAATACCTATATAATGTTGCTGCTCCTATCTTTTGTCCTAGTTGTATGAAAGCTGGATTACATGAATATTTTAAAGCATCTCTTAAACTTAAGCTTCCATGTCCTGAAGTATCTGAACAATTTATTCTTACTCCTGAAACTTTTTCATAACCTTTACAATTAAACACATTTGCTTTATCGGGTTCTACTATGTTCTCCTCTAGCCCCGCTGCTGCTGTTATTATTTTAAATACAGAGCCTGGCTCATAAGTAGATGTAATTGCTCTATTATTCCAAGTTTCATATAGTTTTGCACTTTGCTCTTCACTTGATAACTTATTCCACTCTTTTTCAGATATGCTTTCAAGAGTATATGGATTGTTTAAATTATAATCTGGATATGTTGCCATAGCAAGAATATCTCCATTATTTGGATTCATTATAATAACATTTCCGCCATCTTTGCAATCATTTTCTTTGCATGCTTGTTCTAAATATTTTTCTGCTATTTGCTGTATATTAGCATCAATTGTAAGAGTTATGTCATTTCCATTTTGAGGAGCTATGTATGTTTCATTATCATAAGGTATAAGGTCCTGAACTGCATCTTGTGCTGATGTAATTTTTCCTGGAGTTCCTGTTAGTAAATCATTCCATTTTAATTCTAACCCCCACAAGCCTTGGTTGTCAGTACCACAAAACCCTATTAAGTTCGAAGCTAAGTTATTATAAGGATAGTATCTTTTTGTATCTTCATCAATATTTATTCCGCTATAAATTTCGTTTTCTTCCATCCATTTTTTTAGCTCATTTATTTTGTCATTTTCCACTTTTTTAGCAATAGTAACATTTGTAGTATCTTTAGATACTTTCTCTAGGGTTTCTTCATAATCTAATTCAAATATCTCTGAAAATGCTTTTGCTACCTTCTCTTTTAGTTGTTTTGTCATTACTTCTGCAACTTCATCATCTTCATCATCTACTACTATTTTTGTTGGATCTATGCTTACTGTATCTACTTGTGCACTAATCGCTAAGGCTTTTCCTGTTGAATCATATATTGTTCCTCTTTTTGGGCTAATAGTTTTATTTGCAGTAAGTTGCCTTTGCATACTTTCCTTTAGTTCTGCTCCTTTAACTATTTGTAGCCAACCAAGCCTACCTATTAATATAACAAATATAGCAAAAAATGCTATTAGAATTCTTCCTAATCTTCCATTTATATTTTGAATTTTTTTAGTTTTACTTAAATTGGAATTATTTTTAAATTTATATATATTTGCTTTTTTATCCAAATTTAGCAACTTCCTTTCTTATTTTACTTTTCATTAGATTTCTCGCATAACTTTCCTATTTTATGTCTAATATTTTATATTAGGTCACATAAAAAATCAAGTAAAATTTTTAGGAATTTTATAACTATACAATAAAATACATTTTATAATTTCATGGATAATTAAATATTGATAAGGAATGTATATTTTTAATTTTAGTAAATTTTTTATATAATTATAAATTAATTTAAAGTATCATTAATCCTGATAATTTTTCCTTTTATTTAAGCAAAATATATTGACTTTTACTTATATTTTTGCTATTATATTAATTGTTCTGTTAAATTTATGCGGGAATAGCTCAGTTGATAGAGCGCTGCCTTGCCAAGGCAGAGGTCGCGGGTTTGAGCCCCGTTTCCCGCTCCATTTTTATTTTATATAAAATGGTTCTAAAATGGTATATTAATCATATACTATATTAAACACGGCGATATAGCCAAGTGGTAAGGCACGAGTCTGCAAAACTCTGATCCCCGGTTCGAATCCGGGTGTCGCCTCCAATAAAGGCGTTTTAAGACGTTTCATACTGTCTCAACACGTATCAAGAAATCCCTATTTTTAGGGATTTTTTAATTTTACTTTTCACTGCATTTCATATAAAATCATCGTATACGCATTAAAATAGCATTAAAACAAATTAAATTAAGCATTAAAACAAATTTAAAAATTTTATTATTTATTATTTTATAACAAATCAAAATCCATAAATCTTTTTATCCCTATATATTTCATATACTAATCTATTGAGTATTAATTGATTTTATATTTCCCAAAATTACAAAACTACGTTCCTAAATTCATCAAATATCAAAATCAACAAATTATACTTTTTAAGCATATAAATTAAAAATAGAGCCTTTTAAATAATTTTTTGTTCTGTACGAGCCTCATAAAACGATTTTTATTTTTGAAAAATAAGTTTGTTTTCTAAAATATTAAAACCTCTTAAAATATTAAAACCTCTTAAAAGTTACGTATGAGAAAAGAAAAAAGAGGAAATATCTTCCTCCTAATTTCTATAAACTATCATACTGATTTTTTAATGAATTATACTGTTGTTGTAAACTTTCTAAAGAATCACTCTTTCCAGCTATACTACTTTCTAATGATAGTGCTTTACTATTAAGTTTTAACCACTTGCTAGTATTTTCATTTTTATTAACCATTGATAATTGTGTTTCTACTGTACTTAATTCACTTTCTAAATTCTGTATTTCCCTTTTTAAAGATGTAATTTGAGTATAAATTTGTGTCATTTGATTTTGTAATTGCGATTTTTTCTCTGCCTTTTCTGCTTGTTCTTTTATCCATTGTTTATCTGCCTCTGCGTCTGAATTAGAATAATTACTGTTGTTATTTGTATTTGTATTATTTTTTGATGAATTATTATTGTTAGTATTGCTATTTGTTGATTGTTTATTTTCTGTATCTTCTTTTTTCTCTTCTTCTTCGGCTTTTAATATTTCTTTATTTGTATTATTTTTATAATCTATTATTTCATCTATTTTTATTTGAGCTTCTTTATATTTTTCGTCGTTCTTTAAATTGTTATATTCTTTTAGTAATTCATCAATCTTTTTCTTTTGTTCATCATTAAATTTAGATATGTCAATTTCATTTGATTTTTTTTCTTGTTCTTCTAAAATTGAATTATTGTTTGTTTTTAGCTCTGCAATTTTGCTTGTAATATCTTCAATTATACTACTTGTTTCATCGCTTATATTGTTATTATCTATTGCTTTTTTCACTGTTTCTATTTGTTCATTAATTTCTTTTTGTTCTTCTTCGGATAGTATTAGTTTTTCAATATCTGAATTTATACTCTCATACTTTTGTTTTGTATTTTCTAATAATTCTTGCTTTTCTTGTACTAAATTTTCTTGGTATTTTTCGTAAATAATATAGCTTGCAAATGCTACTACTAATAAAAATATTACTATACTTAAAATTATTATTATTTTTTTTCTTTTCTTGTTCCATATCTAATCCCCTTTTCTACATTTTATCTATAATTATTTTTTTATATTCTTCAATTTTT
>CALXVN010000045.1 GCA_944392085.1 uncultured Clostridia bacterium | reverse complement strand
ATAACTTCACTTAAATATCTTTCATGCTCTGTTTGAATATCAGTTCCCCAATGAACAGGATATTCAAACTTATCATTTACTTTTTCTAATTCTTTAATGGCATCAGTATATGTAATTCTTCCAAAATCTGAATTTACTACATTGTCTAATTTCTCAAATAAAGAAGTATCTATAAACTTATTAAAGAATTCCATTTCCTCAGGAGCATTTTCTCTAACATAAGTTATAATATATTTTATCATTTCTTCAGCTAAATCCATAAAGTCTGTTAAATCAGCAAAACATATTTCAGGCTCAATCATCCAAAATTCAGCAGCATGTTTTACTGTATTTGAATTCTCTGCTCTAAATGTAGGACCAAAAGTATAAATATTTCTAAATGCATGAGCAAATGTCTCACCATTCAATTGACCACTAACTGTTAAATGAGAAGATTTTCCAAAAAAGTCTTGTGAAAAATCTACTTCTCCATCTTTTAATTTAGGTGGATTCTTCATATCCATAGTAGTTACTCTAAACATTTCTCCAGCACCTTCACAGTCACTACCAGTAATTAATGGAGTATGAACATAAACAAATCCTTTTTCTTGGAAAAATTTATGAATTGCATAAGAAAGAACAGATCTTACTCTAAATACAGCACTAAAGGTATTAGTTCTTGGCCTTAGATGTGCTACAGTTCTTAAATATTCAAAAGAATGTCTTTTCTTTTGAAGTGGATAATCTAAGTCTGCTAAATTTACTATTTTTATATTAGTAGCTTTTATTTCAAAAGGTTGTTTTGCATTTTCTGTTTTTATAACTTCACCTTCTACTTCAATAGATGAGCTAATAGATAGTTTTCTGATTTCTTCAAAATTGTCTAAGGTATTATCAAATACTATTTGGACATTATTAAAAAATGAACCATCATTTAATTCTATAAAACCAAAATTTTTAGAATCTCTTAAAGTTCTAACCCAACCAGCAATTTTTATTGTTTTGCCATTATAATCTTCTAAATTTCTATATAATTGTTTAACTAAAACATAATCCATAAAAAATCCTCCTACCATATAATCAATAATATAGATATTATACATAAAAAATAAATATATTTCAAGTAAAAAATACATATATTATGTTGACAAATGCATAAAAAACCTGTATAATCAATTAAATTGGGGTAATGTCAATATAAATTTATTGATACATTACAAGAAAGTTTTATAGAAATAACAGTATAATACTTTTTTTGATAGGGTGAGATATATGGAAAGAAAACAAAGAATAGAAATATTAAAGAGAATACAAGCAGCTTGTGATGAAGTAACACAAGGATATCACGCACAAACAGGCAGAAATAATATTAGATTTATAGTTTTACAATTGGAAGATAGTTCTTCAAAGTTATTTGAAGGAACTGATATAATTAGAAAAACCTCTCAATTATATGATGAATATGAAGGAAATGAAGAATATATTCATATTCCAGATGTTCAACAAATGCTTAAAAACTTTGAAGAAAATATAGTAGTTGGAATTGAAGACATGGATACAGGAGAGCTAGAAGGAGTGACAACTATAAAGTACTATGAAAATATAGGTGAAGCTGTAAATCCATATTATCCAAAAAAAGATACAAAATATTTTGAAGTAACAGGTGTAATAATTAAACAAAGAAGAGACATGAGTAATAAAGGATTAGGTACAGGCATGTATGAAGCATGTTTTTTAGGATTGCAAAAGTATGCTAATATGCACCAAGATGAAAATTATAGATTAAATGCAGTTATAGATTGTACAAATATAAAAAGTCTATATGCTGCACAAAACGCTATAAATAATATAAATTCTAGAAACTTATTAGGTAGTGGTAAAAAAATGCAGTTGAATCTAGGAGGAATATATGTAGTAAGAGACCAAGAAACAAAAAGATTAGTAGAAGCACCTACATTTATTATAGAAAGTGATCTTAGGGAACATGACTTAAGTAGTAATGAGTATGATGATGAAAATAGAAAAAGTGATGTAGTAGAATTTAAATATGTTAAACCAAATGAAGCTTATCCAAAACATAGAATATATAGTGGATTAAAACACAGTATAATATTAAGAATTTATAGAGCAAAACAAGACAGAAAAATGAAATTACAAGCAAATAAGGGGTATAAAATAACCAATGAAATATTAAAGGATGTGCAAGAAAACGATAAAATACCTAAAATAAGAATTTTAGATGAAGGAACAGGTTTTGTAGACTATATAGATTTCTCAGATGCTGAAATAGGAATAGATGAAATAAGACTTGAAAGAAATGGAACAGAAGAAGTAGGTTCTAAAAGAATTCCTAAAAGAAATGTAGATGAATTTGTAGGGCCAGTTCCAAAAACAACTATATCATTAGATGAAGAAGAAAGGTAATATAATAAATGACAGTTATAGATATATTTAAAGAGATTGCGTTAATTCCTAGAGAAACAGGAAATGAAGGAAAAATTGCAGATTATTTATGCCAATTTGCTCAAAAAAGGAATTTAAAATACTATAGGGACGAATATAATAATGTTATAATAAAAAAGAAAACAATAGATGTTAAACCATTAATATTACAAGCACATACAGATATGGTATGTGAAAAAGATTCAAATATTAATTTCAATTTTGAAAAAGATTCAATAGAAGTAATTGAAGAAAATGGATTTTTAAAAGCAAATGGAACTACACTTGGAGCTGATAATGGAATAGGGGTTGCGCAAATATTATATATATTGGATAGTGATATAAAATGCAATATTGAAGCTGTTTTTACAGTATCAGAAGAAACCACAATGAATGGTGCATTTAAATTAGATACTAATAAATTAGATGGTAAAATGCTTTTAAACTTGGATGGATTTAAAGAAGATACTATAATTATAGAAAGTGCTGCATTTTATGATATTATTTTTAAATCAAACTATAAACTTGTAAATTCACAAAATAAATATGAATATAAACTAAAATTATTTGGATTAAAAGGTGGACATTCTGGATTTGATATAAATAAGGATTTAGGCAATTCATCAATATTATTAGCTGAAATCTTAAAAGAAGTTAAAGATGTTGAAATTCTTTCATTTATAGGGGGAACAAAGTTTAATGTTATTCCATCAGAAGCAGAAGCGGTAATTAAAACAAATTTACAAGAAAATAATTTAAAGAATATAGTAAAATTAAAATTGGAAAAAATAAATAGAAAAGAATTAACTGTAAATATAGAAAAAGAAAGTAAAAAGAGAAATTCTATTACAGATAATCAAAAAGTACTTTCAATAGAGGAAACTAAAAAATTTATAGATAGCATTATTAATTTCCCACATGGAGTAATAAATATAAATGAACAAAATGAAACTACTACATCTGTAAATTTAGGAGTAGTAAACCTAAAAGAGAATATGTATAAAATTGGAATGAGAAGTTCTAGAAAAGATGAAGCAGAAAATTGCATAGAAAAATTAAAAAAATATGCAAAAAATAATAATTTAGAATTTGAATTATTAGGATATCAACCAGGTTTTCAAACAAATAGAACAGACAAAATTATAGAAATTTTGAAGAATTCATTTAACCAGGTAGAAGAAAACAAAGATAGAAAATTAAATATTCAAGCAGTACATGTTGCAGTGGAAATAGGGATTATAAAAGAAAAAATGCCTGATTTACAAGTGGCAATCATTTCTCCTAATATACAAGGAGCGCACTCTACATCTGAAAGAGTAGAAATAGATTCAATTTTAAGGACAACAAAATGGTTAGAAAAATTTATAGAAATATATAATAAAAGTTAAATAATAGTAATTAAAATTTAAAGTACCAACTAATGCATTTACTAAAAGATTATTATAAAAAGTGTTTTATAATAGTTAAAGAAAAAATTATATTTATCTAAAACACTTGACAAATCACAAAAAATAGTGTAAAGTATAATAGCATTACAAATTATGCTATTATATTTTTGTCTGAATTAGGAAGTGAAAGGTTGAAAAATAATTACAATTTTGGTGCCCACAAATTTCATTTGAAGTTTAATTCTTTTCCAACCAGATTTGTGCCTCAGGAAGGAATGATAGTAAAACATGGAAAAAAAGGTTGAAGTAAGTATTTTATGCCAGATATACGGAAAACTTTTAACTAAAAAACAATTTGAGTTTATAGATGACTATTACAACAATGATTTATCACTTTCTGAAATAGCTGAAAATAATAATATAACAAGACAAGCAGTAAGAGACATAATAAAAAAGGGGGAAAATAAACTTTTCGAATATGAGGAAAAGCTTTTAATTATGAAAAAGATGTTAAAACAAGAAAAACAAATACAGCAAATAATCGAAGAATTAAATAAAATAACAGACACATCATCAGATAAAAAAATCGAAAAGATATTAAACAATATTAGAAAAGAACTAATTTGTTTAAATTAATCTAATGAAGGAGGAAAAGGTATGGCATTTGAAGGGCTATCTGCTAAGTTACAAGAAGTAACAAGAAAATTAAGAGGAAAAGCAAGAATTACAGAATCAGATTTAAAAGAAATGTTAAGAGAGGTAAAGCTTGCATTATTAGAAGCAGATGTTAACTATGCAATAGTTAAAGAATTTATAAATACCATACAAGAAAAAGCTTTAGGGCAAGATGTTCTAAAATCATTAACTCCAGGTCAGCAAGTTATAAAAATAGTTAAAGACGAATTAGTAGAACTTCTTGGAGGAACAGAAAGTAAAATTAATTTTACTCCAAATCCACCAACAGTTATAATGCTTGTGGGACTTCAAGGTTCTGGTAAAACAACTACAGCAGGCAAACTTGCAAATTTACTTAGAAAACAAGGGAAAAAACCACTTTTGGTTGCATGTGATGTGTATAGACCTGCGGCTATAAAACAACTTCAAGTTGTAGGAGGGCAGCTTAATATACCAGTATATGCAAATGAAAATTCAAAAGATGTAGTAAAAATTGCAAGGCAAGCAATAGATGTTGCTATGAGTAAGTTAAATGATGTAGTAATTTTAGATACAGCAGGACGTTTACATATAGATGAAGAATTAATGACAGAACTAAAAAATGTAAAAGCAAACATAAAGCCACATGAAATATTACTTGTAGTTGATTCAATGACAGGTCAAGACGCTGTAAATGTTGCAAAAGCATTTAATGAAGCATTAGGAATTGATGGAGTTGTACTTACAAAATTAGATGGTGATACTCGTGGTGGTGCAGCAATATCCGTAAAAAAAATTACAGGAAGACCAATAAAATTTGCAGCAACTGGTGAAAAACTAAGTGATATAGAAGTATTTTATCCAGAAAGAATGGCATCAAGAATATTGGGAATGGGTGATGTACTTTCAATAATAGAAAAGGCAGAAGAAGCAATAGACTTAGAAGAAGCAGAAAAACTAGAAAAACAATTAAAAAAGAAAAAAGATTTAGACCTAGATGATTATTTAACACAATTGAGGCAAATTAAAAAAATGGGTTCATTTTCATCATTACTTAAAATGATACCAGGAATGAATCAGCTTAAAGATGTTAAAGTTGATGACAAAGAATTTGTAAGAATTGAAGCAATGATATCATCTATGACAATAGAAGAAAGAAGAAATCCAAAACTTTTAAATGGCAATAGAAGATTAAGAATTGCTAAAGGAAGCGGAACTTCAGTTCAAGAAATAAATAAATTCATGAAATCTTTTGAAATGACACAAAAAATGATGAGGCAGATGAAAGATAGCAAGAATATGAAGAAAATGATGAAAGGAATAAATCCACAAGATTTAAAAAATATGTTAAAATAGATTTTAATTTTTAAATATATATAAGAATTATTAACTTAACCATTGGTAATAGTTCTTTAAAAAATTTTTAGGAGGTGAAGTTAAATGGTAAAAATAAGATTACAAAGACAAGGTGCTAAAAAAGCTCCATTCTATCACATAGTGGTTGCAGATTCTAGAAGCCCAAGAGATGGAAAAATAATAGAAAAAATAGGAACATATAATCCTATGACAGAGCCATCTACAATAGTTTTAGATAAAGAAAAAGTTGAAAAATGGATTAAAAATGGTGCAAAACCTACTGATACTGTTAAGGCTTTAATTGAAAAAGCCAACTAAAGTGTTGAAAAAATAAACATCGTCTTGCGTTGTTAAAATTTAATCCAAAATCCTCGATGTGCAAAAAGCACACCTCCGGTATTTGAATTAAATTTTGCCTAGCAATACTCGTTTCTTTTTACAACATATAATATTCATTGTAAATTATTTAAAATAATTTTACAAATATAGAAAGGGATTTGTTAAATGAAACAAATTTTAGAAACAATTATAAAAAGTATAGTTGAAAATGAAGATGCTGTTTCTATAAATGAAAAAGAAGAAGCAGACAAAATTATTTTTGAAGTTAAAGTAGAAGAAAGTGATATGGGAAGAGTTATTGGAAAACAAGGAAAAGTTGCAAACTCTATTCGTACAGTTATGAAAGCTTTAGGTTCAAGAGAGAAGAAGAAGGTAAGTATAGAATTTTTAGATGATTAATCTAAAAATAAACTTCGTCTTGCGTCGTTAAAATTTAATCCAAAATCTTCGACGTACACAAAGTACGCCTCCGGTATTTGAATTAAATTTTGCCTAGCAATACTCGTTTCTTTTTTAGATTAAATAATAAACTAAATTCTATAATAATAGGAGCTAAAATGAAGCAAGAATATTTTGAAATAGGTCAAATAGTAAACACATTTGGTATTAAGGGGTTTGTTAAAGTAAATCCATTTACTGATGACATGGAAAGATTTGAAGAATTAAAAAGTGTATTTGTTATTAAGAACAAAGAACTTATAGAAATGCAAATTGAAGAAGTTAAGTATCAAAAAAATGTAGTTCTAATTAAGTTTAAAGGTATAGAAGATATTAATATGGCAGAAAAGTATAAAGGATGCTATATTAGAATAAAAAGGGAAGATGCAAGAAAACTTCCAAAAGATACATACTTTATAGCAGATTTAATTGGGCTTGAAGTTTATGATGATAATGGAAACTTACTCGGTACAGTAAATGATATATATAATAATAAAGTTCATGATATATATGTAGTAAAAAATGACCTAGGAAAGCAAATATTATTACCTTCAACAAAAGAAGTAATTAAGCAAGTTGATATAGATGCAAATAAAATTATAGTTCATTTAATAAATGGTTTGATTTAAGTGGAGGGAAGATGAAATTTGATGTGCTTACACTATTTCCAGAAATGTTTAAATCTTTAGATGAAAGCATTATTGGAAGAGCTAGAGAAAAAGGACTAATAGAAATAAATTTAATAAATATTAGAGATTTTTCAAAAGACAAACACAAAAAAGTTGATGATACTCCATATGGTGGAGGGGCAGGAATGGTATTAATGCCAGATGTAGTATATGATGCATATGATTCTATAAAAGATAAAAATGCAAAGGTTATATATTTATCTCCACAAGGAAAAATTTTAAACCAAAATAAAGTTAAGGAACTAGTAAAAGAAGAACATTTAATATTACTTTGTGGACATTACGAAGGAATTGACCAAAGAGTTTTAGATGAAATTGTAGATGAGGAAATATCCATAGGTGATTATGTACTAACAGGAGGAGAACTACCAGCAATGGTGCTTATAGATTCAGTTAGTAGATATACCCAAGGAGTACTAAATGATGAGTCTATTAAAGAAGAATCTTTTAGTAATAACCTTTTAGAGTATCCACAATATACAAGACCAGAAGAATTTAGAGGTAAAAAAGTGCCAGAAGTATTAATCTCTGGACATCATAAAAATATAAAAAAATGGCGAGAGCAAAAATCGCTAGAGGTTACTAAATTAAAAAGACCAGATTTACTAGGATAAATATAGATTAGTAAGAAATTTTATAAAAATAAGAAAGGAGGATATCAAATGGATATCATAAAATCAATAGAACATGAACAATTGAAAAATAAGATTCCTGAACTTAAAGTTGGTGATACAGTAAAAGTTCATCAAAGAATAAAAGAAGGAAACAGAGAAAGAATCCAAATATTTGAAGGAATTATAATTAAAAAACAAGGTGGAGGAGTAAACGCAACATTTACAGTAAGAAAAATAAGCTATGGTGTTGGTGTAGAAAAAACATTTTTAGTACATTCTCCATTAGTAGAAAAAGTAGAATTAGTAAGAGTAGGTAAAGCAAGACGTGCTAAGTTATATTACTTAAGAGATAGAATTGGTAAAGCTGCTAAGACTAAAGAAGATACAGGTGCTAGAATTGAAGATAGAGAAATTACAATAAAAGAAGAAATGACAGAAGAAGTGCCTGAAGAAGCAGTTGAAACTACTGAGAATGTAAATGAAGCAGAAACAGTAGAAGTAGCTGAAACTGTAGAAACAGAAACACCAGTAGAAGAACAAGCAGTTGAAAATAAAGAAGAAGTAAAAGAATAAAAAAAGTCCCTTATAAAGTTTAAGGGACTTTTAATAATATATCATATAATCTATTTCAGGAAAAATACAATCTTTTTTTGAAATATCTTTTAAAAATTCTTCATCAATATTATCTTCTGTAATTTGGTAATATAATTTTGTAAATCTTCCTATGTGATCTTTTATTCTTTTTTTAGCATAATCAACCATAGTTCCATTGGTTATTATAAATAACCAGTCACTGCTTTGAGCTAGAAGTAATTCACGTGCACATTGATTCAATGCTTTTCTTTTTAAAGAGTTTTTCTTTTCATTAGGATATAAATGGGCAAGCTCTACCATCCTATTTCCAGCTACATGTAAATGTCTATGAGCATAATCATTAGTTTGATTTAGCCACACTTCACTATAACCATTTGCTCCCCAACTGGATCTACAAGGAGTAGATACTTGCATTAAAGGATATTTATCTATATATTCACTAGGTGTTATTAGTTTAAAATTACACTTATCATAATAAATTTTCTTAAATAAAATGTATAACCAATAAGGACCTTCGTACCACCAATGACCATAAAGTTCGGCATCATAAGGGCATAATATAATTGGTGGATTTGCCATGACAGGAGCAAGATTTTCTATTTGTTTTTCTCTACTATCAAAGAAATGGCCAGCTTGCTTTTCGGCTGAATCTTTTGCCCACTGAAGATTATAATAATCCTTTTCGCAATCCTTTCCAGTAATTCTATAATATTTTATACCTGTATGAACTCTTGCACCATTTGAAGCTATATAAGGTTTAATATATTCATAATCAGCATCATATCCAATATCTCTATAAAATTCTCTGTAATTAAAATCACCTGGATAGCCATTAATAGAACTCCAAACTTGCCTTGAAGATTCCATATCTCTTCCAAAAGCAATAACACCTTCAGGTGAAACAATAGGAGCAAATGTGCCATAAATTGGTGTAGGATTAGCATATAAAATACCGTGAGACTCAGTTATTATATAATCTATACCAAATTCTTTTAAATATTTATCTGCTTCTGGAATATATCCACATTCAGGAAGCCATATACCACGTGGCCTTTTACCAAAATATTTTTCGTAAGTTTGAACACCAACTGCAATTTGCGCTTTTACAGTTTGCTCAGTAATATAAAGAATAGGAAAATATCCATGTGTTGCTCCACAAGTTATAATCTCTAAAACACCAATATCTTGGAAATGTTTAAATCCCTGTATAAGATTGCAGTTATAAATGTCTTTAAATACATGTAAATCATTTGTATATCTATCTAAATAATATTTTGAAAGTTTATTTAAATTTTTATCATATTTTGTTCTTACAATTTCTTTTTGACATAACTCAATGTGCTTTTTTAAATATTTTATATATCTTTTTTGAAGAAGTTTATTATCAAGCATATTAAGAAGAGGGGGAGTAAGTGACATTGTAATTCTAAAGTCCACTTGTTCCTCCTCTAATTTTTTAAAGTTTAATAAAAGTGGTATATATGTTTCTGATATGGCCTCATATAGCCATTCTTCTTCTAGATAATCTTCACTTTCAGGATGATGAATAAAAGGTAAATGTGCATGAAGCACAAAGCTTACATATCCTTTTTCTTTTGTCATATTTAATCAAAACCTTTCTAAAGTACATTTAATTTATTAAATAAAAGTAGAACTATTAGATGAAGAAAGATTCAACTTTATATTGGTTAAATTTTTTACATTAATGTCATCTTTATATATTTCTTTATATAATTCATAAACATTATAAAATTTGCCAAGTCTTTTTATATAAGATATTGCAGATAAAGGAACTTCTTTAGTAAAATTATTTTTTACATTTTTAAAAAATACTGAATCCCCTAGTCTTTCAAATAATATATGGTTATTTGGCATTTCGATATTGTTTGACTCAGTAATACAAATGTAATTATCTATGTCAGGATTATTATAAATTGGCCTTCTTGCAAGTTCAACTGAATAATCACAATCTGCATCATTTACATGTAAATACCA